>JAUXRH010000186.1 GCA_030682075.1 Nitrosomonas sp.
AAGCGCGAATAAAAAATATTGACGCAGCATATGATTGATATGTAAGGAAATATTTTTTGTGAGCAACGAAGTATTGTGACGAAACGGGGTAAGCAGGCAAGCCGCAAAGCGGCTGCTCGCAAATATGGATTTTTAGAGGTGCCCTGTAGCATCATTATCGCTTCAAAGCACACAAGGAATCGCCGATTACTCCATGAAATTAACCAAAGATGTGGTGGTGATTGGTGCGGGTGCGGCGGGTATGATGTGCGCGATTGAAGCGGGTAAACGGGGACGTTCCGTGTTGCTGCTTGATCACTCAAGCAAACTGGCCGAGAAGATTCGTATATCTGGCGGTGGCCGCTGTAATTTCACAAATCTGCATACGAAACCTGAAAACTTCCTTTCCAGTAACTCTCATTTTTGTCGCTCGGCTTTAGCCCGTTTTACCCCCCTGAATTTTATTTCATTGCTGGAAGAACACGGCATTCGTTATCACGAAAAGAAGCTGGGGCAGTTATTTTGTAATGACAGCGCGCAGCAAATTATCAATATGCTGCGGGAGGAATGCGATGCGGCAGGGGTGACCTGGCAAATGTCATCAAAAATTGAACAGATTGATAGGACCAATGAAGAAAATGGAACTGGCCTGCGGTTTATACTGAAGACTGACCGTAATACGGTAATGGCGGCATCATTGGTTGTCGCAACCGGTGGGCTGTCAATTCCACAAATTGGTGCCAGTGCTTTCGGTTATCAGGTTGCTGAGCAATTTGGCATTACGGTCACGCCACTACGTCCTGCGCTGGTCGGACTTACTTTCTCAGCAAAAGATCTGGCCTTATTTGCTGAAATTTCAGGTGTTGCAATTGATGTCATCGTGAGTTGCAAGGGTGCGTCCTTTCGTGAAAATATTTTATTCACCCACCGTGGGCTGAGTGGTCCCGCGATATTACAGATTTCTTCCTATTGGCGTCCTGGTGATGCGCTTCGTATCAACTTGTTACCGCAACATGAGGTAATGCAGTTACTCCGGGAACATAAACGGAGCGCCATCTTATTACCAAATTTACTGGCACAGTATTTACCCAAACGTTTTGCGCAAGCCTGGGGTCAGTTTATGTCGTCAGCAGCCGCCAGGCCACTGAATCAATATCGTGATAAGGAGTTGCGCCAGATTGCGGATAAACTACAAGACTGGCAAATTATTCCCAGTGGTACCGTAGGTTACAGAAAAGCGGAAGTGACACTGGGTGGTGTCGATACGCATGAGCTATCTTCCAAAACAATGGAATCCAAATGCATACCAGGGCTTTATTTTATTGGTGAAGTGGTGGATGTCACCGGCCACCTGGGTGGATTTAATTTTCAATGGGCCTGGTCGTCGGGTTATGTGGCGGGGCAGGTTGTGTAAGCACTCAGGAATTTTAATAATGTGCTCGGATAAAACCTGAGAGCGGGTTGGAAATTCACCTCCGCGTTATGTTGTTCCAACAGCCCAATCTGGAAAGGCGGCAACCGCTCTAATCGGAAAGTCTTTGCTGGATATCAGAGCACATAACGCGCCAGATCTTCGCTTTGAGATAAATCCTTCAGACGCGCATCGACATAATCGGCATCAATCGCCACTGTTTGACCGCTGTGTTTTGATGCATCAAAAGAAATTTCTTCCAGCAGTTTTTCCATGACGGTATGGAGGCGTCTTGCACCAATATTTTCGGTTTTTTCATTAACGGAGAAGGCAATTTCTGCCAGCCGTTTGATGGCATCACCCGAAAAGGTTAATTCAATTCCTTCGGTTCTCATTAATGCTTCATATTGACGTGTGAGACAGGCATCGGTGTTGGTCAGGATTTGTTCAAAGTCGCTGACACTAAGACTTGCCAGTTCCACGCGTATTGGAAATCGTCCCTGTAATTCTGGAATCAGGTCAGATGGTTTGCTCATATGAAATGCGCCACTGGCGACAAACAGGATATGATCGGTTTTGATCATGCCAAACTTGGTAGAAACGGTAGTGCCTTCTACCAGGGGTAATAAGTCTCGTTGCACGCCCTGGCGGGATACATCTCCACCGGATGTTTCGGAGCGGCTGGTAATTTTGTCAATTTCATCCAGAAATACAATGCCGTTTTGCTCAACATTCTGGATGGCACGTAATTTTAAATCCTCATCATTAACCAGTTTGGCCGCTTCTTCTTCAATCAGGAGTTTTCTGGCTTCGCGAATTTTTAATTTGCGCGTTTTCTTTTTCTCTGTGGACATATTGTGAAACATACCTTGGATCTGGGAAGTAAGATCTTCCATTCCAGGTGGTGCAAAGATTTCCATGCTGGCACGTGGCGCGGTTATTTCAATTTCAATTTCCTTATCATCAAGGTCGCCTTCGCGTAGCTTTTTACGAAATTTCTGACGGGTGGAACCATCATTTGATTCGGCATCGATTCGTCCATCGTTATCTCTAGCGGCAGGCAAGAGCGCGTCCAACATGCGATCTTCGGCACGATCTTCAGCAAGTGGCTGCATTCTTCTGGTTTCTGTTTCACGTGCTAGTTTGATCGCCGCTTCTGTTAGATCGCGGATAATGGAGTCTACATCGCGCCCAACATAGCCAACTTCGGTAAATTTTGTGGCTTCGATCTTGATAAAGGGCGCATCGGCAAGTTTTGCCAGACGTCGGGCGATCTCGGTTTTGCCAACACCGGTCGGGCCAATCATGAGAATATTTTTTGGGGTAATTTCATGTCTTAGTGGTTCAGCCACTTGTTGTCTGCGCCAGCGATTTCTAAGTGCAATGGCGACAGCACGCTTGGCAGAATCTTGCCCAATAATATGCTTGTCCAGTTCGTGAACAATTTCCTGCGGGGTCATTTGAGACATGGTGGTTAGCTCTAAATTAGGTTAATAGCTGATAAATCGTGTTTGTGGCTTAATCAATCGATTCAATTACCAAATTCTTGTTGGTATAAATACACAGATCCCCGGCAATATTGAGCGATTTTGTGACAATTTCAGTGGCAGATAAGTCGGTGTTTTCGAGCAGTGCGCGCGCAGCAGAATGGGCATAAGCACCACCACTACCAATTGCACCAAGGCCAAATTCGGGTTCAATCACATCGCCTGCACCAGAAATAATCAGCGTGAATTCGGTATCAGCTACAACCATCATTGCTTCCAATCGGCGTAAAATACGGTCGGTGCGCCAATCCTTGGCTAACTCAACGGCTGATCGTAAAAGATGACCGTGGTGTTTTTCAAGTTTCCCTTCAAAGCGTTCAAATAGGGTGAAAGCATCGGCAGTACCACCGGCAAATCCAGCAAGAATTTTCTCATGATAAAAGCGGCGTACTTTACGAGCGCTGGATTTGGCCACAATGGCACCTAAAGTAACCTGGCCATCACCACCGAGCGCAACTTGTTTGCCACGTCGTACGGAAACTATTGTGGTCATTTAATTACTCTGAGTTCGTTGTAAATAGCAAATTATAACGCTGATTCATCAATAGAATGTAATCAGATGCAATCTGTTCTCACTATTTCCCCGGTTCAATTTTTCGTTTGGCTCGTGGATGCGCGGTATCATAGACTTTCGCTAAATGCTGGAAATCCAGATGGGTATAGACTTGAGTTGTACTAATGTTGGCATGTCCAAGCATTTCTTGCACGGCGCGTAAGTCGCCACTGGATTGTAATAAATGGGATGCAAATGAATGTCGGAGAACATGTGGGTGAACATTGCGATTAATGGCTTGTAGTGTTGTCCTGATTTTCAGGCGATGGCTAATGGTGCGGGCACTGATTCTCTTGCCATAATGTGTTAAAAAGAGCGCTTTTTCATCGGGTTTGATGATTATTTTACGTTGTTCCAGCCATGCCTGTAATGCCTCAATCGCTTTTCTTCCGACGGGCACGATCCGCGTTTTATTCCCTTTTCCGTTGATGCGCAGGGTGCCATCCTGGAAATTGATATGCATGGGTTCAAGCTTGGTTAGCTCTGCTAACCGTACGCCTGAAGAGTAAATTAATTCAAACAGGGCACTGTCGCGCAAATTGATAAAACTATCTTTAGAGAATGTCAGTAATTGTGTTGTTTCATCTGGAGAAAGTGCGTTTGGTAAATTTCTGGGTGATTTCGGCGCGTGTATTCCGATACAGGGATTCTGAGCATAGCCGTGCAAGCGTATCAGATAATTGAAGAATCCGCGCCATGAAGAAAGGACTCGAGCCAAGCTTCTGCCTGAAAGCCCTGAGCCATGAAGTTTGGCGATAAAATGACGAATATGTTGCGATTGTAATTGATCCAGTGGTGTTTCTTGTTGATGCTTAAATAAGACAGTGAGGTCACTTGCATAGCATTTGCAGGTAAGCGGCGAAAGCCGTCGTTCATTGGTTAAATGAGCGATATAGATAGACGCAAGTGAAGAAGGTGTGGCGCTCATTTTATGGAAGAATAACCCCTGTCATTGAAAGGCAGCTAACTCGCGTACCGTGCGAGTGCCGTACAGATAATTTCACCTAAACGTTTAAGATACAGAGTTTCCATTCCCGGGAAAAACCGTTTCTCGTCAGGACTTGCTAATACCAGTAGCCCTATCGTTTCCTGTCCTCGTATCGGTGTCATTGAGAATGACTTCAGGTGAGCGACATCGTCACCAAACCAGTTCTTGATTTCATCCACCACATGATGGCCGCAATAAGGTTTTGTTAAGCTCTCGGCAATTACATGAGTATCTTTTGTAGTTTTAGTAAATTCTTTTTGTTTAATGTTATTTTTGCCTGTGGCTATACCCCATAGTCGCAGCTCAATATAGGGAATAGCAAAATCCTCATTTAAATTAAATTTTATATTATGCAGCAGTTCATCAAGGCTTGAACAAGCGAGTACTGCGATGGTTAATCGATGCATTTTTTCACCAATGGCATCATTTTTCTCACCAAAGCTGATTAATTCGAGCAATTTATCCTGCAAAATTTGGTTTTTGTTTCTTAAAGCAACAATTTGCCGTTCACTAATGGAAATGACGCTTTTGCTATTTTGCAGATGGGGAATAGTTATATTTGCTATTGCATCCGCATAGTCCTCAAAAAACTGTGGGTGGTTCTGTAGATATTGCACGATATCTTCCGGTTTCATGTAAAACTTCCTTTGTTGATTACAAGTTAATCTCACCCTCAAAAACAGTCTCTGCTGGACCCGTCATCCACACGGGCTGACAGTCACCTTCCCATCGTATGGCCAGTTCACCACCACGGGTGCTGACTTTTACATTTGATGCCAACAAATTCTGTCTAATGCCCACAACGACAGCCGCACAGGCCCCCGTGCCACAGGCAAGAGTTTCACCAGTTCCACGCTCATAAACCCGTAATTTTATATGGTTACGATCGATCACTTGCATATATCCGACATTAACTCGGTTGGGGAAGCGTGGATGAGATTCAATTAAAGCACCTTCAGTTAAAACCGGTGCCAGGTTGATATCTTCAACAATGCGTACAGCGTGGGGATTGCCCATTGAAATAACGCTAATTTCTGTTGGATCGCCATTTATATCAAGCGAATAGCATAAGGCAACCTTGTCAGCTATAAATGGGATTTCTGCCGGTTCAAAGATTGGAATGCCCATGTTAACGGTTATTTCACCGTTAGATTCAAGCTTAGGTGTAATTATGCCACTGAGTGTTTCGATACGAATCACATTTTTATGGGTTAAGTCATGGTCATGTACGTAACGAACAAAGCAGCGGGCGCCATTCCCGCATTGTTCAACTTCACCGCCACCGGCATTAAAAATACGATAGCGAAAATCCGCATTGCTTAATGCGCGTTCAACCATCAGGATTTGATCGCAGCCAATTCCAAAATGACGGTCTGCAATTAAACGTAATTGATCAGGATTAAGCTGCACAGATTGGTTGATGGCATCAAATACGACAAAATCATTGCCTAGTCCGTGCATTTTGGTAAATTTTAGTTTCATTGTGTAGAAATAATAAATTATTTGATGGTCATCGTCATGAGGTAATCATCCGTTACAAGGCCATTACCAATATCCTTTACCACTTCATCGCTAATTATAAAGCCATATTGCTTGTAGGCAGCAATTGCGGAAGTATTGTTTTTATTCGCCGTTAGGATGAGGCTTGCAAACGAATGTTGACGCATTAAAAGTTTCACGTCGTTAACTAAAATCGCATCATGGCTTTAGTTCATTAGGATAGTGAGTGAGTTTGTAGCATGAAAAACCAATGATCTCGTTATGCGGCAATAGTTTTTTCCCACCAGGTATTGTCGCTTAATAACTGTATCCGAATTAATGCCGTATGGTAACGTTGATGGAGCATGTATTCAATTTGCGCTGACAAAATTATATTTGCATAATGTTCGTGCCATATGGTGGCGGCTAATGCAGTGATCAAATCGGCATCATCAAGTGTTAGAGGTAAAACAATGGGCATGGTTGGGATTTGAAATTCAGCGTGCCTTGGGCAACGCGACAATTAAACGACTGAAGCGGAGTATACAGAATTCACGGGTCAAGCGGGATGTTGCTGAAGGGTGGTAGAAACTCTAATCAAGTCATTTTAAAGCATCGTAGTGTGGTTTTGTTGCTTAATGAAACCGACTTGATTAGAGTTTTTCTAGATAGTGCCGATACTCCAACTTCATCTTGAAGTTTAGCAGCTAACTTCATCAATATTATTGATGTTTTGCTGGTACCTTATGATCAGGCTTAATAGTTTGACCATAGGATGATGGATCTGGTGGTTCCGGTGCCGTCGGCTTGCCACAAGCCATTAAAGTGAGTACAAATAATGCGGCAAGAATAGCTTTAATTTTCATAGAAATCCTCCATTTTTATTAAAAACACACGTTAATGACATGTGCGTTTTGCATATTGCCTGCTATTTCTTATTTCTCTTTGATTTAGATCAATGTAAGACGTGATTTAATTCTGTGCGGAGGGATTGTGGATATTTATTTTTTAATTAGATGTGATTTAATTTATTGAAATTAATGATAATAAGTAGATTGGTTATAAGGTGGATTTCTTAAATCAAGCGTGATTTGGTATACTAAGCGCTTTAGAATATAGAGTTGATTATAAAATATGAGTGAATATTTATTTACGTCCGAATCAGTTTCTGAGGGTCATCCTGATAAGGTGTCCGATCAGATTTCAGATGCGGTTCTTGACGCAATTTTAACTCAGGATGCACATGCACGCGTCGCTTGTGAAACATTGTGCAGTACTGGGTTGATTGTCTTATCTGGCGAGATTACCACCCATGCCATGGTTGATTACAATGTAATTGCACGTGAAACAGTCAAGAAAATTGGTTATACCAGTTCTGATATTGGTTTCGATGCGAGTACCTGTGCTGTTCTGACGGCTTTTAATAAGCAGTCGCCTGATATTGCGCAAGGTGTCAATCGAACACAAGAAGAAGAAATGGAACAGGGCGCAGGCGATCAAGGTCTCATGTTCGGCTATGCGTGTGACGAAACGCCGCAATTAATGCCAATGCCTATTTTTTATGCGCATCGATTGATGGAGCGACAGGCTGAATTAAGAAAAAGTGGACGTTTGCCGTGGCTTCGCCCTGATGCTAAGTCACAGGTGTCCGTTCAGTATCGTGATGGCAAGCCGCAGCGAATTGATACGGTGGTGGTTTCTACTCAGCATAATCCCGATATTTCCCATGATGCGCTGACTGAAGCCGTCATTGAAGAAATTATTAAGCCAGTACTGCCGAAAGGGATGCTGGATAGCAATACAAAATATCTGGTTAACCCAACCGGTCGTTTTGTTGTAGGTGGCCCAATGGGTGACTGCGGATTAACGGGCCGTAAAATTATCGTAGATACTTATGGTGGTACAGCACATCACGGCGGCGGCGCTTTTTCAGGTAAGGATCCATCTAAAGTCGATCGATCTGCGGCCTATGCGGGGCGCTATGTCGCCAAGAATATTGTTGCAGCGGGCATTGCAAGTAAATGTGAAGTGCAGGTGGCTTATGCTATTGGTGTGGCACACCCGGTTTCGTTAATGGTTGACACCTACGGGACAGGAAAAATTTCTGATGAAAAAATCATTCAATTGATTGAAGAACACTTTGATTTGCGCCCGCGCGCTATTATTCATTTTCTCAACCTGTTACGTCCAATCTATGAAATAACAGCCGCATATGGACATTTTGGGCGGGAAGAAGCAACTTTTACATGGGAAGCTACCGATATGGCTGAGCAACTCCGTGCCGATGCAGGAATCTGATGGATTCTTTATATATAAATCGTTGTAAATCTAACTAGCTGAGAAATAAACATTATCTTTGCATACTGAGGAGCGCTGCAGCGGCTTTAACCCGTGAGGCTCACTATGTAAGGTATCGTAACAACGGCGCTTTGAAGTATCTGGAGAAAATTGAATGAATGTTATTAATCCTAATTTTACTGACTATAAAGTTGCCGATATGTCTCTTGCTGACTGGGGAGATAAAGAAATTGCCATCGCAGAAACTGAAATGCCCGGTCTGATGGCACTTCGCAAAGAATATGCTAATCAAAAACCATTAGCGGGCGCACGTATAGCAGGTTCCCTGCATATGACGATCCAAACTGCAGTACTCATTGAAACATTAGTTGCCTTAGGTGCTGAAGTTCGTTGGGCTTCATGTAATATTTTTTCAACCCAGGATCATGCGGCAGCAGCAATTGCCGCGAAAGATATTCCTGTCTTTGCCTATAAAGGTGAATCGCTGGATGATTATTGGGAATATGCTCACCAGATATTTGATTGGCCACAAAGCAATGCAAATATGATTCTGGATGATGGGGGTGACGCGACTTTATTATTGATTCTGGGTAGTAAGGCGGAAATCGATCAAGCCGTCATTGCAAATCCAACCAATGAAGAAGAAATCGCATTATTTGCTTCAATTAAAAAGAAACTGGCTGAACAGCCGGACTGGTATTCCAGAAATCTTGCCTGTATTAAAGGAGTGACAGAAGAAACAACGACGGGTGTCCATCGTTTGTATGAAATGCAAAAAAACGGTGAATTGCCATTTCCTGCCTTTAATGTCAATGATTCGGTTACCAAATCAAAATTTGATAATCTTTATGGTTGCCGTGAGTCCCTGGTTGATGGAATCAAGCGTGCAACCGATGTCATGATCGCAGGCAAGATCGCACTGGTCTGTGGTTATGGTGATGTAGGTAAGGGATGTGCCCAGTCTCTGCGTGGTTTAGGCGCGACTGTCTGGATTACCGAAATAGATCCGATTTGTGCGCTACAAGCTGCAATGGAAGGCTATCGCGTTGTCACCATGGATGAAGTCTGCGATCAGGTTGATATTTTTGTTACAGCCACAGGTAACCTGCGTGTTATTACGCACGATCATATGCTGAGGATGAAAGATCAGTCGATCGTTTGTAACATTGGGCATTTCGATTCTGAAATTGATATTGCTTCGGTGCAGAAGTATCAATGGGAAAACATTAAGCCGCAGGTTGATCATGTCATCTTTCCAAACGGCAATCGAATTATCGTATTGGCACAAGGAAGACTGGTAAATCTTGGCTGTGCAACGGGCCACCCCTCGTTTGTCATGTCGAGTTCATTTACGAATCAAGTCCTGGCACAAATGGAACTTTGGCAGAGTGGCGAGAAATATCAGAAAAATGTTTATGTATTACCCAAATATCTGGATGAAAAAGTGGCCCGGCTTCATATTGGTAAACTCGGCGTAAAGCTGACGGTATTAACGGATGAGCAGGCGCTGTATCTCAATTTGGATAAGAATGGCCCATATAAGCCAGAAATGTATCGTTATTAGTAATTGATTCAGAACATTTAAACAGGAGCATGCCGCTGATGGGTGCTCCTTCTTCTATTTTGTTTTAGATGCAATTTGTGAGAATCAGATAATGCAGGGTTTTTTTAATAAATAATGATGGAATCACAAAAAGAATTTACGCCCAGTTTCAGCCTGGAACTTTTTCCGCCTCAAACACAACAGGGTATAGAAAAATTGCGTGAAACGCGTAAGCAATTCGCATGGTTAAACCCAAAATTTTTCTCG
Source organism: Nitrosomonas sp. (assembly GCA_030682075.1). Taxonomy (GTDB): domain Bacteria; phylum Pseudomonadota; class Gammaproteobacteria; order Burkholderiales; family Nitrosomonadaceae; genus Nitrosomonas. The sequence goes on from JAUXRH010000186.1 coordinate 10,066, forward strand.
GTCACCTTTGGTGCGGGTGGCTCTACCCGGGATCGTACACTTGAAACGGTACTGGAAATTCAGAAAGAAGGGTGCGCTGTAGCCCCCCATCTTTCTTGCATCGGGTCTACTCATGAGAATATTCGATCTATTTTAGAAACATACCGTGACCATGGTATTCAACATATTGTTGCGCTGCGCGGCGACTTACCTTCAGGAATGGCAGAAGCAGGTGAGTTTCGCTATGCTGATGAGCTTGTTGCCTTCATTCGTCGAGAGTTTGGCAATACGTTTCATATTGAAGTCGCCGCTTACCCAGAATATCATCCGCAATCACGGACAGCACAGGAGGATTTAAAAAACTTCAAGCGCAAGATTGAAGCAGGCGCAGATTCTGCCATTACCCAGTATTTTTATAATGCGGATGCCTATTTTCATTTTGTAGCTTCATGTGAAGCTGCTGGCATCAGGGTCCCCATCGTACCCGGTATTATGCCAATTAATAAATTCTCTCAACTGATGAGATTCTCGGATTCCTGTGGCGCAGAAATTCCACGCTGGATGCGCAGGAAATTTGAGGGCTATGGTGACGATAGTGCTTCTATACAGGCTTTTGGTTTGGATGTGGTGACTGATCTCTGTGAACGTCTGCTTGCAGCCGGTGCGCCCGGTTTGCATTTTTATACGATGAATACGTCCAGGTTAACAACAATCATCTGGAAGCGCCTTGGAATATAAATTGGATTTGTTTTTATGATTCATTCTTCTTCAAGGCTTGGTAAGCCAGTATATAATGTCGAATTATAGGAACTTTGCATAAATATCGCGTGAGGATAACATTGTGACAATAGCTGATATAAAAGAAAATTCAGAAAATGAAATCGTAACAACCGATACTAAAGATATAAAAATTCCGTTTATTGATGCATGCGTTCAGCATGGAAGAGAAATTATGGATGTGCAACTTGGACGTATCAAGGATAAGGGGTACGACTTTGCACCACAGTTTCAAGAAATGACCATTCATCTGTATTTATTGGGTGTTATCTGGAAATTTGCTGAAAGTTTGGATTTTCCAGAGAAGGCACGTGAAAATGCGTATTCTGCAATACGGTTAATGTTAGCCAGTGATGGAATGCAGGAAAAGAAAGTGCGGCAACGGATTGAATTCCTGAAAAAAATGGCCAGGGTTGAAGATGGGAGTAACGCGCATGCGGTAGATGCGGGCTACCAGTCAGAACCGGGTGATAATAGCCTTGCTGAGTTATTTAATCATTATGTCGATGAATACCAGGTTTCTGGTGAATTTTGGCGATTATATGAGCGCGGTAGAAAAACAATGCTTTATGGTGGCTTGTTAGTTTTCTTTATTGTGATCTGGTTTGTCACACTTTTCATGCCAGGTAACAGTGCCATTTCGGTACTTACCGCAGGTCTTGTTTCAGCAGCTTTATTTGTCATTCCCACATTTATCATTGGGTTATTGATTTTTAAGTCAAAAATTAAAAAGGTAAAACAAGCTACTTCACCCTGAGCATAGGTTTGGTTTTTTTGCTGAATCGCCTGCATGATTTATCCAGGAACAAATTTCAATCAATTGTTCGTGCAAATACGCCCTATTAAAGACGGTCTTAAACATAATGAGCGCTGAGATCATTGATGGCAAATCGATAGCGAAGGAAGTTCGTTCCACACTGAAAACGCGCGCCGAAAACCTGATTAAAAAAGGGGTGCGGCCCGGGTTGGCCGTAATTATTGTTGGGGACGATCCGGCATCGAGTATATACGTCAATAACAAAGTAAAGGCATGCAAAGAAGCCAGTATTCATTCTGAAACACACAGATTTCCTGAAAATGTTGAGCAGGCTGACGTTCTGCGCTGCATTCATGAGTTAAATGAAAATCCGCATATTCATGGTATTTTGGTACAATTGCCTTTGCCTCGGCATTTTGAAAGTGGCAAGGTGATAACATCAATTGCGATAGAGAAAGATGTGGATAGTTTTCATCTTTATAATGTCGGTGCTCTTGTGACTGGCAGTGCCGTATTCTTACCCTGTACACCCTACGGTGTCATGATCATGCTTGAAAAACACGGTATTCCAATTGAAGGGCAGCATGCGGTTATCGTTGGCCGAAGCAATATTGTAGGCAAACCCATGTCGTTGATGTTGCTGGAGAAAGGAGCAACCGTTACCATTTGCACATCCAAAACACGAGATTTGGCTTCCTATACGAAAAGTGCTGATATTCTTGTGGTTGCTGTCGGGAAACCTCGTTTAATTACTGCTGATATGGTCAAAACCGGTGCCGCCGTTATTGATGTAGGAATTAATCGTCTGGCGGATGGCGCGCTTGCGGGTGATGTCGACTTTGAATCAGTGAAAGAAAAAGCGGGTTACATTACACCTGTCCCCGGGGGTGTAGGCCCAATGACCATTACCATGCTGCTATGCAATACCATAGAGGCGGCAGAACGTACTCAAGCCGGTATTTAGTATAGTTGGCACGGATTAATCAATATCATAAGGGCACCTCTAAAAATTCAGAGTTCTAAACAAGACCAGGCGCGAATAAAAAATATTGACGCAGCATATGATGGATAGGCAAGGAAATATTTTTTGTGAGCAACGAAGTATTGTGACGAAACGGGGTAAGCAGGCAAGCCGCAAAGCGGCTGCTCGCAAATATGGATTTTTAGAGGTGCCCATAATTCAAAGATAAGGTATGGAATCACTACCCGATATAGACCCACAGGAAACACAGGAGTGGTTAGAGGCTTTAGAATCCGTACTGATTAATGAAGGCGCGGAGCGTGCCCATTTTCTTCTGGAAAAGCTGGTTGAGAAAGCGCGAAGATCTGGCGCCTATCTGCCTTATAGTGCTAATACCGCTTATATCAATACCATCCCGCCAGGAAAGGAAACTCGCTCGCCTGGAAACCATGAAATAGAGCATCGCATTCGTTCTTATGTGCGCTGGAACGCCATGGCGATGGTATTACGTGCTAATAGAAATACCAACGTTGGTGGTCATATCGCTTCTTTCGCATCGGCGGCAACACTCTATGATGTCGGTTACAACCATTTCTGGCATAACGTCAGTGAAGATCATGGCGGTGATCTGGTCTATACGCAAGGGCATTCAGCGCCCGGAATTTATGCGTATGCATTCCTGTTAGGAGAATTGACAGAGGAACAGCTTAATAATTTTCGCCAGGAAGTTGGCGGTAAAGGCTTGTCTTCCTATCCGCACCCCTGGTTGATGCCGGACTTCTGGCAATTTCCTACTGTTTCAATGGGGTTAGGGCCATTAATGGCCATCTATCAGGCACGATTCATGAAGTATCTGGGCAGCCGTGGGTTGGTCAATACCGATGGACGCAAGATCTGGGCCTTCATGGGTGATGGTGAAATGGATGAACCTGAGTCATTGGGGGCAATTTCACTGGCCTCGCGTGAAAATCTGGATAATTTGATTTTTGTCATTAACTGTAATCTTCAACGCCTGGATGGGCCGGTACGAGGCAACGGCAAGATTATCCAGGAATTGGAAAGTGATTTCCGGGGTACTGGCTGGAATGTTATCAAGGTAATCTGGGGGTCTTATTGGGACCCGCTATTGGCCAAGGATACCAAAGGATTACTGCAACGGCGCATGATGGAATGTGTTGATGGCGAATATCAAACGATCAAATCCAAGGATGGTGCATATGTACGTAAACATTTCTTTGGTAAATATCCAGAATTACTGGAAATGGTTGCCAACATGTCTGATGACGATATCTGGCGTCTCAATCGTGGCGGTCATGATCCGCATAAAGTCTATGCAGCCTATGCTGCGGCGATAAAACACACGGGACAACCGACGGTGATACTTGCCAAAACCATTAAAGGCTATGGCATGGGCGAGGCTGGCGAAGCGCAGAATATTACCCATCAGCAGAAAAAAATGGGCACAACTTCGTTAAAGGCTTTTCGTAACCGTTTTGGCCTGTCCATACCCGACGACAAAATCGATGAAGTCCCGTATCTCACCCTGGGCAAAGATTCGCCTGAATATGCCTATATGCAAGCGCAGCGTCAGGCACTCGGCGGATTTTTTCATCATCGCAAACAAAAGGCGAAAGCGCTGGAGATCCCACCTTTGTCAGCCTTTGATTCCTTACTGAAAGCCGGTGGTGAAGGGCGCGAATCTTCTACTACCATGGCGTTTGTACGGATTCTTAATATTCTGGTGAAAGATAAAGCGATTGGTCAGCATGTCGTGCCGATTGTCGCCGATGAATCACGGACTTTCGGCATGGAAGGTATGTTCCGACAGTTGGGTATCTGGTCATCAGTAGGCCAGCTCTATACGCCGCAGGATGCAGAACAACTCATGTATTACAAGGAAGATAAGAACGGCCAGATTCTGCAAGAAGGGATCAACGAAGCGGGCGCCATGTCATCATGGATTGCAGCCGCGACGGCATACAGTACCCATGGTGTACAAATGATTCCTTTCTTTATTTTTTACTCCATGTTTGGTTTTCAGCGCATCGGGGACTTGGCCTGGGCCGCAGGTGACATGCGTAGCCGTGGATTTTTACTGGGTGGTACGGCCGGGCGCACCACACTGAACGGCGAAGGTCTGCAACATGAAGATGGGCATAGCCACCTGGTTGCATCAACCATTCCGAATTGTGTCTCGTATGACCCAACTTTTGCTTATGAGCTGGCTGTTATTATCCAGGATGGCTTGCGCCGTATGTATCAGGAGCAAGAGGATATCTATTATTACATCACGGTAATGAACGAGAATTATGCGCAGCCGGAAATGCCAAAAGGCGCAGAGCAGGACATATTAAAAGGCATGTATTTGTTCAGCGAAGGCGGCAAGCGAGGAAAGGCGCCGCGTGTACAGCTATTGGGTTCGGGTACTATTTTACGTGAAGTAATTGCAGCCGCCGACATACTGAAAAAAGAATATAGCATTAATGCAGATATCTGGAGCGTCCCCAGCTTCAATGAATTACGCCGTGAGGCACTGAGTGTGTCGCGTTGGAATAGGCTGCATCCCACTGAAGCGGCCAGATCTTCTCATGTGGAAAATTGCTTTAAAGATCGAGAAGGCCCGGTAGTCGCTGCAACCGATTATATGAAGATTTATGCGGATCAAATCCGTGAGTTTGTTCCTGGTTGTTACCGCGTACTGGGAACCGATGGTTTTGGACGCTCAGACACGCGTGAGAAACTGCGTCAGTTTTTTGAAGTCGATCGCTATTATGTGACCATCGCAGTACTCAAGGCACTCGCTGAAGAAGGGAAAGTTTCGGTTAAGCAGGTAGCTGAGGCGATTCAGAAATATGGTATTGATCCTGATAAACCGGATCCTGTGACGCTTTAAATAAGTTTGGGAACATGTGCAGATCTGGTTGCAGTGTGTAACTACTGATTAGTTATCCAGCTTGGAACTCAAGGCTTAAATGGTATTCATTGCTGTATTGTTCAGATTAGCGTACATGATGCGGATCTGGATAATAACTTGTTAGAAATTGCGAGGCTTAACAGGCCCGATGAATAGACTCACACACACCAAGGAGAATCATATGGATTTCATCGATCAGCTAAGATCACTCGCGACACGTATCATGAATACAAAAGACATGATTCAAACGGAAGAGGCAACAAAAAATGCGATGGTGATGCCATTTATCCAAGCTCTTGGATATAACGTATTTGATCCGCTTGAAGTAACTCCCGAGCTAATAACAGATGTTGGAACAAAAAAAGGCGAAAAGATTGATTATGCTATCTTGAAAGATGGCAAGCCAATCATTCTTTTTGAGTGCAAAAAATGTGGTGGAGACCTGAACATAAACCATGCGTCTCAGTTGTTTCGTTACTTTCATGTCACAGAGGCACGATTTGGCATTCTTACAAACGGTATTGTTTACCGGTTCTTTACGGACATTGAGCAGCCAAACAAAATGGACGAAAAGCCATTTCTGGAATTTAATATTCTTGATTTCAAAGAACAAGATATAGAAGAATTAAAAAAATTCGCAAAATCTGTATTTGACATAGAAATAATACTCACTACCGCAAACGACCTCAAATACACCCGCTCAATTCAGAACGTTCTTTCTGATTTGATGGTCAATCCATCAGAAGATTTTGTTCGGCTGGTGTCTGCTGACTTGCTTGCCGGAAAACGTTTTACTCCCGCCATTAAGGATCAGTTCACACAAATCACGAAGCGTGCTTTTCGCCAGCTAATTGGCGACCGAATTAACGAGCGACTAAAAGTCGCAATGACTCCAGAGTCAAACTCAGCGATCGACGCTCCGGTCATTCAACCGACAATAGAACATGACACGCCGCAAGTTATCACATCACCTGAAGAAACCGAAGGCTTTCATATGATCCGCGCAGTTTTGCGCGATGTTGTATCCCCTCGAAGAATCAAAATGAGAGATGCTCAGAGTTACTGTGCTATTCTCCTCGATGATAACAATCGCAAACCGATTTGCAGACTACGATTTAATAACACCGAAAAGCTGATTCTTGGTTTGTTCAATGGCAAGGATGAAGAAAGAACTCCACTGGCTGGCATTGATGAAATCTACAGCCACGCAGAGAAACTAAAAGCAACCGTGCTTTCATACATTCAACAAAACGAAACCCAAAAAACTGAGTAAGTCGTGTAAATAAATAGCGGGGTAATCGGGCCAAGGCCGAAAATCGCCCGAATGTCACTCCAAATATGTTTATATAAAACAATCGGTTAGATGGAGTTACTTAAGAGGTTTTGACGCAACGCTCAATCGGAGCGCGGCCATATTTGTATTTACGCTTTCCGTGGCCGCGCCCGGTTAGCCATTGTTAGGTGCACAAACATCATCATTAGCAGAGCAATATGGCTATCAGTGAATTTGAAGTAAAAAAATATGAAAAAGCCATTGAAAAATTCATGGAGAGACGTAGGCCGCCGACTTATATAAGAAATGAGGTTGATCTTGGCTATCGCATTGATAATCAGAGTGTTGAAATATTTGAAATCAGGCCGCAACGGAATAATCCTTTAGAAAAGATTGAAACCCCCATAGCTAAAGCGACCTATGTTAAAACTCAAAAGCTGTGGAAAGTTTATTGGCAGAGAGCGAATATGAAATGGCACTCCTATGAACCGCAGCCTACAGTCAAAACACTTGACGCGTTCTTGAATACCGTCGACGAAGATCAATATGCCTGTTTTTTTGGCTAGGCGCTTTTTCTGGAAACCTTGCAAAAATGGCTTTTCCACTGTAGATCCTCTATTCCAGGAGCCTGTCGGACTTTGGAATCGTCGGCTGCAAATCGACCGCGCCGGCTCCTTTTTTGCCGATTTCTTGCCCCATGGAACAACCATGCGGCGGCGAAATCGGCAAAAAACGACCTCGGCGGGGTCGATTTTCGCTATCG
>JAUXRH010000218.1 GCA_030682075.1 Nitrosomonas sp.
GCCGCTTTGCGGCTTGCCTGCTTACCCCGTTTCGTCACCATACTTCGTTGCTCACAAAAAATATTTCCTTACCTATCCATCATATGCTGCGTCAATATTTTTTATTCGCGCCTGGTCTTGTTTAGAACTCTGAATTTTTAGCGGTGCCCTATATGTATTTATATAGGGTCTACTATTTTAGCAGCAAACTTAAAATTACCCAGGTGCTCTAAAGTTACATTGAAAAATTGTGAGTTCACCTTGACCAAGGGTAAAATCAAAAGTGCGCTGGCTGCATTAAAAAAAGAGGGCACCGCATCGGCGTTATCAAATGCATTAATAGTCGCCGCATTTAATTCAAAAGTTAAGTTGCCTGTATGTTTTAATGTAACCGTGTAATTTTGATCATCAACATATACCTTAGGAATAGCCACAGTTCCGTTTACGCCATCATATTGATTTGTGATAGCCTGGTTGTCCGCCAAAGAAGTTTCAACCAACGTATTCGATAGATGTGTTTGGATAAAGCTATACAATTCAGAGATTTTTGCATATACACCGGGTGATCCAGGTGTGCCACAATTTGCGGTTCCGCTCCCGCCAAAACTGGTAATACCGATTTGCAATGAGCCACTGCTCAGGTTTATAAATAGCGGGCCGCCGCTATCTCCTTGACAAGTATCCGAGGTATCCGTACTCGTATAACCACCGGCACAAATCATATTGGAAGTTATGAGATCACCATGACTTGTCTTACATATATTTTCTGAAACGGTAATTTGTTGCGTTTGCAACAAATCATTTGAAGGTCCGGTCCCATCGGTTAAAGTAGCGCCCCAACCTGCAACGATGGTGGGTACGTTGCCTGGCGTCTCGCCAATAAACAATTTAACAGGGGGTATTACAACGGTGGTTTCTAATTCCAATAATGCAATATCAAAATCATTGACATTGCTACTGGTTGCCGGATCCGGGTTATAGTTTGGATGAATGAAAACCTGCTTTCCCTGGACTACGATGGCTTTACTTGCCAGAGGCTCCAGGGTATCTGAACTGAGTGTCACGATCGTTCTTGCACCAGCACTTGAATCAGCTCGATCGCCCGCATCATTTAAGAAACAATGAGCAGCGGTTAATATCCATTTAGAATCAATCAAACTACCCCCACAAGAACCTCCATTTTCACTATCTGTAGCACTGCCAACAAATAAATTAGCTAACCACGGATAACTCGCCGTAGATGCGTGCTGACCATTTATGATTCTGGTTTCTGTATTGGCACTAAGTGAAGAATTAATAAAAATAAAGCAGATTAAAGCAATGCTTAATTTAAGACTGTTTCCCATGATATTAAATCCATATTTAAAATATAAGTTATCGTTTTCATGATACAAGAATACTGCTTGCCCATATTAATAATATTTACCATTGCTTTCAACGGAAAGGTAAGTTTAATCAGCAACAGACATTTGTCTTCGGGAGAATACCGGACATTACTACTTGGGGCTAACAGTGAAGAGTATATCTATATCTCTGTTTCTTCTGGTAGTGGTAAGATACGCTTTTTCTCAGTTTTCCCTAATTTCAAAGGACTGATATCACCATGTTTTCCCAGAAACAAACTTTAGAAAGTGTTGACCCGGAGTTATGGCAAGCTATAAAAGGCGAAATGCAGCGGCAAGAGGATCATATTGAATTAATTGCCTCGGAAAACTATGTAAGTCCTGCTGTGTTGCAGGCACAAGGATCTGTTCTGACAAATAAATATGCCGAAGGTTATCCTGGCAAACGCTATTACGGTGGTTGTAAGCATGTCGACATCGTTGAGCAACTTGCTATTGATCGATTGAAAGCATTATTTAATGCGGAGTATGTTAATGTCCAGCCACATTCTGGTTCGCAAGCTAATGCGGCCGTTTATTTATCTGCTTTAAAACCAGGTGATACACTTCTTGGTATGTCACTTGCACACGGTGGTCACTTAACCCACGGTTCTGCTGTAAATTTAAGTGGAAAAATATTTAATTCGGTCTCTTATGGACTTCGTTCTGATAATGAAGAGCTTGATTATGAACAAGTGGCTCAATTAGCGCATGAGCATAAGCCAAAAATGATTGTTGCGGGCGCTTCTTCATATGCACGGGTAATCGACTGGAAACATTTCCGTAAAATTGCTGATGAGGTGGGTGCTTATTTATTTGTTGATATGGCCCATTATGCCGGGCTGGTGGCAGCGGGTTTTTATCCAAACCCAGTGGGTATTGCTGACTTTGTAACGAGTACAACTCATAAAACATTGCGTGGCCCACGCGGGGGTATTATTTTAGCTAAGCCAGAACATGAAAAAGCATTGAATTCTGCAATCTTTCCTCAAACGCAAGGGGGGCCACTAATGCATGTGATTGCTGCGAAGGCAGTAGCTTTCAAAGAAGCAGCCACCAAAGAATTCAAGGATTACCAAGAACAAGTAATTGATAATGCGAGAGTAATGGCAAAAGTTCTGAAGAATCGCGGCTTACGGATTGTGTCTGGGCAAACGGATTGTCACATGTTTTTAGTGGATCTTCGTGCAATGAATCTTACCGGCAAGCAAGCCGAAGCATCGCTTGAATTGGCACATATAACGGTGAATAAAAATGCAATCCCTAACGACCCTCAAAAACCATTTGTGACTAGCGGGATACGTATTGGTTCTCCGGCAATGACAACACGTGGTTTTAAAGAAATAGAGGCCGAATTTTTAGGCAATTTGATTGCGGATGTCCTTGAGTCGCCGGATGATTCTGTGGTGTTGTCGCGGGTAGCAAAGGAAGCAAAGGGACTTTGTGCAAAATTTCCAGTTTATGGAAATTGATAACTTGGTTTTGGTTGGCGGTATATGTGCTCAAGCTAATTTATTGACTATAAATAAAATATGAGTCATGAAGTGCCCTTTCTGTAATGCAGATGACACCAGTGTGGTTGACTCCCGTGTCAGTGAGGAGGGCAACAAAATACGCCGCCGTCGACGTTGCCTTACTTGTCAAAAGCGCTTTACTACCTATGAAACGATAGAGCTGCGTCTGCCCCAGGTAGTCAAGCATGGTGGTAATCGAGCTGAATTTGATCGTAATAAATTGTTAACGGGTTTTATGCGTGCCTTGCATAAGCGTCCGGTTCCAACCGAATATGTGGATGCGGCAATAGATCGTATCGTTCAGAAGTATTTAAGTCTAGGTGAACGAGAAGTGACATCGCGCAGTATTGGTGAGAATGTGATGCAGGAGCTCTACAAGTTGGATAAGGTTGCATACATACGTTTTGCTTCGGTTTATAAAAGTTTTCAAGATGTGGATGATTTCCGGGATGCTATTAAGGAAGTACAAACGCCACAAATTGAATCCACGAAAGAATAAATTGGGCAAATAAAGAAGAAATTCTTGTTCGAATCTTTGGTTTTATTTACTTCTCATAGATGATGGCGGTAGATGAGCCACAATTCCGCGAAAAAAAGCCTTGATCCCATGTTTTCTTCTGCAGATTACGCCGCCATGTCTCAGGCTTTGCAGCTTGCAGAAAAGGGCCTTTATAGTACAACACCTAATCCCAGGGTAGGTTGTGTGATTATGCGTAATAGCCAGATCGTTGGGCGTGGCTGGCATGAACGTGCAGGTCAGCCACATGCCGAGATAAATGCACTCAGGCAAGCGGGCGCAATGGCAAATAATGCAACCGTTTATGTCACCCTGGAGCCGTGTAGTCATTACGGTCGCACGCCACCTTGTATTAATGCTTTGATCCATGCCGGTGTTGCCAAAGTCATCATGGCAATGGAAGATCCCAATCCACTGGTATCTGGTAGAGGCGGGGCACTACTGCAACAGTCAGGAATTACCGTGCAAACGGGCTTGATGGAAGTGGAAGCAAAGGCGCTTAATATTGGTTTTATTAGCCGAATGTTACATAAGCGTCCGTGGGTGAGGATTAAAGTTGCAGCAAGTTTAGATGGTAAAACTGCCCTGAATAATGGGGCCAGTCAATGGATTACAAGCCAAGCTGCGCGGCGGAATGGGCATCAATGGCGCGCACGTTCTTGTGCGGTTTTGACAGGCATCGGCACAGTAAAGGCAGACGACCCTCAATTGACGGTGCGTCAAATAAAAACATCCAGACAACCCCTTAGGATCGTGGTGGACAGTCGTTTGGAAATACCCCTTGATGCCAAGTTACTACAGGGTGAGGACGTGATCATTTTTACCGCGATCCATAACAAGGAGCGCGCTGCGGCATTGCATGATTTGGGTGCAAAAATTATTGAACTGCCAGATATGAATGGTGAAGTTGACGTTGTAAGAATGATGCAACAACTCGCAGATTCTGAAATTAATGAGCTATTGGTTGAAGCAGGCAGCAAGTTGAATGGTGCGCTTGTCAGAGCAGGGTTAGTTGATGAGCTGGTTATTTTTCTTGCACCTCATTTGCTTGGTGATAAGGCGCGAGGCATATTCAATCTGCCAGAATTAATTAATCTCAACCAGAAATCTGAGCTTAAAATTCAGGACCTGCGGATGGTAGGTCAAGATATTCGGATCATTGCCGGATTTTTGTAATCAAGCGTTTCTTCTTAATAAGGTTTCTTGGCAAGTTTACGTTGCAGTGTACGACGGTGCATGTTAAGTATTCTTGCAGTTACTGAAACATTATTATCATTCTCATTTAATATCCGATGGATATATTCCCATTCAAGTCGACCCACTGAAAGCGGGTGTGTACTAATAGGGGTCTCGGCATTACCTGTCGTCCGTTCAAATGCAGCCATGATTTCATCGGCATCAACGGGCTTCGCAAGATAGTGAGTAGCACCCAGTTTAATGGCTTCTACGGCAGTAGCGACACTGGCATAACCAGTTAACATGACCATACGGGTTCCTGGGTCCAGTGTTTTTAATCTCTCAACTAGAACTAATCCCGAATCACCGGATAGCTTCAGGTCAACAATTGCGTATTCTGGTGTAGAAACCCCGGCGTATTCCAGCGCCAGCTCGATTGTATGTGCGCAAGTGACACTGAAACCTCGTTTTGTCATCGCCTTCGCCAATACCTCACAAAAAACAATATCATCATCGACAATCAATAAACTTGGATCGTCGTTGGTTTCTATCAATGATAATTCTGTCATGGTTGCCGCGCTATCAGCGGGAGTGTTACATGGGTACAGGCCCCGCCATCTTCGTGATTAAATAAACGAACACTGCCGCCAAAACGTTCAATATTTGCATTTGCCAGAAACAAGCCGATGCCAAAACCTTGATCGGGTGATTTGCTGGTAAAGAATGCTTCACCTGCACGTTGTATCGCTTCCGCGCTGAGACCCTCACCATCATCAATAATTTCAATATGTAATGCTTGATTATCCCAATTACTCTTAATGTCAACACGTGTTGAGGACGCATCTGCAGCATTATTCAGTAGATTCAAAATAGATTGACTCAATAACCGGGTACTCATTATTTGTGGCGCAGGCTTTGTACCATTACAGTGAAAAGTAAATTTGACCGATGGGCGAATCAGTTGCCATTTATCCAAAACATGTTGCAGAAAATAATCGACAGACTGCCCACTCCCATCTTCAGCTCTGGTTTGCCCTGCACTAGCCAGTAATTGCGTTAATGTCTGTTTGCAGTGTGTAATCTGGTCGCGCAGAATACGCAGATTATTCTGGAACTCACTATCATTGGTATATTCCTGTTGAAGTTCTTTGGTAACGACCGCCATGGTCGAGAGCGGTGTGCCAAGTTCGTGTGCCGCCGTCGCAGCTTGAGTGCCTAATGCGATAATTTGTTCATTGCGTAAGGCTTGCTCCCGTGCAAGTGCCAGATCTTTATCACGATCACGAATTGATATACTCATTCTAACAACGAACCAGGCAATTATTACGGTGCTTAATACGAATGCCAGCCACATTCCAGATACATGTAAACTGAATTCTGCGAGGTGCTTGCTATGATCGTGGGGCAAAGGCACATAATTGAATAATAGTATCGTATAACAGCCTATCGTAATGGCGGCCATCACCCATGTAAAGCGAGATGGCAAAACAGCTGCAGCGATTGTAAGGGGTAGTAAATAGAGAGAAATAAATGGATTGGTTGATCCACCGCTGAAATATAACAATGCACTTAATGCAAAAACATCGATAAGTAATTGTACGAGAAACTCAATATTAGATACTGGCCAAATACGATGCAAGCGTAACCCTGTTGCCAGGTTTAATGTGGCAAGCAGCACAACCACTATTATCATCTCTGCCCAAGGTAAATCGATATCAATCGTCCAATACACAAGAGCGATAGTTAGGCATTGGGCGGCTATTGAGATATTTCTTAGCAGAAATAATCGCTGTAAATTCTTTCTTAGTGGAGATAATGGTGACTGACTGAGGTCACTAAACATTTCGATTGCTTATCCTGGTTTCTATTTTATTGATAGAACATTAGCTTAAATGATGCGACAGTGCCATGTGACAAATTGTCGCACATAAACATAAATATACTCTGCTTAGAATGATGCTGGTTACCAGATATTGCAAGGAGTGCCATTATTTTCTCCTGAAACATTCGGACTTTGATCCAAAATGCGCTGATGTTAGAGATGACTGCGGATGTTCTAGTAGCATTGGTTTTTGCTAAATAATTGGTAATATCTATTAGCCCGGATATTGCATGAATTCGCACGATGATCACGCATGATATTGGTTTCACAAGGGATTTTTCGAAGAAGCGGAGTAGTTATTCATACACCTGACTGAGACAATTCCTTGTGGAATCAAGAGACAAGTGAGGGCGTGTGCAATTCATGCAATATCCGGGTTAGGTTTTCTGCCGAATTTTATCGGATCCAGTGTCTCAGCGGTTGTTGATGAAATCTCAGGTTACTTTATGGGTGTTGTCCATGAAAGCGCGGTGATGCGACTACCTTAATGCAACAGCACAATCTCAACCGGAACAGAACCTAAGACTGCCAAGCAATGGTAACTAACAGGTTTTTCGGTTAGAATCGGGATCCAATTTTCCCTTACGCTAGTGTATTGGTGCTATTCTCAGGTACATCTTATGATTCTTGTTCTTGTCCCGGATATCCGGCTCGATAGCCCGGAATACAAACAATTGTTAGCGTATTTGGCTAATCTTCCCGGTATTTCTACTCGGGTACATACTGAAGTCGGTGTTGAGCAATCACTGATTGAGGTATATCTGATTGGTAATACTAAAACATTATCTATTGAAGATATAAGTAATCTTCCATGTGTCGATCGAGTTGTTCGGATTTCAGAAGAATACCGAGTTCTTGGGCGACATAGAAACGATGATCGTCCAACACACTTTGAATATAACGGCATACGTTTTGGGCAGGACACACTCCATGTGTTTGCTGGGTTATGTGCGGTTGATACGCTGGAGCATGTTGAGATGATGATGAAAGTCTTATCTGATCATGGTCAGGTTTGTACGCGCATGGGTGCTTATAAACCACGTACCAGTCCTTATTCATTTCAAGGTCATGGCAAAGCATGTCTTCCCTATGTATTCGATTTGGCCGGTAAATATGGAATAAAAGTGATTGCGATGGAAGTGACTCACGAATCCCATGTGGAAGAAATTCGTGAGGCGCTCCATCAAACAGGTGACCCAACGGGAGTCATGTTACAAATTGGGACTCGTAATACACAGAATTTTGAATTATTAAAAATTGTCGGACGTCAGCAGGATTTTCCGGTGCTGATCAAACGCGGTTTTGGCATTACACTGGATGAATCACTTAATGCTGCTGAATATTTAGCTTCTGAAGGTAACCGGAAAGTAATTTTCGGGTTGCGTGGGATGAAAACAAATATGGGAGATCCGCATCGTAATTTTGTCGATTTTGCACAAGTACCCGTTGTTAAACGTTTAACACGTATGCCCGTGTGTATTGATCCTTCACATTCAGTCGGTGCTCGCGCGCAATCGCCGGAAGGCATACTGGACATGATGCACGTTACCGCTCAAGGTGTGATTGCAGGTGCCAATATGATACTGGCAGACTTTCATCCGGTTCCAGGCAAAGCGCTGGTCGATGGTCCTCAGGCGATGTTAATTAAAGAATTTCCGCATTTTTTAGAAGATATACGTATTGCGCGAGAAGCCTACCAGCAACGGACTGCTTTGGCTGAGCATTATCGGGAAGTATAGTTTATATTTGAGCGATATATTCTCTGTGCGGGTAGCCGATTCGCTACTTTTCTCTTCACGAAATACACGTATCTTGAGTACATAGATTTATGTTTGAAGTTTATATTTATCATCAAGCGAGTGGGGGTGGAGTATTTTCAATATTACTTGTCCATTTCATGGAGAATGACAAATGATCAAAGTGTTGCTTTCAAATCCAAGAGGCTTCTGTGCTGGCGTGGATCGTGCCATTGAAATTGTAGAGCGAGCGCTCGCAATGCATGGCGCGCCAATCTACGTACGTCACGAGGTCGTGCATAACCGCTTTGTCGTAGAGGATTTGGAAAATAAGGGTGCTGTATTTGTTGAAAATCTTGACGAGGTACCCCAAGACAGTATCTTGATTTTTAGTGCGCATGGAGTTTCTCATGGGGTGAGGAAGGAGGCAGCGGCTCGCAAGCTAAAAGTATTTGATGCAACATGTCCGTTGGTAACCAAAGTCCATGTGGAAGTGGCAAAGATGTGCAGGGATGGTAAGGAAATCATTATGATTGGCCATCAAGGTCATCCTGAAGTTGAAGGTACCATGGGTCAAATTGAGGGTAAAGATAAGGGCATGTATCTGGTAGAAACAGAAGAAGATGTTCAAACCTTACAAGTTAAAGATGCTACTAATTTAGCTTATGTTACTCAGACTACATTGTCGGTGGATGACGCAGCACGTATTGTTGATGCATTGAAGCGACGTTTTCCAGAGATTACAGGGCCAAAAAAGGATGATATTTGTTATGCGACACAGAACCGCCAGGATGCAGTTAAACAAATGGTCAAGCAATGCGATCTGGTTATCGTAGTCGGCTCTCCCAATAGTTCAAACTCTAATCGCTTATGTGAAGTCGCAAGGAATGCCAACGTGGAGTCCTATATGGTGGATCGTGATACGCAATTGCAGGAAGAATGGTTTTTAGGTAAAAGTCATATTGGAATTACAGCGGGGGCTTCTGCGCCAGAAATATTGGTACAACAAGTAATAGCGCGACTCAAACATGTATGTTTGGAGCAAACAGGTAGCGAAGTGATGATTGAAGAATTAAGTGGTGTTGTTGAGTCGGTCGTGTTTCCGTTGCCAAAGGCCTAAGGAACCAATGATTTTTGGGTCTATGTGAAATACCGTGGGTAAGAGAAAGTCAGTCTTCCGCACAAGAAATAGATCATATTGATGTAGTTCTTGACGTTTTTAAAGCCGCGAGCACGTCGTTTGGCCAATTGGATTTTGCTGTTGATGCTCTCCAATATTGCGTTGGTAATGCTCGACTCGACAAAGTGAATGACCCCCGACCAGTACGTTCTGAGTGTGTTGGCAAACTTCTGAAAGGCGGGGATTTTTGCCTTCTCAACCTGAGCGCACCAGTCGTTCAGAAAGGCATTCGCCGCTGGCTTGCCTGGCATCGTCCATAAACCTAAA
The DNA here is from genome assembly GCA_030682075.1 of Nitrosomonas sp. Classification (GTDB taxonomy): domain Bacteria; phylum Pseudomonadota; class Gammaproteobacteria; order Burkholderiales; family Nitrosomonadaceae; genus Nitrosomonas. The sequence goes on from JAUXRH010000218.1 coordinate 9,634, forward strand.
AACCTCAGTTGACCGTTATCCGATATGACTAACGATATGAATACATGAGACAATTCGAACAAATTCCGGCTCACCCAAATGGTGAGTCAAACTATGGTGTTTATAGCACGCCGCTTTTTAATTTTTGCTGCGTTACAGTTCGTTGTAATAACACGTTATTACGCCTCATTGTGCCTTGCCAAAAATAAAAATCAGCGCACTTTAAAC
>JAUXRH010000220.1 GCA_030682075.1 Nitrosomonas sp.
AGCCGCAAAGCGGCTGCTCGCAAAATTGGATTTTTAGCGTAGTAATCGGCCTTCGACCGCAAGGCGTCAGGAAGAAACATGATGAAGTTAGTAAAATAGATCTTTTTTCTTTTTTATATTTCTTATAATCAGTAACTTATAATTGTTTCTTGAAAGAAGTGTCCTTAGGAAAGTACCAGCGGCGGTATTGCCAAAATGCGGGAATGGTTAGGCTACTCCGCTGGTCTTATTTAGGCTAGACTTAGTAGGTTGGTCGTGCCGAATAGAAACATTCTTGGATGGAATGGTTTTAATTGGCGCCTAAATCAGAATTTAGATTATGTCGGAACTAGGAGTCCTGTTGGACTTAAAGTATCTGGAGGATCAATTTGTTAACATAGCAGTCAATTGAAACCGGATTTTTGGAAAAGCAACATGAGTTATTTCAATCCCTGCAATCGCCATCAGTTGTACCTGCTTCTCCCGTCGATAGATGAATGGTTACCGGAAAATCATTTGGCGCGGTTCATCATTGAAGTCATTGATCAGTTGGATTTGACGAGATTGACGAGCCATTATTCTGGTAAAGGTTCGCAAGCCTGTCATCCCGCCATGATGCTGGCGTTATTGGTTTATGGCTATGCAACGGGCACATTTTCCAGCCGCAAGATTGAACGGGCGACGCATGACTTGGTTACATTTCGTTTTATTGCGGTCAATCAGCACCCGGATCACGACACGATCGCAAATTTCCGCAAAACCTTTTTGCAGGAATTGCAGGAATTGTTTGTGCAAGTGTTGGCCATAGCCCAAGAGATGAAGTTGTTTAAATTGGGAAACATATCGCTGGATGGCACCAAAATCAAGGCCAATGCATCAAAGCACAAAGCGCTATCGCATGGACACATTGAGAAGCTGGAAGCCCAGTTACGCGAAGAGGTTCAGTTTTTATTGAACAAAGCAGAGCAAACCGATGAGCAGGAATCTGAGCATGATTTTGACTTGCCGGCTGAAATCGAACGTCGCGAACAACGTCTTGAAGCCCTGGCTGCTGCGAAAGCCAAAATAGCCGAGCGCGTCCAGGCGCGTGATCAACAAGCACAGAAAGATTATGAGGAAAAGATTTCCCGCCGGGAAGCACAACAAAAAGCGGGACAAAAACCACGTGGGCGGGAACCCAAAGCACCGGAAACTGGCCCTTGCGCCCAGGGCAATCGGGCTTAAAAGCGCTTGAAAACAGAAACTAGATGAGGTATTAAGTTTATCATTTTGATTTCAAATGACAGACAAACCAACGCCCTCAATTATTCATCATTTTTCAAGTATTAAAGACCCAAGACTAGAC
>JAUXRH010000222.1 GCA_030682075.1 Nitrosomonas sp.
CTGCGCAAATGGGACAAGCGGTTCATATTACCCTGATTTTTCGTTGCATAGAATGACTATGCGCCTCAAAATCCGGCCAATCTGTCCTCGCTTTCCCACTTTGCTCGCTACGATCACTTAAGTCCGACAGACTCCTAGGGAACAGGTGAATTAAATCATCGGTTTCGTAGCTTTTATTTTTAAATAATAACTGATTAAAGTATATTGGAACTGTCGCGTTAGTCTTCTTGCGCCAGGCATTGCTCGACTAAAGATTGCTGATGTTCGATCTGACCAAATGACACATCTCTTAACCGGCCTTTCCGGTCAAACAGAATTGCCGAAGGTGTGCCTTGTAAAGCGAACCGTTCAAAGGTTTCGGCTCTCATGGTTTTCTGTTCCATATATTGTTTTACCTGTTCGAGGACCGCTTGTTTCTGTTCCGGTATAAATGTCTCAAACTCAGGCAAAAATTCACGGGTATAACGCAATACTCTTTCGTCTGTTACGGGTTCACTTTCCGGCACGACTCGATCCATCCCTACGGCAAATGGCAGTCGCCACCCAAGCTTGCCGTCAGTCAGCATCCCATGCTGATGTAATGCCTTGAAAGTTTGCCCAATTACCTCCCCCGTTTCGACCAATCGTTGCAAATTTTCTAGTGTATTTTTATCGTAATCTTCAAATGCGGTTGCTAATCCGATAACAACCAAACCTTTATCCTGGTATTTTTCATGCAATTGAATTGCCTTCGGCAAAGCATAAAGAAAACATCCAGGACAATTAACCTGAAAGACTTCTACCAACACAACCGAACCAACAAGATCATCAGCCGTAACCGATCCACCCTGCACCCAGGTATCTACCGTAATATCGGAAAACAGAGGATTACTCATTAGTGTGTATTACCTCTAGTCGCGTTTGTTCGTATGTGCCAGCTTTGGCATAGTCCTGATGTCATAAATCGTCCACAAAGTTTAATGTTCAACATGTTAGCGGTGAAGCCCCAGATAGAGGGAGACAGACATTTTAAAGTACGTGTTCCGACAATAAAAGCGCTTTGTTAAAAAGGGCGCCTCTAAAAATTCAAAGTTCTAAACAAAACGAGGCACGAGTAAAAAATGGTGACGCGGCATATGTTTGAACCTAAAAACCTCAGTTGAATGGAGTTTAAAGTGCGCTGATTTTTATTTTTGGCAAGGCACAATGAGGCGTAATAACGTGTTATTACAACGAACTGTAACGCAGCAAAAATTAAAAAGCGGCGTGCTATAAACACCATAG
>JAUXRH010000223.1 GCA_030682075.1 Nitrosomonas sp.
AACCCACTCATCAAGTGCTGTTTCAGCCGAGTTTTTATCTGGCTGGAGCCAAATATCGCGTAGCTCTTCTTTCATATAATAGGCAGTTGCTAACGGTTTGTTAAGCTTTAGTGCAGCATCCAAACGTTGGCGTTCATCGCGCTTATCATTAAGATTATTTGGGTTTTTGAGAAGCAACCAATGAGTGCCTTTTAAAGCAAGTTTGTCAGGTCCATTTTCTGCTTCCCGTTGCAGATCACGGCGCAGTTTTGTTAGCTTTTCATTGAACAACTTGATGATATGGAAGTGGTCAAATACCAGCGTCGCATCTGGAAGATTCGTGTGCACTGCGCTGATAAATGCAGGCCCCATATCGGTTGCAACCGCCTCAATTTGAGCGCCCGATCGTTTCAAGCGTTTCCAGAATGGGGTCAACGCACCCGCACTTTTTCTCTCGCCAACAAAAATTACTGCGCCACTTTGAAGGTCCATGACGATGGTTAGATAGCCTGGCTTTTTACCCTGATATATTTCATCAATTGCAATGCGTTTAACTTTGGTTAATTTTACTGAGCGATAGCGCTTATTCAGGTTATTCTTCTGTATCTCCTTAACCAGGTCCCAGCTTACACCAAGGTGTTGAGAGACTGATTTGATGGTCATATGCCTTGAGAGATCCAGAACCAATCTCTCAAATGAATAGGTATAACGCTTATGCCCATCAGAAAATCGTGTCTTTACCTGACGTACTGTTTGGCATTTAGTGCATTCTATTCGCTGAACAGCAAGGTCAATAAATACAGCTTTTTGACCAATTGATACAGTGCGAAAACGACGAATCGATTTGCCTCGACAATGGACATCACGACTTCGACAAACAGGACACCTTAGTCGCCATTTATCTGCTTGTATTGCAACTACTATGATCCCCGCAATAAAGCGAGTGCTTTGATAAAAATAACCGACTATGCCAAAGGCGTGATATAGCAAACTGGTAGACATATTGAAAAATCCTCATGATTGAATGCACAAGGTTATTTCAAACGTAAATTCACTTTTTTCAAGCTATAATTTTACTGATAAGTACGCACTTGCCGGATGAACCATAAACCAATCCCGTCTAACTCCACCGACTCACCATCATTAGCACATGACTAAACGAAATTTACAACATCCAAGATCTGAATTCACCGCCTATTTATTTGGCATTTTCCAGCGGATATCCGATCAACAACACGGTAATGGTAACGATGGCTATTAAAATATTCATCGGCACGCCGACTTTCAGAAAATCTGAAAAACGATAATTACCCGGCCCATAAACCATCAAATTGGTCTGATAGCCCAGTGGTGTCGCAAAACTGGCAGAGGCCGCCATCATAATGGCAAAAACAAAGGGCAGATTGTTCAAATCAGCTTTTTCTGTAATTTCCAACACGATGGGTAGCGTCAAAAGCGCCGATGCATTATTGGTGATCATTTCGGTTAACACGGACACCGTTAAGTAAGTCAGAATGAGAAGAATCCAAGGCGTGCCGCCACTTAAATTCACAATGTTTTCCGCCAGAAACCCGGCCACCCCGGTTTTTTGCAAGGCCATACCTAATGCAAAAGACGCCGCGATGGTAACAATCACTGTCAAATCAAGACTTTTCTCCGCCTGGCTGGCCGAGCAGCATCCAGTCATAATCATCAAACCGGCACCAATTAAAGCCGCATTCAGCATACTAATAAGCTCGACGCTGGCTGCTCCGATCACGGTGACCAATATGCCCCAGGCCAAATAGGCTCGTTCGTGACGCGGCGTTTCGGTGTTCAGATCACTGATCAACAGAAAATCTTTGTTATAACGCTGGCGACTGACGAAAGCAGGTCTGGCTTCGAGCAACAAAGTGTCACCCGCTTGTAACTTGATACTACCCAGGTTTCCCTTGATCCGCTCGCCGTTACGCGCCACGGCCAACACCACGGCACCATAACGCGCACGAAAACGCGCATCGCGGATGGCGTAACCCAGCGCAGAACAATGCGGCGATACCACCGCCTCGATCAAACGCCGCTCCGCATGATCTGCCGTAAACGTCTCACTATGTTCTTCATTGGTCGAGGGGGCAATTCCATTAATACGCAACAAATCGGAGATTGCATCGGTCTCGCCGGCAAAAACCAACCTATCCTCCCCTTGCAACGTTTCTTCAGAGGAGACAGCTGTAATCACGGAGCCTTTGCGCTCGATCTCAACCAAATAAACGCGTTGCAAATGTCTCAATCCAGCTTGCTCAACCGTTTTGCCCACCAACGGACCACTGGGCACTACCGAAACTTCCAGGGTAAATTCACGAAAATTGGAAAATGCCTGGCTCTGCGTCCGGTCCGGCAACAGTTTGCCAGCAAATAACCATATAAACAGAAAACCACACAGCGCAACCGGCATTCCCACCGCCGTGATCGAAAACAAAGAAAAGCCCGGTTCACCGGTTAGCACTTGATATTGACCGTTGACGATCAAGTTGGTACTGGTCCCGATCAATGTCATCGTGCCGCCCAAAATAGCGGTGTAACTCAGAGGAATCATCAATTTAGACGGCGCAATATTGATCTTGCGGCACCATCCAAAAATGGCCGGAATCATCGTGGCAACCACCGGGGTATTGTTGAGAAAACTACTCAAAAACACGACCGGCCAAAACATTCTGAAAACAGCGGCGCTCACTGTCTTAGGTCTGCCAAGCAGATGGTTAACCAGCAAATCAATCGCACCCGACGCATGCATGCCAGCAGCAACCACAAACATAGCAGCCACAGTAATCAGCCCAGCATTGCTAAAACCGCTCAGCGCTTCTTCACTGGTCAAGATACCGGTCACACTAAGCAGCGTCAGCGCCGCAACCATCACCAAATGCGGACCAATCCGTGTAAAGGTTAGTATCACCAGCACCGCAACGCATAATCCCAGCGCAAACCAACCGCTCAATTCCATAGTTATTCAATGCCAAAAAAGCGCGATACTACCGCAGTCCAGGATATAACCGGAAATAATAAAATATTATTATCGTATTCGCAAAAGTTATATCAAATACACAGCAACGCGTTGCCATCTGTCGCTTCACAAGTTCTATTACAAAAACGCTGCAAAAATGAATCGTTGATTTAACCTAAAAACCTCAGTTGAATGGAGTTTAAAGTGCGCTGATTTTTATTTTTGGCAAGGCACAATGAGGCGTAATAACGTGTTATTACAACGAACTGTAACGCAGCAAAAATTAAAAAGCGGCGTGCTATAAACACCATAG
>JAUXRH010000224.1 GCA_030682075.1 Nitrosomonas sp.
CTATGGTATTTATAGCACGCCGCTTTTTAATTCCGGCTGCGTTGCAATTCGTTGTAATAACGCGTTATTACGCCTCATTACGCCTTGCCGGAAATAAAAATCAACGTACTCTAAATTCCATTCAACTGAGGTTTTTAGGATTAAGGGCACCTCTGAAAATCCATATTTAGTCACCATACTTCGTTGCTCACAAAAAAAGTTTCCTTACCTATCAATCATCTGCTGCGTCAATATTTTTTATTCGCGCCTGGTCTTGTTTAGAACTCTGAATTTTTAGAGGTGCCCTTAAGTAATTCGATAACTGGAGCATACGCTTGACCTCCTTGAAACACGCATTATCTGATCTTGTAAATTACTACGTTAAATTAGACTCACCAGGATTCTGCTTGAAACACACTTTTTAACTTTTTTGCAGAAGGTGTAGAACTGGCTCAAGATTTTTATCCATCACCGTATTTTTTTCAGCAATAATATCCCATAAATCACTGTCAGCTAGTGATAATAATGTTTCAAATTGTTGTAATTCTACCGTGTCCAGCTGAGTGTAGTACTTGTCCATAAAACGTTGCAAAACAATATCAAGCTCTAGCAATCCACGCCGACAACGCCAACGTGCTCGCGCCAATTCTTTCATACTGTTCTTTTAACCATCATATCTTTGATTTTTCCGATCGCATTGGTGGGATTTAATTCCTTGGGGCAAGCTGCAACACAATTCATAATGGAGTGACAACGGAACAACCGATAAGGATCTTCTAAATTATCCAGGCGTTCAGCCGTGGCTTGATCACGGCTATCGGCGAGGAAGCGATAAGCTTGCAATAGTCCGGCAGGACCGACAAATTTATCCGGGTTCCACCAGAATGATGGGCAAGCAGTGGTACAGCAGGCACACAGAATACATTCATAAGCACCATCCAGCTCTGCCCTTTCCGCTGGAGATTGCAGCCTTTCAGTTTCTGGTGGCGGGTCATTATTAATAAGATAAGGCTTGACCGAATGATATTGTTTGAAAAATTGCGACATATCTACAATCAAATCACGAATGACTGGCAAGCCTGGCAACGGACGTATTTCAGTCGGCTCCTTCAAACTTGAAATAGGTGTAATACATGCCAGTCCATTACGACCATTTATATTCATCGCGTCAGACCCACAGACCCCTTCCCGACATGAACGCCTCAGGCTTAAGCTGTCATCAATTGATTTAATTCGCTCTAAAACATCCAGCAACATTTTGTCAGTTGCTTCCAGTTCAATGTCATACTCCTTCATGTAAGGCTTATTATCTTTGTCGGGATCAAAGCGATAGATTGAAAATTTCATTGCTGACTCCTGATATGTCAATTAGCAAGTTTTCGAGAGAATAACCAGTCAAATTTTTAAGTGTAACAGGTGGACGTTAATCGGGTTAGCGTATCTTTTCAGTCAAGCAGCTACCTGGGTGCCTGTCAGACATAAAGGAAATCAACAGCCAATCAGCTGGGTCGCCCCCTATTTCACTTCGTTTAGATTGTCTCGCCTGAGATTGTGGCTTTGCCGCTGCGCTGTATCTGCTGGCAATTTAAGCCCATGATTTTTATAGAATGTAGCCGACAATTGGTAACACTCAGCATGGCATCAAACTGATGTTGTCCGTTCAGCAATAAAAGCCTTAATTACATTGACATCAGCCTCTTTCACAACAAATCGCTGCGGCATGTCTTCCAGGTTTTCAAAACCAGCCGGGCGGCTCGGTTCATGCCCAATAGCTTCAGTGATGCTTTCAGCAAACTTTGCAGGTAACGCAGTTTCCAGGCAGATTAATGGAATATCCAATTCACGATATGCCAGCCCTACGGTTAAACCATCTGCAGTATGGGGATCGACCAGCACATTATATTTCTGATAGATGCGCCGTATGGTCGCGATACGTCCCGTGTGATTGCTGGTACCCGAGATCAATCCAAATGCCTTTACTTTTTCCCATAATGGCGTAGCAGTTAAATCGAAAGCATTCCCTTTATCAACTGCTTGCCATAACACCTTGACTTTAGCTGAATCTCTTCCCGTTAAATCAAAAATAAAACGTTCAAAGTTGGATGCTTTGGAAATATCCATTGAAGGACTACTTGTATGTTGTGTTTCCTTTGTCGTGCGAGGGCGATAAAGACCCGTACGAAAAAACTCGTCCAGAACATCATTTTCATTCGTAGCCAATATTAAATGCTTAATTGGCAATCCCATCATCCGTGCGACATGACCCGCACAAATATTACCAAAGTTTCCAGAGGGCACTGCAAATGACACTTGTTCATGATTTGCGCTAGTCGCCGCAAAATACCCTTTAAAATAATAAACAATTTGCGCCACAATTCTGGCCCAATTGATTGAATTAACGGTTCCTATATGGTGATCCAACTTAAAGGCATGATCATTACTCACCGCTTTGACAATATCCTGGCAGTCGTCAAATACACCCCGTATCGCCAGGTTATAAATGTTTTCATCCTGTAATGAAAACATCTGTGCGGTCTGGAAACGACTCATTTTTCCCAGTGGGGAAAGCATGAACACGCGAATGCCATGTTTACCACGCATCGCGTACTCCGCGCTGGAACCCGTATCGCCCGAGGTTGCACCGAGAATATTCAGTTCCTGGCCTGTTTTAGCCAGCGTATATTCAAAAAGATTGCCCAGAAACTGCATCGCAATATCCTTGAATGCCAGCGTAGGGCCGTTTGACAAACCCAGGATATGAAAGCCCGGTTCCAGCGTTTTAAGTGGTGTAATTTCTTCACTGCCAAATGCATCGATCGTATAGGTACGATCGATAATGCCGCGTAGATCTGATGCGGGAATATCATCAATAAAACGAGACATGATTTCATAGGCAAGTGACTGATAATTCAGGTTACGCCAGCTTGCTAATTCAACTGCGGTTATCTGTGGATAGGTTTCAGGCATGGCAAGCCCCCCGTCAGGAGACAAGCCACTCAAAAGTATTTCAGAGAAGGTTTTTGGTGGCATCCCACCACGTGTTGAAATATAGCGCATTTTTTCCATAAAAGCCGTCATCTATAGGATTGCTGCCATCTTATTATTTATGGGCACCTCTAAAAATCCATATTTGCGAGCAGCCGCTTTGCGGCTTGCCTGCTTACCCCGTTTCGTCGCAATACGGCGTTGCTCATGAAAAATTCTCTCTTACATATCAACCATATGCTACGCTAAAATTTTTTTCTCGCGCCTTGTCTTGCCTGGAAACTTGAATCTTTAGAGATGCCCTTATCTGAAGTTTTTTAATTATGATTTAATTCTTCTAGTCGAATACGAATGACTTTACCTTCCACAACCGACAATTCCTCAATACTGGCAATTGCCGCATTCATATTCTTTTCCACTGTTATATGCGTCAGGATAATGATATCCACTTTATCTTCACCTTTACTCGGTTCTTTTTGTACCATGGCATTGATGGAAATCTCTGAATTAGCCAGAATACGGGAGATATCCGCAAGCACCCCCGGTTTATCAACGGCACGTAAGCGTAAGTAATAGGAAGTTTCGACTTCTTCCATCGGTATTATTGGAGTGCTTGATAATAAATCCGGTTGAAAGGAAAGTGAGGGCACACGATGCTTTGGATCTGCTGTCTGCACCCGCGTCACATCAACTAAATCGGCAATAACTGAGCTGGCCGTTGGTTCTGCGCCGGCGCCGGGGCCATAGTACAACGTTACGCCCACGGCATCGCCTTTGACCACAACAGCATTCATCACGCCTTCCACATTGGAGATCAGTTGTTGCGCTGGTATCAGCGTTGGATGGACGCGTAATTCAATGCCTTTACTGACGCGTTTGGTAATGCCGAGTAGTTTTATTCGGTAGCCCAGCTCTTCCGCATAACGAATATCCTCAGACGTCAACTGGGCAATCCCTTCCGAATAAATTTTGTCAAATTGCACCGGAATACCAAAGGCAATCGCGGCCATTATGGTGATCTTATGCGCAGCATCAATTCCTTCAATATCAAAAGTAGGGTCAGCTTCTGCGTAGCCAAGCTTTTGTGCTTGCTCTAATGCGGTTGCAAATGGCAATCCTTTCTCGCGCATTTCCGACAGGATAAAATTTGCTGTGCCATTGATGATACCGGCAATCCATTCAATTCGATTGGCTGTCAGTCCCTCACGTAAGGCCTTAATAATTGGAATGCCACCGGCTATGGCCGCTTCAAAAGCAACGACCACCCCTTTTTTACGTGCAGCAGCAAATATTTCCGTTCCATGTAAAGCAAGCAAGGCTTTATTCGCAGTAACGACATGTTTTCCATTCTCAATCGCCTTGAGAATCAGTTCCTTGGCAATGGTACTACCACCGATCAGTTCGACCACAATATCAATATCAGGATTCGTCACTATCTCATAAGCATCGTCTGTAACCACAACTTCCCCACTTGCCAGGAGTCGCGCCTTATCAAGATCACGATCAGCGATCATTTTGACTACAATTTCACGACCTGCACGTCGCGCAATCTCTTCTTTATTGCGTTTAAGTACGATAAATGTACCGCCACCGACTGTACCTACACCTAACAAACCAACATTAATGGGTTTCATATTTTTAAGTTAAAAAAAGACTAATCAGAATGTGCCATCACATACGGACGGCCATCAAGGGAGGACAAATTTATAGCGTACTCAGGTTATGTTCCATGACGTTTCCGATAACGTTGAAGAAAATGGGCAATACGGCCAATGGCTTCTGCAAGGTCATCCGTATTTGGCAGAAATACGACACGGAAGTGATCTGGATACAACCAGTTGAAACCACTTCCCTGTACCAACAGAACTTTCTCTTCCTGTAACAAATCAAGTACAAACTGTCGGTCATCATCAATTGGATAAATCTTTGGGTCCAAACGTGGAAACAAATACAATGCGGCTTGTGGCTTAAAACAAGTGATACCGGGAATGTCAGTCAATAGTTTCCAGGCAATATCACGCTGACGCATGAGCCGTCCCGTTGGCAGCGTCAAATCATAAATACTCTGGTAGCCACCCAGTGCAGTCTGAATCCCAAATTGAGACGGGACATTGGCACACAAACGCATTGAAGCTAATATATCCAGTCCGGCAATATAATCCTGGGCGTAATTCTTATCACCCGAAACTATCGCCCATCCCGAGCGAAATCCGGCAGCACGGTAGTTCTTTGACAATCCATTGAAAGTAATAAATAAAACATCGTCAGCCAGTGAGGCAATTGAAGTATGTATTGCCTGGTCGAATAATATTTTGTCATAAATCTCGTCGGCATAGATAATCAGCTGGTGCTGACGGGCAATATCGATAATTTCCAGTAACAAATCTCTTGGATACAGTGCACCCGTTGGATTATTTGGATTGATAATGACAATAGCACGCGTTTTAGGCGTGATTTTTGCGCGAATATCATCCAGATCCGGGAGCCAACCCGATTGTTCATCACACATATAATGTTGAGCCACCCCACCTGCGAGTACGACTGCTGCCGTCCATAAAGGATAATCTGGCATAGGAAGCAAAACGGCGTCATCATTCTCCAAAAGTGCTTGCATGGTCATTACAACCAATTCAGAAACACCGTTACCAATATAAATATCATCCATTTGCACATTGTTAATCTGCTTTTCCTGGGTATAGTGCATGATTGCTTTACGTGCAGCAAATAACCCCTTGGAGTCGCAGTAACCTGAAGCAGCTGACAAATTACGGATGACATCCTGTAAGATTTCTTCGGGCGCATCAAAACCAAACGTGGCAGGGTTACCAATATTCAGTTTGATAATGTGATGACCATCCTCTTCCATTTGTCTAGCACGTTCAAGCACTGGCCCACGGATGTCATAACAAACGTTGGCAAGTTTGCTGGATTTTAGAATTGGTCGCATATTAGGTGAAATATTAGGTGTGAAAAAACGATGAGACATAAAGAAAAGTATAGCTGAACTTTTACTTAATATTGTCTTAAATAAAAAATGGATCCAATATACATGACCCGTTAACCACTCGCAAATTCATCACTATCAGATTAGGTGATACGCCATTAAGTACTGAGATCAGCATTATTTCTCAAACTCAAATGTGAACCCAGAAATCTGTCGGACTTAAGGTTGATCTACTGCGCAAATGGGGCAAGTGATTCATATTACCCTGATTTTTCGTTGCATAGAATGACTATGCGCCTCAAAATCGGGTCAATCTGTCCTTGCTTTCCCACTTTTCTCGCTACGATCACTTAAATCCGACAGTCTTTTAGATATTTTGTTATTCGTAACGTAAAAAATCCTCTGCCAGAGTATCTGCGCCATGTCGCTCAATCAGTGCATCAATCTCTGCAAGTAAAGTATCGTCTTCGTCTTCTTCCAGCACACCAGAGCCAATCAAGCTGGCCGACAGACCGTTAACAATCGCATTTTTTATTGCCCCAAGTGTGGGCGGGTTTTCCTGGCTTTCTCCGTTCATCACCACTTCAATCACCCGTGAGAGCGGCTCACTGGCGACATTTCGTACGAAATCGATGGCCAGTGCGGTTTCACCAAATTCCTCAATCAATGCATCCAGTTCGTCAACTACAGACTCATTAACATCAAAATGGTGTGCATGCTCTGTTTCAGTGAATGCAGTAGATAGCATGCCGGAGACAAAGGTGCGGATCACCGCTAGCGTTATCGGTTGCTCAGTATCCGAATCGTTAATTCGGATTTCAATAAGGGTCGACAAGTCTGGACTAACGCGGGTAGAAACGTCAATAGGGTTACGGATCATGGTATATTCCTTAGTAGCAAATGCTGTGATAAACGGTATGTTTATCACAGGTGGCGCTATTACATCAAACCCTGTGCACAAAACCGATTCCTGGAGATCCATCGGCAAGACCCATGTTGACGATAATAGCGAGCAAATATCGTTATGTTCAAAAAAATGTATTGCCGATCCAATCAGTCGTCAATTATCTAACTGGCTACTTGGTAGAATCAGCGAGGATCGCGATAACCTCTTCGTCCGTTACTTGTGGAAAATTAATATAGAACTGCCCCACCGCTTGAAAATTAACTGGGGCTGACAAGCACACGACACGGTCGGCATAGCGACGTACTTTATCCAGCGTGTCGGGTGGCGCCACCGGTACCGCACAAATCAGTTCTGCCGGTTTCTTGTTTCTGAGTGCATGCAGCGCTGCAATCATGGTTGATCCAGTAGCCAATCCATCGTCAATGACGATGACGACTCGCCCGGTGGGATCAATGGGTGAACGCACAGGGGTGTATTGAGCACGACGTTGTTGTATTGTTTTCAATTGCGCGGCCACTTCATTTTTTATGTAATCCTTGTCCGCACCCACTTGCGTAGCATAATCCGCCAGATATACCCAACCACTTTCATCAATCGATCCAATTGCAAATTCCGGATTCCCGGGTGCGCGTAGTTTGCGCACCAGCACCACATCTGCTTCACCATTTAAAGCTTTAGCAATAATGCTTGCCATTGGCACAGCACCACGTGGAATGGCCAGTACCAGTGGTTGCTTGTTGCGGTATTCGGAAAGCGCTTCAGCAAGCTGGTTGGCCGCTGCAATACGATCTGCAAAAATCATATCTACCTCCATATAGTAAGTAGGGCGCCTCTAAAAATCCATATTTGCGAGCAGCCGCTTCGCGGCTTGCCTGCATACCCCGTTTCGTCACCATACTTCGTTGCTCACAAAAAATATTTCCTTACCTATCCATCATATGCTGCATCAATATTTCTATTCGCACCTGGTCTTGTTTAGAACTCTGAATTTTTAGAAGTGCCCAGTATTCAATTTGTAACTGTCGATTCCAAACGGAACATCATGAATACGATCATATCTCATATCTCATATCTCATATCTTATATCTTATATCTCTGCCGGTCTCATAAATAGTAAGACATTCACCTCGTGAGTAAATGTTTTCCTTGAAACAGACAAAAATGGCTAATGAAGTAAGAGCCTAAAGGTATCGTGGCTGTTTTCATGGCAGGGCAAGATCTCTTTTATTGGTCGCTACATGGTCCGATTAATGAGCGTGCGAAGATCGCTTAGTGAACGAGTGTTGAGTACATTTTGTTTTTCCAGCCAGCCACGTCGCGCTTGTCCGATACCAAAGCGCAGGTTAGCAAAATCAAAAGTGCTATGTGCGTCAGAATTAATACTGATCAGCACACCTTCTTCCTTGGCCATTTGACAGTAAGTATCCAGCAAATCCAGGCGCTCAGGATGCGCGTTGAGCTCGAGGAAACAACCACGATTCCTGGCTTCACGGATAATACGCGGCATATCCACATCATACGGAGCACGCTGCTGGATAAGTCGTCCCGTTGGGTGCGCCAATAGGGTGAAATGGGGATGTTCCATGGCGCGCAGAATACGGTCGGTCTGCCTTGCTCGCGACAGTTCAAATTTGCTGTGTACCGCACCAAGAACCAAGTCGAGTTGTGCCAGGGCAGTGTCCGGCAGATCAAGACTACCGTCTTCCAGGATATCCACCTCTATTCCCTTGAGTAAGGTAATCCCCACCAGTTCCTCATTAAGTTGATCAATTTCCTCACACTGGCGTGCGAGTTGTAGCGGATTAAGACCATGTGCTACGGTAAGCCGACGAGAATGTTCGGTGATGGCAAGGTACTCGAAACCATTTGATTTACCCGCGAGCGCCATTTCACGTAATGTATTGTGACCGTCAGTCGCCTTGGTATGACTGTGCAAATCGCCTCGCAGATCATTTTGTTCCACCAGCCGAGGCAGCCGCTTTGTCTGCGCCATTAAAATCTCACCCCGGTTCTCTCGCAACTCCGGCGGAATATAGGGCAAGTCGACAGCAGCATAAACTGACGATTCACTTTCACCCGCTATGCGCGTTTTACCCCGGAACACACCATATTCGTTGATCTTTAGCCCACTTTTCTGTGCCATACGTCGAATAGCAATATTATGTGCTTTAGCGCCGGTAAAATAATGCAAGGCTGCGCCGTAACTTTCCTCCGGGACAACACGCAAGTCGACCTGCAGGCCACATTTGAGCATGACGCTGGCGCGCGTGTTGCCAGCCGACAACGTTTCAACAGCTTCTTCATAGGTTACGAAATTTTGCATAACTGGACTGGATGGCGCTGCCACGACCAAAATATCCAGGTCCCCCACCGTCTCGCGCATGCGCCGATAACTACCGGCAACCGTTACTTTAATTACACCGGGCACTGCCGCAAGGAAACTTTTTAACGCTTCGGCATATTGTGCTGCCACGGCTATCTTAAAGCGTTGCGTCTGATTGGCATGCGCTTCAACTGCTTGCAAAATATTACGTTCTGTTTTTTCACCAAAACCGTGTAAAGCGCGAATACGGCCGTCACGCGCAGCGCGGTAAAGCTGCTCAACCGTCTGCACATCTAGATCATGATAAAGCGCTTTTACCCGTCTGGGTCCAAGTCCCTGGATTTTCAGGAGTTCCGTGATAGCAGGAGGGAGTTCCTTATGTAACCGTTCTAACAAACTACAACGACCGTTGAAGACAATCTCCTTGATTTTACTGGAAAGATTATCACCGATGCCAGGCAAGCGCGTTAGATCCTCATGTTTTTCCAGCAACAAATACACTTCCTGAGAAAGCTCTCCAATAATACGTGCGGCATTACGATAAGCACGTATGCGGAACGGATTTTCACCCTGAATCTCAAGTAAGTCCGCAATCTCCTCGAAGATGACGGCAATATCAGCATTATGGCTTGGCATGCAGAACTCTCACAATTTGATCTTCGTCTGTTTGGCTACACTGGCTGCTTTAAAAAACTTTCTTTCATTACCTGACGTAAGAATAATATACTAACCAGAGTTAGTCTTATAGTAAGATTTCCATAGTGACACATACAGGGCATCTCTAAAAATTCAAGTTCCTAGGCAAGACAAGGCGCGAGAAAAAAATTTGAGCGCAGCATACGGTTGATATGTAAGAGAAAATTTTTTATGAGCAACGCCGTATTGCGACGAAACGGGGTAAGCAGGCAAGCCGCAAAGCGGCTGCTCGCAAAATTGGATTTTTAGAGGTGCCCTACAGATCGATAATGAATACAGGCAGACTAAAGCATCTATATCATGTCTAGACTATCTTCACACTACTTCGAGCACGATGCGGATATTGGCATCATCGGCCGTGGCACAACAGTCGAACAGGCATTTGAAGCAGCAGCGCAAGCAGTATTTGCCATCATCACCCATCTGGATACGGTCCAACCAACGACCGTAATCACAATCGAATTCGAAGAGACCGACCTTGATTTCGCCTTGGTGACCTGGTTGAACCAGCTGCTGGGCAAGGCACGTGAACAGGGTATGGTATTTAGTCGTTTTCACGTGCAACACTTTGGCAGCAAGTGGCACGCTGAAGCCTTGGGTGAAAAATGGCGTGCAGGCCTGGAACAAGGCACCGAAGTAAAAGGCGCAACCCTGACCATGCTTTCGGTTAAACAAATTGGACCTGAGTGGGAAGCTCGTTGCATAGTGGACGTGTAACATGAATTTACAACAATTACACCAACTACAACCCTTCCTCTGGAGTCTTCCGTGCAAACCAGGCGAGAAACGGGCCGAAGTACTGCTTTATGGCAGCGCACCCTTGCTAGCCAGCATGGACGACAAGGTTCTGGTGCAGATAGCCAATGTTGCTTCTCTACCTGGTCTGGTTGGCGCCGCAATGACCATGCCGGACGCGCACTGGGGTTATGGCTTCCCCATCGGCGGTGTGGCCGCATTCGATGCCGAGCAAGGTGGCGTAATTTCTGCCGGGGGAGTCGGTTTTGATATTTCTTGCGGCATCCGCTGCTTGCGTAGCAATCTCAATTTACAGGATACCGCATCCCTCCTTCCTAAGCTCGCAGACAAACTATTCCAGGCAATTCCTGCCGGGGTTGGTAAAGAAGGCAATTTAAAGCTGAATCCTGAGCAACTCGATGCGGTACTTCAGGGAGGTGCGCAATGGGCTGTGCGGCAGGGCTATGGACATGCTGTGGATCTTGAATATGTTGAAGAACACGGCTGCGTGAGCGGTGCTAAGCCAGACAACGTATCGGACCTGGCCAAAAACCGCCAACGCGGAGAAATGGGCACACTCGGCTCCGGCAACCATTACCTTGAAGTGCAGGTAGTTGAACGCATCTACGATAACAAAGCAGCGCTGGCTTTCGGTTTGCATGAAGGCCAGATTATCGTTTCAATCCACTGCGGTTCACGTGGGCTAGGGCATCAAATCGGGACCGATTATCTTGTTTTGCTGGCCAAGGCTGCCAGCCATCTTGGCATCCTATTACCTGATCGGGAACTGGCCTGCGCACCGATTAAATCGCCGGAAGGACAGCAATATATCGGCGCGATGAATGCTGCCATCAATTGCGCACTCGCTAACCGGCAAATTTTAACGCATCTGACTCGCGCAACATTTGCAGAAGTTTATTCACATGCCGAGCTTGAAACTTTATTTGATGTTTCGCACAATACCTGTAAGACTGAGACACACGTAATTGACGGCAAGCCCAGATTACTTCATGTGCACCGTAAAGGTGCCACGCGCGCATTCAGCCCGGGACACGCCCTGCTGCCGGAGCGCTATCGTGCGGCAGGCCAGCCAGTCATCATTGGTGGCAGCATGGGCACTGGCTCTTACATTCTAGCAGGCGCCAGCGAAAACCCGGCATTCGCCTCGGCCAGCCACGGCGCTGGTCGCGCCATGAGCCGACGTCAGGCACTGACTCGCTGGCATGGACATGCATTGATTAACGAACTTGCGCAACAGGGTATACTGATCCGCACATGTTCCATGCGCGGAGTGGCAGAAGAAGCGCCAGGTGCTTACAAGGATGTAGACCTGGTTGCAGAAGTAACGGAACAGGCCGGACTCGCACGTCGCGTCGCCTTTCTTCGGCCGAAAGTGTGTGTTAAGGGATAACTTTTAACAGGAGATGTCATGTACCAGCATATACTCATTCCAGTCGATGGCAGCCCTACTTCTGACCGTGCCTTACAGGAAGCGCTTAGATTCGCCCAGCAGAAAAATGCTCAATTAGAGCTAGTATATGTAGTGGAGAACATCTATTTGCTAAGCGATGAACTTTACATTAATTACGCTGAGCTACTGGAGACTATGAGAAGTAGTGGCGAGAAGATACTGGCGCAGGCACAATCGGTGGCGCAGAAAGCAGGCATAACAGCTGAAGTAAAGCTGCTCGAGGCGGGAAGTGAGCGCATCGCGAACGTAATCGTAGCAGAAGCTGTACACTGGTCGGCAGATCTGATTGTAATCGGCACCCATGGTCGATCCGGTTTCAGTCGCCTGCTAATGGGCAGTGTTGCCGAAGGCGTGGTACGTACTGCACAGACGCCCGTCTTACTGATTCGTAGTACCTGAATTTTTATTTAAGGACACTTCTAAAAATTCAGAGTTCTAAACAAGACCAGGCGCGAATAAAAAATATTGACGCAGCATATGATGGATAGGTAAGGAAATATTTTTGTGAGCAACAAAGTATGGTGACGAAACGGGGTAAGCAGGCAAGCCGCAAAGCGGCTGCTCGCAAATATGGATTTTTAGAGGTGCCCTTATGAATAATGAGTCGTCCAGATACGTCTTGATAGACAGCATAACTTGAACCAACGAGAGGAAACAATCATGAAATTACCTTTGCAAATTACCATACGAGATGTTCCCCATTCTGAAGCATTGGAAAATCACATCCGGCAAAAAGCGGAAAAGCTTGAAACATTTTATCCACATATCATGGGATGTCGGGTAGTGGTAGATATTCCTCACAAACACAAACACCAGGGGCGTATGTTTAACGTGCGCCTCGATATTACCGTACCGGGTAATGAACTGGTAGTGAACCATGATGCAGATGAGGATGTATATGTCGCGCTCCGGGAAGCCTTCGACGCAGCCAAACGACAGCTCGAAGATTACAGCCGCCGTCAACGTGGCGATACCAAGGCGCACGCGCCTGTATTACACGGCAAAGTAATACGTTTGATTGAAGCAGAAGGTTACGGTTTCATCGAAACGTCCGATGGTCAGGAGCTATACTTTACCCGTGATAATCTCGCTAATATTAATTTTGACAAATTGACAGTGGGCTGCGAAGTGCAATTTCTCGAGGATATCGGCAAAGAGGGTTTGCAGGCAAAGCGTGTGAGCACCGGCAAGCATCACGTTGCAAAAGGGGAGGCCGTGTGAGCGTTCACGCGCTATTGTTTGGATGGTTGTTTCATGGCTACGTCGCAATTAACCGTTGAATGTAGGGCACCGCTAAAAATTCAAAGTTCTAAACAAGACCAGGCGCGAATAAAAAATATTGACGCAGCATATGATTGATAGGTAAGGAAGTATTTTTTGTGAGCAACGAAGTATGGTGACGAAACGGGGTAAGCAGGCAAGCCGCAAAGCGGCTGCTCGCAAATATGGATTTTTAGAGGTGCCCTGTAATTTAAAAATCTGCCAAGTCCTTATCAGTCGTAGGTTTTAGGTGATTTTATGATCAATAATAATTTCTTTTGGATTAGATAGTTACCAAAAGAACAACAGATAATTACAATATAGCTTATTTCATTAGCGCCATCCCGGCCGATGCCAAGCGATTTTCCCATGCGGTAGGCGC
>JAUXRH010000225.1 GCA_030682075.1 Nitrosomonas sp.
CTATGGTATTTATAGCACGCCGCTTTTTAATTCCGGCTGCGTTGCAATTCGTTGTAATAACGCGTTATTACGCCTCATTACGCCTTGCCGGAAATAAAAATCAACGTACTCTAAATTCCATTCAACTGAGGTTTTTAGGATGATTGAAATAAAAAGATTGTCTTCCATTGATCTTGACTTTGATTCAATGCTCGATCAGTTACTCGCATTCGAGAGTGCGCAGGATGATGCAGTAGAAGCCACGGTGGCTGATATTCTCACCAACATAAAAAGTCGTGGGGATACAGCATTACTTGAATATACCTGTCGCTTTGATCACTTAGACGTGTCGTCTGTTGCTGATATTGAGTTACCGAAGACTGAGTTACAGCACGCCTTGCAAACGTTACCCAGGATTCAGCGAGATGCACTTGAACAAGCGGCTCACCGAGTGCGGATTTATCATGAAAAACAAGTAACCCAGTCCTGGCAATATACCGAAACTGACGGAACAATACTTGGTCAGAAAATCACGCCGCTCGATCGTGTTGGATTATATGTACCGGGTGGCAAGGCATCCTACCCCTCATCAGTTTTAATGAATGCACTTCCGGCCAAGGTGGCGGGTGTCGATGAACTGATCATGGTGGTACCCACCCCGAATGGGGAGAAAAGCAATCTGGTTCTAGCCGCAGCAGCAATTTGTGAAATTGATCGTGTTTTTACCATTGGAGGCGCACAAGCGGTCGGCGCGCTGGCTTATGGCACTCAAACCGTTCCTCCGGTCGATAAAATCGTAGGGCCTGGCAATGCCTATGTGGCTGCGGCAAAACGTCGTGTTTTTGGTGTCGTCGGCATTGACATGGTGGCAGGGCCATCAGAAATTTTAGTGATTTGTGATGGCAAAACCGACCCTGACTGGATCGCAATGGATCTGTTTTCACAAGCCGAACATGATGAATTGGCACAAGCGATCCTGCTTTCTCCAGATGCGGCTTTCCTTGATAAAGTAGTCGCCAGCATGACCAAACAGCTTGCCGCCATGCCACGAAAAGCCGTCATTCGTGCCTCACTGGAAAACCGTGGCGCACTCATTCATGTTCGCAATCTGGATGAAGCATGCACCATCGCCAATAGAATTGCACCTGAACATCTTGAATTATCTGTGGATCAACCCGAGAAATGGGCTGAGAAAATTAAACATGCCGGGGCTATTTTCCTGGGACGGCATACTTGTGAAGCATTAGGTGATTATTGTGCAGGCCCAAATCATGTACTCCCTACTTCTCGTACCGCACGCTTTTCATCGCCACTGGGCGTCTATGATTTCCAGAAACGAAGCAGCCTTATTCAGGTATCTAAACAAGGGGCCGCTGAACTTGGCGCAATTGCCTCTATCCTGGCTAATGGCGAAGGCTTGCAGGCACATGCCATGTCGGCAGAATATCGATATAAGGACTAATTTCCAAGAGAAAAGAATCGGCCAAACAACGATTGCTTTGCGATAACATCGGGAACAAGTTATGCAACCTATTACCTCCCGCGACCATCCTTTTTTCAAACAACTCGTTAAATTGGGGAAATCCGCGCGACAGCGTAAAACAAGTGGGTTAACACTACTGGACGGGATACATCTGATTCAGGCCTATGATGCGGCATTGGGTTCGCCGGTTAGTCTTATCATGAGCGAATCTGGACGTGAATCAGCTGAAATAAAAAATTTATTATGTGCGATTGACTACGAACGAAAAACCAAAACAACCATTTTAAGTGATGCGCTATTCCACCAGGTTTCCCCAGTAAAAACACCGATCGGGATAATGGCACTCATATCTATTCCTGAAATTAAGTCTGTTTCCGACAATAAACATAAAGCCTTTTATATTCTACTTGAAGCAATACAGGATCCCGGCAATCTTGGTTCCATCCTGCGTTCTGCTGCTGCTGCGGGTGTCAGTGATGTTTATCTGTCGAGTGATTGCACGCATGCATGGTCACCTAAAACATTACGTGCCGCGATGGGCGCACATTTCTTACTGCGCATTCATGAGAATTCCAATTTGGTAGAAACTGCTCAACAATTTCATGGCAAGATTATTGCTACCTCGCTTCAAGCAAAAAAGCATCTGTATCAAACTCAGTTAGCTGGACCCATAGCATTCGCATTTGGTAATGAAGGAATGGGGCTGTCAAATGAATTATCGCAAGTAACCAGCGAGCAAGTGACTATCCCCATGCCGGGAAAAACAGAATCATTAAACGTTGCGGCAGCGGCAGCTATCTGCCTGTTTGAGAAAGTACGACAGACAACAAATAGAGAAAACACTGGAATAAATAATTAACCTGTATGATAACAAGCAGCTTAAGTTTGAACTATAAACTATAATTACTGCGGCGCATCATATATTCCAGGAGTCTGTCGGACTTAAGTGATCGTAGCGAGCAAAGTGGGAAAGCGAGGATAGATTGGCCGGATTTTGAGGCGCATAGTCATTCTATGCAACGAAAAATCAGGGTAATATGAACCGCTTGTCCCATTGGCGCCGTAGATCAACCTTAAGTCCGACAGACTCCTGGC
>JAUXRH010000227.1 GCA_030682075.1 Nitrosomonas sp.
GCCGCTTTGCGGCTTGCCTGCTTACCTCGTTTCGTCACCATACTTCGTTGCGCACAAAAAATGTTTCTTTACCTATCAATCCTATGCTGCGTCAATATTTTTTATTCGCGCCTGGTCTTGTTTAGAACTCTGAATTTTTAGCGGTGCCCATATGTCCGGACCTACTATTTAAGGCGAATGTTGCGTTAAGTTTTGAGCCGCACCATTCGCTTTTTGGCCGGGTATGATTTCAGGCCAACTCGTTTATCAATTGCAGTGAATTGGCAGCCAGATCAGTAACCGCCACGCCGATCAGCTTGACTGCAAATTGCCAGTTATTGGCGGTGGAGCTGCCGTCACTGTCATAGTAGACGTTGGTGTTGCCGGCACCATCACCCACCGCAATCAGGTGTCCCACACCCGCGCCGCCAGGGGTTCCAAAACTTCCCAATAGCGCGTCGAATCCGAATTCTTCATTGTTTGCTGAGGCGATATCGCCGCGAATAAATGAACTATCCGTCAGAATGAGAAGACCGTTCGGTGCTGCGGCGTTCATATTGAACCCGAAAATCCCGGCTGCGCTGATGGTGGCATTGCCTGCGGCAGCGCTGATGCCCGCGATGCCCGTCCCTGAGGTCGTTGACTCGAACTTCAGCATATCACGGGCGGCCTCAAAGCCGACGATAACGGTAGGTCCACCGACAAAGGCGCCTTCCGCTGTGAACTTGATTACATCGGCAGCGGCATCCGTCACCGTGGATGAAGCGCTGGAATAGAGACTGATAAAATCGGCGTCATCCGTCACTATCACCGTATCGGCGCCATCGCCCGGCATGATGAAATCCAGCCCAGCGCCGCCGCTGATGATGTCGTCACCGGCCTCGCCGTTGATTAAATCGTTGCCGCCCAAGCCGTTCATGATGTCGTTTCCCGCGTCGCCAGCAAGGAAATCGCGCAACGCACCACCGGTGATAGTGTCGTTGCCAGCATTGCCGGAAATGAAGTTGGTGCCGCTGCCACCCATAATCGTGTCGTCAAAGGGACCACCCCGCATGAAAGCGTGGTTGCCGCCCGCCGCTATCACGTCCGCCGCAGTTTGCGAGCCGAGGTACAGGCTCATGCTGGCCGCATCGAGATTCACTTTGTCTTGTACAATGTAGCCAGGCACACTCAACAGAACCGCATTCATGTTATCAATCAGAGATGCGACAGAAGCGACCACCAGGTTGAGGTGCACTCCTAATCCGGGCATCGCGTCCAGTTTTCCAACCAAGGTGCCGTTGGCATCCTTAACGCTACCCGGACCGTAAACCGTCTTGCCGGTAAAATCGAGCGAACCGGTTGCCGCCTGGATGAATGCGTCCGTCCCGGCGGCCACAGTGCCGATCTGGTTCAGCCCTAACTGGTCGATCTGCGCCGTGAGACTGGCGGCCAGATCAAACTGACCAATGGCCTGCAAGCTGATATTGGACATATCAACGCTGGTTACCGTGCCGGACTGTTTCAGCCGCATGATGCTGTCACCGTTGCCGACAATCTCTGCCCCTGCCGTGTTGAAGGCCGCCATTTGTTCAGTGGTGAAGGTGACATCGGAATGCAGTACCACTCGCTCGATGCTGCTCAGGTTAACCCCGGTCAGATCGGCGGTGCCGTAAATATGCAGCGTATCGTAGCCAGTGCCGCCAACAAAGGCGTCGCCGCTGTCTATCTCCGAGGTGGTGTTGCTATTGATGGTTGTGAGATTAGCAAAATTGGTGTCACTGCCGGAATATTCCCCGGCTGCCGTGACGCCCACCGCAACGAAGACATCGTTAACCCCGTCAGCGCCCGTCAGGGTGCTTGCGCCGGGAACGGCCCGCAGCGAAGACGTGGCATATAACGCTTTAGCCGCAGTCACGGTGGCTGCCAGGTTGGTAACATTTGCTGTCACTTGTTGTAAGTCAGCTAATGTATTCGCCGTTCCATGATGATCAATGGAATAAAAAGCGGCCACGTCAACTTTATTATTAAATTGTTGAGCCGCTGCGCCCCAATTGACATCCGTTGTGTTGACTGATGCAAGTGTTGTTGCCGCCCAGTAAATCACATCACCCCGGCTTTGACCTGCCGTCAACATGGCTTCAATTGTTGAAACTGCCGAGGCTTTATTTTCTGTACTGACCAGCGTGCCAACCATATTTTCTACAAATTGGGTTGAAAATGCATGGTTCGTTAAGATATCCGAATACATTGACTGCTTAAATACACTGGTTTCAGCTAATACATTGGCCAATTGTTTGATAGAGCCATTAGCGTTATCAACAATCGCAGTAAACTCACTTAAATATTGGGCACCCGGCGCTGCTTTAAACATGGCTTGCGTGATTTGTAATATTTCCAGCTGTTTACTATTCATAACGATCTCCAATTAATTGTTGATGTTTTAAATTACTTCAGCATTTAAAAATGTGCGAATTTTGTGTGGTTTGTAGAAAGTATTATGGATCTTAAATAGATAAACGGTGAGAAATCTCCTGGGCGTCTGTCGGACTTAAGTGATCGAAGCGATCAAAGTTGAAAGGCGCAGACAGATTGACCTGATTCTAAGGCGCTTAGTCATTCCATGCAACGAAGAGTCACGGTTAACAGGGGTTAGCCGCCTCGTTTTGCTCTCGACCGACCCGTTATCGTGATTGCCAGAAGTTCTGGAATGGACGGTGTCTTCCTTTGATTAGTCCGATAAAAATCATCTCCATATGATATTGTTTATTCTACGGGTGTATTGAAAGGCATTTTGTCTATCGGCTCAACTGCATTACATTATGGGTCGGAACACCTCGAAACATTGTAAAATTAATTTGTTATATTATGAGTTAAGTTTTAAGCGGGGAGTTTCTATAGTGAATTTGGATGAACTTTTTAACGACAGTTACGAAAGAGTTGCTCATTTGGGGGAGGACAATAATCTTTTCTTTGATCGTTTTTATGAAAAATTTACCGGCGCATCCCCAGAAATAGCAGATAAGTTTAAAAATACCGACATGAAACGACAAAAACACATGTTACGCTCCTCAATTCTTTATATCATGCAATTATTCGACACGCATGAAATTCACGATTATATGGAAACGATTGCAGTCAAACATAACCGTAAGCATCTGAATATTAGACCTGAACTTTATGATGTCTGGCTGGAATGTCTGATTCATACGGTCAGGGAGCTTGACTTACATTTTGATGATCGTGTTGAAATGGCCTGGCGCGTGGTTTTTTCTCCAGGCATCGCTTATATGAAATTTAAATATGACAAATAAGAGGATTCAAGCCAGCGACATAATCTTTCATTTTTCGTCGCGCTTGGCGCCCTGAAACAGAATCAACCGGCAGTAAAAATCACCCATGACTAATGCTGAGATACCGCAGCAAACAGCCACATTGATCATTGATCAAGCACTCCAACAAGCGATCGCTTACCATCAGGCTGGCCAATTGCGAGACGCTGAGCGTCTTTACCGTGCCATCCTTCAAATACGGCCTGATCACGCAGACGTGCACCATAACCTGGATCTGCTGGCGCAACAGATAAAGCAGGCCACAGCCAGTCTGCCTGACTTCAAGGCGGCACTGGAGGCTAACCCGGATCAAGGACAATACTGGTTGAATTACATTGATGCGTTGATGCTGACAGGCCAGGTCGATGTTGCCCGGCAGGTGTTACAGCAGGGGCGTCAACGTGGTTTGCAGGGAGATGCGGTAGAAGTGCTGGCAGGGCGTCTGGAGAGAATAGTGCAATTGTCGGAACAGGAATCCATCAAAGAATCACAACCAGATGCGTCGGCCGTTGCACAAGGCAGGAAGACTAAAAGCAAGCGCAAACTCCCTAAACCGGAGCAGTCGACTAAAAAACCTGTGCTACATAAAGGAATGAATCCCAGCGCTCAACAAATAGAGACACTGGTGGCATTGTTTACCGAGGGGCGATACACAGAAGTTATAACGCGTGCTCTGCAGATGACGGAATATTTTCCCTGGTATGGGTTTGGCTGGAAGATTCTGGGCGCAGGGCTGAAGCAGACAGGGCAGACTACGGACGCGCTATATCCCATGCAGAAAGCAGTGGAACTGTTACCAACGGATTCTGAAACGCATAATAACCTGGGTATCACGCTCCAGGATCTGGGGCGGCCAGGCGAGGCTGAGGCTTGTTTTCGCCAGGCATTGGAGATTAATCGGGATTACGCTGAAGCACACCTGAGTCTCGGCAACATTCTCCAGGTATTGGGACAACTGGATGAGGCCGCGACCAGTTGCCGTCGGGCACTGGAAATCAGATCAAATTATACGCCAGCCTATCTGACGTTAGGCAATATTCTCCGTGAACTCGGACAGCTGGAACAGGCTGTGACCTGTTACCAGCGTGCGCTGGAGATCAAGCCGGATTACGTTGAAGCATTTAACAACCTGGGCAACACGCTTCAGGAACTGGGGCGGCTGGACGAGGCCGTGACCTGCTGTCGACGGGCGTTGGAAATCAAACCAGATCATGCCTCAGCCTATCTGACACTGGGAAGCCTCTTCCTGGAACTGGGACGGCCAGATGAGGCTGAAGCCAGTTTTCGCCGGTTGCTGGAGATTAAACCAGATGATGCGCCAGCTTATCTGATGCTGGGAAACGTTCTCGATGAACTGGGACGGCTAAACGAAGCTGAAGTCTGTTGCAATCGGGCGTTGGAGATCAAACCCGATTATGCGCCAGTATATCTAACGTTAGGCTATATCCTTCAGAAACTGGGGCGACTCGACGAGGCCGAAGCCAACTACCGCCGAGCGTTGGAGATCAATCCAGATTACGCGGGTGCCTGTAATAACCTGGGCAATACGCTTAAGGAACAGGGACGATTAGACGAGGCTGAGATCCACCTCCTGCGCGCGTTGGAGATTCGCCCGGATTATGTTGAAGCGCATAACAACCTGGGTGTCACGCTCAAGGATCTGGGACGATTAGACGAGGCTGAGGCTCATTTTCATCGCGCATTGGAACTCAAGCCGGATTATGTTGAAGCGCATAACAACCTGGGCGCCACTCTCAAGGATCTGGGACGATTAGACGAGGCCGAGGACAGCTACCGCCAGGTGCTACAGCTCAAGCCAGATTATGAGATTGCCTTCGATAGCCTGCTATTCACCCTGAATTACCATCCAGACAAGAGTGGCGAAGAAATATTTGCCGTCTACCGGGAATATGATGCCAGGCATGGCTTGCCATTCCAGAGTGAATGGCGAGTGCACGGCAACAGCCGCGAAACGCAACGTCGGCTGAAAGTGGGGTATGTGTCACCGGATTTTAAGAAGCACTCGGTACAAAATTATCTGGAACCTTTACTGGCGCATCATGATAAACAGTTTGTTGAAGTCTATGCCTATGCCGAACTGGCCCGGGAAGACTCGGCTACGGTTCGTTTCAAGCATTACGTAGATCAGTGGATTCCCACCCGAGGCATGTCTGATGATGCGCTGGCTGAGCGCATTCGCGCTGATGGTATTGATATTCTGGTAGATCTGGCCGACCATACTGGTAAAAACAGACTGAAGGTCTTTGCCCGCAAGCCTGCGCCAGTATCCGTGTCGTGGCTGGGGTATGGCTATACCACCGGACTGACCGCGATTGATTATTACCTGACTGATCTGACCACCGTGCCGGAAGGGTGTGATGTATTGTTTTCAGAAACTCCATGGCGACTGGCAACCCCAAGCTTCAGCTACCGCCCTGCCGAAAACATGGGAGCGGTCAGTGTGCTGCCGGCCCTGGCCAAGGGGTACATTACCTTCGGCACCCTGACCCGACCAGTCCGTATCAACCACCGGACGATTCGAGTGTGGTCGGAAATTCTCAATCGGGTGAAAGGTGCTCGATTGGTTATTGATAGTAAAGACTTCAGCGCAAAACGCATGCAGGACATCCTGGTCGATAAGTTTGCCGCTCATGGCATTGAACGGGAAAGGTTGGAAATAGGCTATCACTCCCCACCCTGGGACGTCTTGCGCGGGATTGACATTGGCCTGGATTGCTTTCCGCATAACTCCGGCGCCACTTTATTTGAAACTTTATATATGGGCGTACCGTACATTACCTTAGCAGGACGGCCTTCGGTTGGGCGATTGGGTAGTTGTGTTCTGCAAGGCGTGGGACACCCGGAATGGATAACTGAAAATGAAGACGACTACGTTGCCAAGGCCGTTGCATTGGCGAGCGATGTAACGCATTTATCGGTCATACGTGCTGTATTGCGCGACCAAATGGAGCGCAGCCCACTCCGGGATGAAGCAGGTTTTGCGCTTAAAGTGGAAGATGCTTATCGCAGGATTTGGAAAATCTGGTGCGAAAAGGGCAATAAAACATGAAAGTAATTACGCCTGCTGGGCTGCTGGGAACGCGGATCAATGAGAAAACTGCACTGAAACAGTGGCGTAAAAAGTACCGCTGCATCACTTGGCTACTGCAGCAGAAAAACCGTTTTTCGCAAGCTGGCTGCTTTCTCTGGTGTCATCGTGCGTAGTGCTATGTCTTCAAGGCTACAATCCGGCGGAAGGAAAACTTGAAGCTGTTGGAATTCCTGTACGGTCCATCTTAAGGCGGGCCTGGTGAAGCCAACGGCATGATTTTCAACAATTCATCATGAAATAAACAGGTCTCAAGTTGGTTGAAAGCGCTGGGTCAAACTGCTGCGCCACTTCAATATACGCAGGTTTCTCCTGCCTATTCATAATGATAGCCGCGTGTTTTTTCTGGTAACTTCTAATCAGTGGCACTGATCGTGCTTTGCGCCCTGAAACAGAATCTACTGACAATACAAAACCAGCCAACTATGACTAATGCTGAGACGCCGCAGCAAACGGCCCCATTGATCATTGATCAAGTGCTCCAACAAGCAATTGCTTACCATCAGGCGGGTCAATTGCAACAGGCCGGACGTCTTTACCGTGCCATCCTTCAAATCCAGCCTGATCACTCAGACGTACACTTTAACCTGGGTCTGGTAGCGGAGCAGGTGAAGCAGGTTACGGCAGACCTGCCTAACTTCAAGGCGGCACTGGAAGCCGATCCATCCCAGGGAAGGCATTGGCAAACATATGCCGAAGCGCTGTTGATATCCGGCCAGGCGGTGGAAGCAGTATTGGTTATCAGGACCGCAATGCAGTGCGGACTCGATACCACGGCGATCCAGATACTGCGGCAAAGGGCTGAGGATGCGATACGGGATGGGTCGGCAACGAACAATTTGGGAATATCTGAAACCACCGAAATGCTGGATCGACATGGGCAACCACAAACAAAAGTGGAGGAGGTGCCCCCAAACAAATTGCTGGAAGCGAGAAGATCTGCTGCAAAAAGAAGTAAGTCAGTCAAGACAAAAAAGGGTGTCTCAGGATCAGCTTCGACCCGTAAATTACTGCCGCAAACGGAGGTTAACCAGCTTGTCACTTTGTTCAATGCGGGGCGTTATGTGGCATTGGAGCGCCGGGCACGTTTGTTGCTTGGGCAGTACCCTAATGCCGGTTTTGCCTGGAAGGTATTGGGAGCATCCCTGCAGATGCAGGACAAAGACGCCCTGCATGCTTTGCGAAAAGCGACGGAGTTATTATCCGATGATGACCAGGCACATAGTAATTTGGGCGTTCTCCTGGAGAAGTTAGGTCAGTTCGATGAAGCGGAAGCAAGTTGTCGCCGGGCGCTACGAATTAAACCGGATTCAGCTGCGGCGCATTACAACCTGGGCAATGCGCTGCTAGGCCGCAAGCAACTCGATGATGCGGTAGAGAGCTATCGTCGGGCGTTGAAAATCAAGCCGGATTATGCCGATGCGTATGGCAATCTGGGCTATGCGCTACGTGATCTTGGACAACTCGATGATGCGCTGGCGAGCTTTCAACGGGCGTTGGAGATCAAACCAGATCTTGTCGAGGCATTTAACAATCTGCTGTTCGTTCTGAACTACCACCCTGATTTGAGCGCGGAAGAAATTTATCTGGCTTATCAGGCATACGACACACAGCTGTGCATCCCGTTACGTTCGACCGGGTGCGCACACAGCAACGACAGAAACCCGAACCGCCGGTTACGGGTAGGCTATGTCTCTCCCGATTTTCGCCAACATTCCTGTCGTTCTTATCTGGAACCGCTGTTGGCGCACCATGATAAGACCCAGATAGAAGTGTATACCTATGCCGAATTGACCAAAGCAGACGACATGACCGCCCACTACCAGAGCTACGCCGATCACTGGATCGAGACCCGTGGCATGAGCGACAAAGCCCTGGCGGAACGCATCAGTGCCGATGGTATCGACATCCTGGTCGAACTGGCCGGGCACACTAAAGGGAACCGCCTGCTCGCCTTTGCCCGCAAACCTGCCCCGGTTTCACTCAGTTGGCTGGGTTATGGCTATACCACCGGTCTGAGTGCGATCGATTACTACCTCACCGACGAAGCCTGCGTACCGGCAGGCAGCGAAGGCCTGTTTTCTGAACAACCCTGGCACATCACCACGCCGGCCTATGTTTACCGCCCTGGGTCTGATATGGGCGAAGTCAGCAGCCTGCCAGCCTTGCAGCGCGGCTACATCACCTTCGGTACACTGACCCGCTTGGTACGCATCAATCACCGCACCATAAGGGTCTGGTCAGAACTGCTTGCAGCCGTTCCGAACTCCCGCCTGGTTATGGATAGCGCCAACTTTAAAGACCGTGCGATGCAGGAACGGATGGCGGCTGGATTTGCGGAATACGGCATAAGTCATGAGCGGCTGGAGATCGGTTTTCACAGCCCACCGTGGGATGTATTGCGCGGAATAGACATCGGATTGGACTGCTTTCCGCACAATTCCGGAGCGACGTTGTTTGAGACACTGTATATGGGCGTACCTTACATTACACTGGCGAGCCGTCCTTCTGTGGGCCGCTTGGGCAGCAGTGTTCTGCAAGGCGTGGGTCACCCAGAGTGGATCGCTGGAAGCGAAGCGGAATATGTAACCAAGGCAGCGGGATTGGCCCATGATCTGGAGCGATTGGCGGCGCATCGTGCGTCTTTGCGCAGGGAAATGGAGCAGAGCCCATTGCTGGATGAAGCTGGGTTTACGCGCAAGGTGGAAGCAGCGTATCGACAAATGTGGCGATTGTGGTGCAAAAAACACGGCCAGGAAAGTTGAAAAAAAGATTATTTTCTTGGTAAATATAACAGGGGAAGCCCATGAAAGCGATTATTCTTGCGGGCGGGTTGGGAACCCGGATTAGCGAAGAAACAGCGTTGCGACCCAAGCCGATGATAGAAATTGGCGGGCGACCTATCCTTTGGCACATCATGAAAATTTATTCCGCCTATGGCATCAATAATTTTGTGGTTTGCTGTGGTTACAAGGGTTATGTCATTAAAGAATATTTTGCCAACTACTTTCTGCATATGTCAGATGTAACATTTGATATGCAGAGCAATCAGATGGAAGTGCATGAGCGATATGCAGAACCCTGGCGAGTCACTCTGGTGGATACCGGTGATGACACCATGACCGGCGGACGGCTGAAGCGTGTTAAACAGTATGTGAAAGATGATGGCGCGTTTTGTTTTACTTACGGCGATGGGGTGGCGGATGTTGATATTTCCGCATTGGTGTCATTTCATCAACAACATGGCAAACACGCAACAGTGACGGCGGTGCAACCGCCAGGACGTTATGGTGCACTGAAAATGGAGGGGGATTCGGTGCGCGGCTTTGTCGAGAAACCTCAGGGCGATGGCGGCTGGATTAACGGCGGATTTTTTGTATTAGCGCCAGCATGTCTGGATTACATCAGTGATGATGCCACGTCATGGGAAGGGGAGCCGTTAACCCGGCTTGCTGCTGAAGGGGACCTGATGGCATATAAACATGATGGATTCTGGCAGCCGATGGATACGCTGCGCGATAAAAACCATCTGGATGAGCTTTGGCAAAATGACAGGGCGCCATGGAAGTCCTGGTTATAGATGCTGGTTATAGATGCTGGTTATAGATGAAGATTGAGTGCAGAAAGTGAAAAAATCATGAGTTCGATCATTAACCATCCCATATTCGAAGCCTTACCACATGAGAAATTCGAGGTTCGGCAGGTTGCAAAATTTCTGGTTAAGCCTGTTAATGAGGTTACTGCCACAGGCCCGGGAGAGGAATGTTCGGGTTTGGTTGAACAGATGCGTCGTACAAGCATTTCAGTGAGGTCTGATTTGGCCGACGGTGGCAAATGGATCAATACGCGCGATCAGGCGCGTTTCTCGCAAGGGACTTTTGGCTCGCTACTGGAACTGGATATGCACTTGCAACCTGCGCTCGATTTGGATTCCTTGACAGAAAGCAGGTGTCAGGAAATTCGCCAATCCGTTATCAAACGCGTAATAATCATTTCAGTCCCAGGTTCCTGCCAACGCACACGCGCCAAACAATGATATCGACCCACACCTATCCCCCCTTGGGGAATACTTTTTATCAAGGAAGAAAAGTGTTCGTGACCGGATATACCGGCTTCAAGGGTGGCTGGCTGTCGTTATGGCTGCAAGCTATGGGAGCAGAGGTGCATGGTTACGCGCTCAAACCACCGACTGAACCCAGTTTTTTCGTTGTGGCGGAAGTCGGCAAGGGGATGGCGAGTACTGAAATAGCCGACATTCGCGATGCGGATAAGCTTCGACTTGCAATGCAAAGCGCGAGCCCGGAAATTGTTTTTCATTTGGCCGCTCAATCTTTGGTTCGCTACTCCTATGTACAACCTGCAGAAACCTATGCGGTGAATGTGCTGGGAACCGTGAACCTGCTTGAGGCGGTGCGAGCTACGCCCGGCGTGAAAGCGGTGGTCAATGTCACCACGGACAAATGTTATGAAAATCGCGAAGGGGTATGGGGTTATCGCGAGAATGAGCCCATGGGGGGCTTCGATCCCTATTCCAGCAGCAAGGGCTGCGCCGAGTTGGTGACCGCAGCCTATCGGCGGTCATTCCTGGAGTCGGCCGGTATCGCGCTGGCCAGTGCGAGAGCAGGCAATGTGGTGGGTGGCGGTGACTGGGCGGATGACCGGCTCATTCCAGACATTATGCGCGCCATCACCCAAGGTAAATCCGTCAACATCCGCAATCCGCACGCTATTCGTCCCTGGCAGCACGTGTTGGAGCCGTTATCCGGCTATCTGTTGCTGGCGCAGAAACTTTATGAACAAGGTGCGCTGTACGCGGAAGGCTGGAATTTCGGGCCAAGCGATGAAGATGCCAAGCCAGTGCAATGGATCGTAGAGGAACTGACCAATGCCTGGGGAAAGGGCGCGAGCTGGGTGCTGGATGGAGGCGATCATCCACATGAGGCGCATTACCTGAAGCTGGATTGCGCCAAAGCAAAAGCGCGTTTGGACTGGCGTCCCAAATGGCATCTTGAAAGCACCTTGGGTGCGATTATCGATTGGAACCACGCATTTCAAGCAGGTAAGGATATGAGCGTATTTTCGCTGGGTCAGATCCGGCAATATGTCAATGGTTGATAAAAGAATGACTGTAATGAAAGCGGCAATGCTAAATACCCTATTGCTGATACTTCAGAATTTACCAGGGTACATCACCATGAGGCTGGAAAATAACGGTGCCAACCTGCCATGAACAATATAAAACGATCAGCCCGTTCGCGTTTTGATTTCATTCCGACACCTCTGGCTGGACTGCTGCGGGTGCAACGCAAGGTGACAGAAGATCATCGTGGTTTTTTTTCGCGCTTTTATTGTGCCGAAGAATTTCGCGCTGCTGGTATTAATCGACCGATTGCCCAAATAAACCACACCTTCACGCGCAAGAAAGGCGCAGTGCGCGGCCTGCATTTTCAGCATCCGCCGCATGCCGAGGTCAAGCTGGTGAGTTGTTTAAAAGGAGCGATCCTGGATGTGGCGGTTGATCTCCGACGCGGCTCGCCAACTTTCCTGCGGTGGCATGGTGAGGTTCTCTCAGCTGAAAACCGTAAAAGTTTGCTTGTTCCTGAGGGTTATGCCCATGGTTTTCAGGCGCTGACTGAGGATTGTGAGCTAATTTATCTGCATACGGCCGCTTATTTTCCCGATGCCGAAGGTGCGCTGAATATGGTGGATCCAAGGTTGAACATAGTCTGGCCTTTGCCTATAACAGATCTTTCTGAGCAGGACTGCAAGCACTCATTTATCGGCTCAGGCTTTCAGGGAATTGTTTTATGAAATGTCGTCACTGCCAGTCCGAGCTGACTTTGCCGTTGATTGACCTGGGTGCGGCACCGCCATCCAACGCCTATCTAACCAGACAGACGGTGCACTTGCCGGAAAAGCATTTCCCTTTACGAGTGCTGGTATGCACCGAATGCTGGCTGGCGCAAACCGAGGACTATGCCAGAGCAAACGAATTGTTTTCCGCCGATTATGCTTATTTCAGTTCCTGTT
The DNA here is from genome assembly GCA_030682075.1 of Nitrosomonas sp. Lineage (GTDB taxonomy): Bacteria > Pseudomonadota > Gammaproteobacteria > Burkholderiales > Nitrosomonadaceae > Nitrosomonas. The sequence goes on from JAUXRH010000227.1 coordinate 12,430, forward strand.
CGACGACATGGCTCAAGCACGCCGAACAGTATGTCGCAGATATGGTGCAGCGTTTCAAATTGAACGTCAATTCCCGTATTGTCGAGGTGGCGGCTAATGATGGCTATTTGCTGCAATTTGTACAAGCACGGGGCATACCCTGTATGGGAATTGAGCCAACGGCCAGCACGGCAATTGCTGCTCGTGCCAGGGGCATTGAGATTATTGAGGATTTTTTTGGTGTGAAGCTGGCGAAAAAAATGGTTGTTCAAGGCAAGCAAGCGGATCTCGCAGTAGCCAATAACGTGCTGGCGCATGTGCCGGACATCAATGATTTTGTGCAAGGCTTCGCTGTGCTGCTGCAACCGTCTGGGGTGGTGACTTTTGAATTTCCACATTTACTGCGATTGGTGTCTGGCAACCAGTTCGATACCATTTATCACGAGCACTATTCTTACCTTTCGTTGACAGCGGTGCAGCGCATCCTTGAGTGCAACGGCCTGAAGATGTTTGACGTAGAAACGTTGCCCACCCATGGTGGCAGTTTACGTGTGTATGCCCAACGCAGTGATTCAGGGCGGCGTGAACTTAGTCAGAATGTGGCGACACTACTGGCTGGCGAAGCAGCGGCAGGTATGACGACACCCGCGTTTTATATTGATTTTCAAGTCAGGGCAGATCAGGTAAAAGATGATTTCTTGTCTTTCCTGATTGAAGCCAAACGATCGGAAAAGACAGTCGTCGGTTATGGTGCCGCAGCGAAGGGGAACACGTTACTCAACTATGCCGGAGTCAAGCCGGATTTATTACCCTGCGTGTGTGACACGGCGCCCTCAAAGCAGGGGAAGTTTCTTCCGGGCAGCCAGATTCCGATTCTTCACCCTTCCAGGCTACGCGAACTGCGCCCTGATATTGTGTTGGTTTTACCCTGGAACATTGCGGACGAGGTAGTAAAACAGCATGAATATATCCGTGACTGGGGAGGAGCGTTTGTCGTGGCGGTGCCTACGCTTCGAAAAATCAAAGCACAGGGGGCGGAAAATTCATGATTACTCGCCTTAGTTATCCGTTTGATGCCCACTATCTATTGCGCATGAAGAAAGCCATTCGTCGTGAGTTGATTTCACGCACCGATCTTATGGAAAAACGGGTAGCGATACTTGGCGGGTCGACCACCGCAGAAATTAAGGACATGCTGGAGCTCTTTCTGCTCAAGGATGGCATCAAACCGGTATTCTACGAGTCTGGGTACAACCGGTACTATGAAGAGGTTTTATTTTCCGGTGCCGAGTTAAAGCAGTTTGCTCCTGAAATCATCTACATCCATACGTCCAACGTGAATATCACGCGCTACCCGTCCGTTCTGGAGCGTGCCGAGGACATTGATGGCATTGTTGCGGGTGAAGTAAATCGCTTCAGGAAAATCTGGGATCGGATCGCAGCGGAATATTCCTGCCCCATCATTCAGAACAACTTTGAACTCCCCCATTATCGGGGCTTGGGCAACCTTGATGCTTATGATGTCCATGGTCACACCCGTTTCATTGCCGAGCTGAATCGGTGTTTCAGCGAGGAAGCAAGGCAACGCCACAACCTGCACCTCAACGACATAAATTATCTGTCCGCATGGTTCGGATTGGAGCGCTGGTATGACAAGTGCGCCTGGTATTCCTACAAGTATGCCATGAGCATTGAAGCCATCCCTTTGCTGGCGCACAGTGTGGCGACTATCGTCAGGGCCATTCTGGGGCAGGCGAAGAAGTGTCTTGTGCTGGATCTGGATAATACGCTCTGGGGTGGCATAATTGGGGACGATGGAGTAAACGGCATCCGTATTGGCAAGGAAACTCCAGAAGCGGAAGCTTATACCGAGTTCCAGCAATATGTGAAGGGACTCAAGGAACGTGGCATCAATCTGGCGATCTGTTCCAAGAACGATGAGGCAAATGCCCGCGAAGGATTTACCCATCCCGACAGCATCCTGGCGTTGGAAGATTTTTCCGTATTTCGCGCCAACTGGGAACCCAAGCATGAGAACATCCGTGAAATCGCGCAATTGCTCAACATTGGCATTGATAGCCTTGTTTTTGCCGACGACAATCCGGCGGAACGGGACCTGATCCGATTCCAGGAGCCACGGGTGGCGGTGCCGGAAATGGGTAACAACGTGGCAAAATATATTGATGTTATCGACAAATCCGGCCTCTTTGAGACAATTGTCCTGTCGCACGATGACCTGCAGCGGAGTACGTTTTACATTGACAATGCTGTCCGGCGGGACAACCAGAGCCACTTCGAGAATTACGATGACTTTCTTCACTCACTCGACATGGTGGCCGAGATTAAACCGATTGTCCCGGTGTATCTCGATCGCGTCGCCCAGCTGACCAACAAGACCAATCAGTTTAATGTCACCACCCGACGCTACACCCCGGCAGAACTTAAAGCTGTTGCTGAAGACAGTTGCTACATCACACTCTTTGGCCGTCTCAAGGACAGGTTCGGCGATAATGGCCTGGTGTCCGTCATGGTCGGCGTCATCCAGGGGCTGGAACTTTATCTGGATCTGTGGTTGATGAGTTGCCGGGTTCTACAGCGAGGAATGGAGGCGGCCATGCTGGATCAGCTGGTGGTAGAAGCACAGGGCAGGGGGTTAAAATCCATCATCGGCTATTATTATCCCAGCGCCAGAAACGTCCTCGTGAGTGGGTTATTCGAAGAAATGGGATTTAAAAATCTGACAAAAAAAGAGGATTACTCGAGTGTCTGGATGCTGGATATTTCCACGGCCTACACCAATAAGAATCTTTTCATTGAGGTAAATAAATGACAATCGAAGCAATCGAGCAAAGGCTGTCCGAGATATTCCGGGATGTACTCGATAGAAACACCCTGATACTTGCCCGTGAAACTACTGCCGCTGATATTGAGGAATGGGACTCTCTCGCTCATATCAGCCTGCTTGTGGCGATAGAGAAGGAATTTGATATCAAGCTGACCCTGGACGAAGTTGAGCAACTTCGGAATGTGGGCGACATGTTCGACCTCATACAACGGAAGGCATCCTGATAAATGAACACGTATCATCTGGCTGACTTGTCCGCAGGTATCAGTGATTCATTTCAGGTCAGCGTGACGGCTCGGATGGTGAATCAGTTTGAGCTTTTGTCCGGGGATACCAACCCACTCCACACGGATAGAAACTTTGCTTTGTCCTGCGGGTATCGTGACCGAGTGGTATATGGGATGCTTACCGCTTCGTTTTATTCAACCCTGATCGGCATGTACCTGCCGGGCAGATATGCACTGCTTCAGGGAGTTGATACTTCGTTCATTGCGCCGGTTTTTGCGGGTGACGAACTGACAGTGTTTGGTGAGATTACTTCAATTCATCCCATGTTCAGGCAAATTGAAATTCGTGCCCATATTACTAATCAGCTGGGGAAGAAAGTTTCCAAGGCAAAAATCAGGTCGGGAATAAATGAGTAAGAATTATGTATTGGTTGTCGGCGCTTCATCCGCCATCGGTTGCGAAATCATCCGGCAGATAGCCGAAGAAGATACCGTTATCCTGGCGCATTACCGCTCCGGAAAAGACCCGCTTGGTGCGCTGCAGACAGAAATAAATGCGCGGATTATTCCCATTCAGGCCGATCTCTCCGTGGAGGCCGACATAGACTCCTTGATTGAATCAGTGCTAAAAATTTGTGCTTTTCCGCACAAGATAATCTTTATCGCCGCGCCGGATTTGGTACTTACACGCTTCAAAGACCTGGCTTGGGCGGATTTCGAAGTACAGTTGAAGGTGCAGTTGTGTTCTGCCTTCAAGATACTGAACCGGTTTCTGCCAGAGATGGCATCGGCAAAATATGGCAAGGTTGTGTTTGTATTAAGCAGTTATACCCTGGGCACCCCCCCACCCGCTATGGCGCATTACGTTACGGCCAAATATGCGTTGCTGGGTTTGATGAAATCATTGGCCAGCGAATATGCCGGAAAGAAAATAGGCATTAATGCAGTTTCTCCATCGATGATTGAAACAGATTTTCTTGCGCAGATCCCGGGAAAAATCGTCGAGTTTACTGCGCAACAGCACCCACTCAAACGCAATGGGATGCCTGCCGACGTTGCACCTGTGGTGAAGTTCCTGCTTTCCGATGAAGCTGAGTTTGTGACGGGTGTCAACATACCCGTTACCGGTGGGGTATAGATGCAACAGTTACCATTTGCTTGGATGGAATCCTGGACAAGTTGCCAGATTCGGTTTTATGTTTAACAGGCAGGCATTATGTTGATAATTTCTCCAACGGCAAAAATATCAAAACTGGCTGACATCGAAGATTCGATTAAGGGCAGTAAAATAATTATCGGCGACGGAGTGATAATCGACTCATTTGTAAAGATCAAACCTGCCGGCGGCCTGGGCGATTTGGAGATAGGCGCAAACACGGTGATCAATCCGGGAGTGGCGATATACACCGGCAATGGCATTTCCATCGGCTGCAATGTTTTGATTGCCGCCAATTGTGTCTTTTCGCCCACTTCGCATGAATTCAGGTCCCGCGACCGGTTGATACGCGACCAAGGGTTCGTATCTCCATCTCCTCTTTTTGTGGGACGTAGCGGCATTGTCATCGAAGATGATGTCTGGATAGGTGCCAACAGCGTTATTCTGGAAGGAGCTTATGTTCACCGGGGCGCTGTCATTAGCGCAGGGTCAATCGTGAAGGGTACATTGGAGGAATATGGGATTTATTCCGGCTCTCCATTGAAATGTTTTGGTTACAGGCGGTAAACGGTGCTATTCACCATACTGGGTTCCGGTGGCTTCATCGGCACTCGATTGGAACGACATTTTCGAGAGAACGGACATGAGGTATACGCCCCTGGCAAGGGGGCTGCGGCGATATTTGACAGGGACCTGGGACGGGTTGTGTATGCCGTCGGCCTAACCGCAGACTTCCGACACAGGCCATATGATACGGTCGAGGCGCATGTATGCCTTCTCAGCAGAATTTTGCGCGAGGCGCATTTCTCCACGATTACCTATCTATCCTCTACCCGGGTTTATCAGGGGGCAAAAACCGGCAATGAAAATTGTGCATTGAGGGTGTTTCCTGATGCGGATGGCCTTTATAACCTGACAAAACTGACAGGTGAAGCGCTTTGCCTGCAAACGGGACGCGCGCAGGTCGCGAGGCTTTCCAATATTGTAGGCGAGGGTGCGTCAGAAAGTTTTGTGTCACAGCTCATGGCTGCGGCAGTGACGGGAAGGGTACAGCTGCGCTCGGCCTTATCTTCGGCCAAGGATTATCTGCTGATCGACGATGCCATTAATGCCTTGGCGGCGCTGGCAACCCATGGCGAGACGGGAATTTATAATATTGCCAGCGGACAAAATATTTCTACAGCGGAAATTCTGGAGGCGTTATCCACACGCCTGAAATTTGAGGCCTCAGTGGCTGAGTCCGGTACGGAATTTTCTTTCCCGCTTATTGATGTGGCGCGCATCAGTAAACTCCTAGGGTGGCAACCGCAGTGTGTGACAACCTGGATAAAGGAAACAATGTTGCTGAAGCAGCAATGACCGTTCTATTGCGCACCTTGGCAGACATCGTTCGCTTGGTTCTGGCTTGAGAAAATATTTAAGATTGGAATAACGCCATGGAAAAGATAACAAACTGCTCAATTTGCGGATACCGAATGAATGAAGTATTCCATTCTGGCGCGGAGATGAGCATTACTTCGCTTGCGGCACTTGTGCCCGGAAAAACCGTTGTATCTGTCTGTGCGCATTGTGGCCATCTGGAAACGTCATCGTTGTTTGATCTGGATCAGTATTACGATACGGGCTACAAAATCGGCGGAATCAATGCGGAAGAAGATGATCTATACGCGATTGAATCGGGTCGAATGGTGTTCAGATCCGAGCACATGGCAAGCGTTCTACTCCAGAAAACATCGAATCTTGGGATAACAACGCTGCTGGACTATGGCTGTGGTAAATCCTTAACGTCACAACGTGCGATGGCTGATAATCCTGACCTGGATATTTATCTGTTCGATGTTTCCCGTGATTACGAGGCATTCTGGAAAAGTTTCCGCCCGGATGAGAAACTCTCTTTCTTCAACACACCTCTGTCGTGGAATGGTTCCTTCAATTGTGTGACTTCATTTTTCTCTCTTGAACATGTTCCCTTCCCCAGGGACAGCGTGGCCCGGATAAGAAGTCTCCTGCGGAATGGCGGGTATTTGTATGCAATTGTTCCAAATATTTATTCGGTAAATCGGGCAGACTTGCTGGTGGTAGACCATTTACATCACTATTCGTTGTCGTCCATGAAATACTGTCTGTCCTCCTGCGGTTTTGAATTGATCGAAGTTGACAACCTTTCCCACCAGCAGGCATCGATTTATATCGCCAAGGCTGTTGCCGGGCAACCTTCCAGGATTGAGCCTGATCCTGCGGAAGTGCAGGAAAGCATACAGGATGCGTACAAACTGGCCGACTTTTGGCAAGGAGTGGAGGCCAGGTTACTTGAATTTGAGGTACGGGCAACGACGTCTGGAGTGGGGAGAATATTTATTTATGGGGCAGGTATCGTCGGTATATTTCTCTATTCCAGATTTCGTAACAAGCAAATCATTGCCGGATTTATTGATTCAAATCTGCATAAACAGAAAAAGCGCTATTGTGGGCTGCCGGTTGTTTCACCCAGCGCTGTGCAGCTGGCGCCTTCTGATGGCCTGCTGGTGGGTTTGAACGCGGGCGTTGGTGAGCCTGTAATCGCTTCTATGCGCCAATTCGAACAGATCGCAAAAAATATTTTTTTCTGCTAGGCGCCTTTCGGACTAGCGTGATCGTGAAGAGAAAAATGGGAAACAAAGGGCTTATTTACCTCATTTCGAGGCGGTTAGCTATTTAAGATACGTGAGATCGGCGTTACGATGAACCGCTTGTCCCTTTTTTTTCTGTAAAACAACCTTAAGGGCGCCTCTAAAAATCCATATTTCGTCACAATACTTCGTTGCTCACAAAAAATATTTCCTTACATATCAATCATATGCTGCGTCAATATTTTTTATTCG
>JAUXRH010000228.1 GCA_030682075.1 Nitrosomonas sp.
ACCCTGTTCGGCACTGCCCAACTCAACGGCCTGAATCCATCTGATTGGCTCAAAGACACGCTAATAAAATTACCCACCTGGCCTAATAGCCGTATCGACGAGTTACTCCCGTTATCACCAGATTTCATTGAATGGCTAAAGGGCGCCTCTAAAAATTCAGAGTTCTAAACAAGACCAGGCGCGAATAAAAAATATTGACGCAGCATATGATGGATATGTAAGGAAATATTTTTTGTGAGCAACGAAGTATGGTGACGAAACGGGGTAAGCAGGCAAGCCGCAAAGCGGCTGCTCGCAAATATGGATTTTTAGAGGCGCCCTAAAGCAAAAAATTTGATAGATGGTGGCGTTGGGCGCTTACGATAAATGACTGTTCTGTAGCTCCGCGACTGATTGCCAGATTACCTGATGTGAAAGTGATCATTGCGGATAAAGGTTATGATAGTGAGTCTATACGAGAACAGATTGCGAAGATGGGAGCCAGGTCTGTTATACCAGGAAAGCGCAATTCATTAAAAGGTAATGCAGATATAGACTGGGGCTTGTATAAATATCGGTATTTGGTGGAAAACGCTTTTGCGCGATTAAAGCAGTATCGCGCAGTGGCAACACGATATGACAAGCTGAAGAGAAATTACGAAAATATGGTTGCCATGGCTTGTGGATATCTGTGGCTACCTATGTGAAATGTCAACAGACCCTAGCAATAGCAGTAAATTCAAAGTAAGCCAATCCTGACGGAGAGTCGAGATAACGCTGCCATTCCGTAATGGGTTATCCGTCATAACCACCTTCCTTCCCCATTAATTTTCACCACAAAGCCAATCATATTTTCCTCGAAGTTGGTTGAATTAACAGGCTTATTTATAGCTGGGGAAATCACCTCATGATAAAGTTGATTGAAATCTCCCGCCTGTTCAAGTACAACATAAATATAAGTGTACTAACGAGGGATAAAAATGTGTTCATTAAAGTACGTTGCTTGGTTCGATCAATTACGTATGGCAGATGTTAGTCGTGTAGGTGGCAAGAATGCTTCATTGGGCGAAATGATGAGCCAGCTTTCTCAGACTGGTGTCCGGGTTCCTGATGGGTTTGCGACAACGGCCAGTGCTTACCGCGATTTTTTAGCGCATGATGATCTGGCGCGACGCATCGAAAAACAACTGGCAGGCTTGGATCATGAAGATATCAAGGCACTCGCCACAGCGGGCCGACTAATCCGTGAATGGATTGTGGCGGCACCTTTGCCACCTCGTCTGGAAGAAGAAATCGCGGCAGCATATAGGGCCATGCAGGCGAGAGCAGGTAATGCCGAGATTTCGGTGGCTGTCAGATCGTCGGCAACGGCTGAGGATCTGGCGGATGCCTCATTTGCTGGACAGCAGGAGACCTTCCTTAATATTCGTGGACTGGATAATTTGCTGGTCGCCGTCAAACAGGTTTTTGCATCACTTTATAATGACCGGGCTATTTCCTATCGAGTGAATAAGGGATTTGCGCATTCTGAAGTAGCGCTGTCTGCGGGCATCCAGCACATGATACGGTGTGATATTGGAGTGTCGGGGGTGATGTTTACCCTGGATACCGAATCCGGCTTTGATCAGGTCGTTTTTATCACCGCTGCCTATGGACTGGGTGAAGCGATTGTTCAGGGAGCAGTGAATCCCGATGAATTCTATGTTTATAAGCCCGCCTTAAAACAGGATCGGCCCGCAATATTACGGAGAAACCTGGGTTCTAAGCACATACAAATTCAATATGCAGCAAGCCGGGACATTAAGGATACGGTTGAAACGCGTGACGTGAAAGTTGCGGATCAGATGCGATTTTCGATTACGGATGAAGAGGCCGAAGAACTCGCACGCCAGGCCGTTATTATTGAACAGCATTATCAAAGGCCCATGGATATCGAATGGGGCAGGGATGGTACTGATGGAGAACTTTATATTCTGCAGGCGCGTCCTGAAACTGTGCAATCCAGAGATTCGAAGAAAGTGGTTAAAAGTTATCATCTTAAAGAAAAGTCTGAAATATTAATCTCAGGACGTGCGATTGGCCAAAAAATCGGCGTTGGCCCCGTTCGTTTGATTTTGAATGCCAGTGAATTATCTCGAGTACAAGAGGGTGACATTTTAGTAACCGACATGACAGATCCTGACTGGGAGCCCGTGATGAAAAGGGCTGCCGCCATTGTAACCAATCGTGGGGGACGCACATGCCATGCAGCGATTGTCGCTCGTGAACTGGGTGTTCCTGCCGTTGTGGGTTGTGGTGATGCCACCACAAAATTGGCTGAAGATCGGGTTGTGACCGTATCCTGTGCAGAAGGCGATACCGGCTATGTTTCTGATGGTGCGCTGGAAGTTGAAGTAACGGAGCTGGTGTTGGACTCCATGCCGCCATCACCGGTCAAAATCTCAATGAATATCGGTAATCCTGAATTAGCCTTTGATTTACAACGTCTGCCGAATGATGGCGTCGGTCTGGCACGACTCGAGTTTATCATTGCCCGGATGATTGGGATACACCCCCGAGCAGTATTGGATTATCCAGATATTCCAGCAGACTTGAAACAGGAAATGATGCCGCTGTGTGCCGGTTACACGGATCCCGTGAGCTTCTTTGTCACTAAGCTGACCGAAGGTGTCGCGACATTGGCTGCGGGATTCTTTCCTAAACCGGTCATTGTGCGATTGTCAGATTTTAAATCTAACGAATATGCCAATCTTGTGGGTGGCGACCGGTATGAGCCAAAGGAAGAAAACCCAATGCTTGGTTTCCGTGGCGCATCGCGTTATGTTTCAGAGGCATTCCATGAATGTTTTAAGCTGGAGTGTGATGCTCTTAAAAAAGTTCGTGATGAAATGGGGCTAACCAATGTAGAAATCATGATTCCCTTTGTTCGTACCGTAAAGGAGGCGCGGCAAGTGGTGGAATTACTGGCTGAGAATGGCCTGGAGCGTGGTAAAAATGGCTTGCGACTCATTATGATGTGTGAAATCCCATCGAATGCATTACTGGCGGATCAATTCCTGGAGTACTTTGATGGTTTTTCCATTGGCTCCAATGATTTGACCCAGTTGACACTGGGCGTCGATCGAGATTCCAGTCTGGTGGCTGAGTCTTTTGATGAACGTGATCCTGCCGTTAAGGCATTATTAAGCTTGGCAATTAATGCGTGTTTAAAAGCGGATAAATATATCGGTATTTGTGGCCAGGGGCCATCCGATCACCCTGATCTGGCAAGCTGGTTAGTCGAGGCGGGGATAAAAAATCTTTCGCTTAATCCAGATAGTGTGGTGCAGACCTGGCTGGATCTGGCAAAGAATCATCCGTGCAAGGGTTAAGGATATCTCGCATTATGGTATGCTCTGAATCGTTGCAAATGGTTAAATTCATAAACTAATGAATCAACTGGCAAGACAGATCAAAGCGTTGGAAGAGACGCTGTTACATGCGGATATGCAAGCAGATCCTTTGTTACTGGATGAACTTCTGGCGGAAGAATTTGAAGAAATAGGCAGCGCGGGAGTTATCAGTTCACGTCAGGAAGTGGTCAAATGGTTGGTCAATAAGAATAAAGACGATCGATGGTTGTTGTCCGATTTCAGGGTAAGCGTGTTATCGTCAGATGTTGTTCTGGCTGTTTATCAAGCACAGAAAATAAGTGAGTGTGTGCATGCCACCAGCCAAGCCTCGATGCGAAGCTCAATCTGGAAGCGCCATGGCAGCAGTTGGAAATTGGTATTTCATCAAGCGTCAAAACCGTGTAAATAAAATAATCCATTGGTACGGGTTCATCATTCAGAAATAACCGTAAGCTCGACAGGAGACAGTATTGGAATCAGCAGAACAGCAAATTAATGAAATCAAGAATAATCTGGCTACAGTCCAGCAGAATATTGCCGCTGCATGCATTCGCGCAGGTCGTGAACCGTCCAGTGTGCGACTTCTGCCCGTAACCAAGACGGTATCCGCCGAAAGATTACGCCTTGCTTATGCTGCGGGTTGTCATGAAATGGGTGAGAATAAGATCCAGGAAGCCCGTGAGAAATCCGAAGCATTAAAAGATCTCGACATTAAATGGGCCATCATTGGTCATCTGCAGACCAATAAGGCAAAATATCTGGCACGTTTTGCCAATGAATTTCAAGCACTGGATAGCCTCAAAGTAGCTGAAGAACTTGATAAACGCCTGCAAATAGAGGGTCGTGCCATGGATGTTTATGTTCAGGTCAACAGCTCAGGTGAAGCCAGTAAATTCGGGCTGGCACCCGATGATGTGCGTACTTTTGTCGCCGAGTTGCCGAATTATTCCTCGCTGCGGATCAAAGGACTGATGACCTTGGCCATTTTCTCAACCGACCATGAACGCGTGCGCGAGTGCTTCATTAAAATGCGCGCCATTCGTGACATGCTACGACAAGAGGCACCTGCAACCCTGTTGTTTGAAGAACTTTCCATGGGCATGTCGGGAGATTACGAAATTGCGGTGGAAGAAGGGGCCACGGTGGTGCGGGTAGGCCAAGCGATTTTTGGCAAACGCCCTTTGCCGGACAGTCATTATTGGCCGGGGACTGGGTAACGGATTGAATGGTTGATCATAAGGAAGTGCTGATGGTGCATTTGTTTGCAGATTCGTTCTTTGATTTTCATGGTGTGTCGTCGAGTCAATGAGGTGAGATCGTGCCTATTGAGCAAAGCACTTTTATTGTCGGGAAACCTGCATTAAGGGCACCTCTGAAAACCCATATTTGCGAGCAGCCGCTTTGCGGCTTGCCTGCTTACCCCGTTTCGTCACAATACTTCGTTGCTCACAAAAAATATTTCCTTACATATCCATCATATGCTGCGTCAATATTTTTTATTCGCGCCTGGTCTTGTTTAGAACTCTGAATTTTTAGCGGTGCCCTTAAGATTTTTGTCTATTAGTTCGGGCGCCCTTTCCGGTTCGCTTTAATAGTCCCCAAGGAAATCGTAATGGTTGCCACTGTTACCAGTTATACCCTACCCCAGAACCAAGCGAAACCCGGTGAGGGTTTTGATGGCGTCGTGCGTGTGTCCGTCGGTAATTCTTACGGCACGGGTGTCTTGCTCTATGACGGGCGAGCCGTTCTGACGGCGGCTCATCTGTTGCAAACAGTGTCGGGAACTACTTCCAGTGCTGTCGCGCATTTCGAGACTATTTCTGGTTCCCAAACGATTGCTGCCAGTAAAATCGAAGTTATACCCTCTTACGATTCTATCAATAGCAACAATGATCTGGCGTTGATATGGCTGAATACAGCTGCGCCTGTCAGTGGCAATCGATACGAAATATATCGCAACAGTGACGAGATAGGTCAAATCATGACGCTGGTGGGCTACGGTTTGCCGGGTAGCGGGGCATCCGGGATTGTTCAAAATTACACCGGCCCTTACCTGCGGCTTAAAGCGCAAAATCGAGTGGATGTGGATGCGGGGACGTTCAAGGCATCGCTGGGCAGCTTGATCGCCTGGAATCCGACAGGAGGGACGCAATGGATTGCCGATTTTGATAATGGCCTGCCGCAGAATGATGCTCTAGGCCAATTGCTGGGCGTGACCGATCTCGGCCTGGGTGCTGACGAGGGCATGATTACGTCCGGCGACAGCGGCGGACCTGCTTTTATTAACGGGCAGATTGCCGGCATCGCCAGCTATCGCACCAGTCTGGCACGGGGCGATGTGCAACCAGATGTCGACATCAACACCAACAGTAGTTTTGGTGAGTTGGGTTTCTGGCAACGCACCAGCCATTACCAGCAATGGATCGACCAAAGTTTGCGTTCTAGCTATCCCAATGCCCCAACCAAGCCGACAGAAGTACAAAAGATAACTGCAGAGGGCAACAGCGGTACCACCTACACTTATTTTCTGGTGCAGTTTAATGGTCTGCGCACCGACTCCAACGCGATGCTAAGTGTAAATTACGCTACTCGAGACGGCACCGCTAAGGCAGGGGAAGATTACCTCGCGGTCAATGGTAAATTGGTAATTTATCCTGACGAATCTCAAGCTGTCATTCCGGTGGAAATCGTGGGGGACTACCTGTCTGAGCCAGACGAAACTTTTTATTTGGATATCTTCAATCCAGTGGGAGGAAGTTTTCCTGACGGTGCAGTTACGCTGACCGCAGTGCGCACCATTCTAAATGATGATGGCTGGATAGGTTGAACGTAAGGTATCCCTCCCCTCCAACCCCACCACCTACCCACATTCCTTCAACAATGCTTCAATATCCTCCGGTGCAAGCGGTAGCAATTCATCGATTCGGCTGTTAGGCCAGGTAGGAAGTTTTTCGAGGGTGTCGGCTAGCCATTCTGCGGGATTG
>JAUXRH010000264.1 GCA_030682075.1 Nitrosomonas sp.
GGCGGCCACCCTGGCGGGCTTTGCCAAAGCGGTGGTGTACGGGGTATCGGACACGGCGGCCAACCTGGCCGCAGCGGCGGGCGCAGCTTTAAATGAAGCCACCACGCTGACGGCCACCGACGCAGCAACCGTTGCGCAGGCGGCGACTATACATAATGCTACGAATAGTGATGTGACCAGTGTCACTGTCGTCAGTGATACATTTGCAAATATAATTAACGCCGTTAATGATGCCGCAGTGACTGCCGCAGTAACTATTATTGGGACTGGCAATGCATCGATAACCGATGCGCAACATGATGCACTTGCTGGAAAAACAACAGGAAGCGGAAGCAATACACTCACGTTAACAGATGCTGCATCCATTACTGCTATTGAGACTGTCGAAGCTTATGTTTTAGGTAATTTTACAAATAGTATTACGTTAACATCTAGTGCCGGACAGGTTGTAACCGGAGGAACAGGTGCTGATACGATTACCGGTGGTACGGGTGCTGATACGATTACCGGTGGTGCCGGCATTGATGTAATTACTACAGGTACTGGAGCTGACAAAGTTTCGTTTTTTGCTACGGCTGTCGCGGGGTCTGTCGCCGATTATGATCTGGTTTCTGACTTTACCGCAGGTACTGATGATGTAGTAGCCTTGGATACGGCCTTTAGTTGGTTTAATGGTACTTCAGACGGCGTGGTTGTCTTGGCTACGGGTACAACTATGAATGCGCTTCATACTGCTAATAATAACTTTACTGTTGGTACTATTAGCACGAACGTTGTGACTCATACTTTTGTTACCTTTTTAGCAGGAACATCAACAATTACTCAATTGGAAGGAACAATTGCTACAGCACTGGGTGCTGCAAGTAATGCGAATTTTCCTACGACAGATAATATTCTGATAGCAATTGATGATGGAACGCATACTGGTTTGGTGCGAGTAGTATCGAATGGCGCTGGCGCTGTTATCGGTACCGATGAACTTTCGCTGATCGGTATCTTACAAAATGTGCCAAATGCGACTACACTTGTTGCAGGTGATTTTGCATTTGTATAACCCGTAAGATGGGTAAGGTGGGCACAGCTTTTTGCGCCCACGCGAACAATCTATGGATTGATTGCAAACGCTAACTAAACGAACCGCCCTTGGGAAACTGTGGGCGGTTTTTTAATGGGCGCAGCACGGTAGATACTCTGTTCGAGGTCAAGCATTTTTTCTGTGATTTTTGTATTTTCAGTCTCATGCTGGAATCGCATAAAAACGAGTGTTGTCGAAAGGCTTGTCATGTTTCAACATGCCGTGAATTGCATGCAGCAACTTGCG
>JAUXRH010000244.1 GCA_030682075.1 Nitrosomonas sp.
ATGATTCATCGCGGTCTCCTGAGTTGTTTTGGCTGTTTGCAAGACAACCATTATTATACTCCTTGTGAGACCGACTTTCTTATTCTAATCAAATAATTAAGTTTCTTTTATGGAGTTTTTGAACTCCGAAACTTTAGTAACAAAGTGTTGTGACGAAACGGGGTAAACAGGCAAGCCGCAAAGCGGCTGCTCGCAAATCTGGATTTTTAGAGATGCCTTGGAGAGACACGGGCTAAAATGGCCCGGTTATCTCAAATGTTACGCCATCTTCAGACTTCCCCGTTTTTCCTCTTTGCGAGCTGAAATAGAGCCGGGTGCCATCTGGACTAAAAGCGGGCCCGGTGATTTCTGACTGGTCATGACCAACAACTTGTAACAATGGGTGTACTTCACCCTCAGTTAAAACCACAATCTGCATATCACCACCATCTTCAGCAACCAGTAATTCACCTGCGGCATTGGCCGTAATATTATCAACACCAGTTAACACCGGCCAAATATATAAGGCGGCATTGTAAATAATGCTGAGGTGATTATTCTGAACATTGTAGGCCCATACTCGGTTGTCGCCTTTGGTTGTAAAGTAAACAATGCCTTGGTGATACCAGATCCCTTCGCCACCATCAAACCGGGTGTTATTGATTATCTGCTTGCGAGTCGGTGTCGTGGATGCCAGTGGATCGGGCAAAATATGCCAGCGTAATTCTCCAATACAGCCATGGACAACTTCGGCTACTTCGAGGAAGCCATCATTCAGGTCAGGATGCCCTGCGGTATCATATGAACGTGCGGTATAGCGATACAAGCACCCATCAGGCTCATCTTCGGTCAGATAGAGTTGCTGATTCTTTGTATCCACGGCAACAGCTTCATGTTTAAATAAACCCAGTGAATTCCTGACCTGTGCTGCTTTCTTTCCAAAAGGGTCACATTCCCAGACTTGGCCATTATTAATTTCTTCACAGGACAACCAGGTTTTCCAAGGGGTATGGCCACCTGCGCAATTACGAGTGGTGTTTTTTAAGATGGAATACGCATTAATAATCTTACCTTGTTGATTGAAGCGCAATGCACCTACTCCACCCGCTTTATCATTGAGCTCACTGTTGGATACGTAAATCCAGCCACCATCAGCAGCAGCAAAGATAGCGCCACCATCCGGTGCAGCATGCCACTCATAGCCAAAAAGTGTTTGACCTGAGTGCGCGACGATCCGGGAAGTAAAATCCCTGGGTAAGCGCACACCATTGGCGTCGGGTGGTTGCAGGTTGCCGAGCTGTGTTAGAGATGCTGCGCGACTGGGGGTGGGAAGTAAGCTGTTGCCAAAGAAAATGCCCAGTCCCATAAAGCCATATTGCAATAGCTTGCGACGTTTCAGATCAAAGTAATCATTTTTCATGGGGTGTTAATTATCAGGTTTTGGTGTTATTCCACAACGATCCTGCCGTGTCCTCTTGTTAGATAGACCTCTGACTGCATTTCCATCAAGCGCGAAACTGTGCGCTCGAACTCAAAGCTGCCATCACCTGCGGCATAAAGCGACTGGGGTGGCACGGCAGCTGAGCATAGAAATTTGACCCCGTGTTCGTAGAGCGCATCGATAAAAGTCACAAAACGCTTGGCTTCATCGCAATTCTCCTGGTTAAGCTGTGGAATCGCAACCATGATAACAGTATGATAAGTTCTTGCGAGGGTGAGATAATCCGCTGTACCCAGTGGGTTGGCACACAGCCGCTTGAACGAAAAAACGGCAACACCGCGAGCTGCTTTAGGTACAAAAAGTTTGCGTCCCTGCACCGCTAGTTCTTCACTTGGCACCTTTGCCCGATCTTCCACACTACGATCAGTTAGACGGAAAAAAGATTCAGATAATTTGGTGGTGGTTTCTTCATTAACCGGAAAATAATATGTCTCTGTCCCTTTTAATCGGGCATGGCGATAATCGATTGGCCCATCGAGTGAGATAATTTCCATTGTTTCTTTTAGCTGATCGATAAACGGCAGAAAACGCTGGCGATTCAGGCCATTTTTGTATAGACCGTCCGGTGGTCTGTTGGACGTCGCAACAACGATAACCCCTCGATCAAACAGTTCCCTGAATAACCGAGACAGTACCATCGCATCGGCAATATCGGTGATTTGCAATTCATCAAAGCATAAGAGTGTCGTTTCGCTGGCTATCTGCCGCGCAATGGTCGGGATAGGATCCTCGTCACTGGCTCGCCTGCCATGCTGTGCCTGTTCCTTTGTTGAAAGGTCATGCCACTGCTCAAGGCGAGCGTGGATATCCAACATAAATTCATGAAAATGAACTCGGCGTTTTGACGTTAAAGGTGCGACAGAAAAGAACAAATCCATCAACATGGATTTGCCGCGCCCCACACCACCATGGAGATAAATGCCTTTAAGAGAGGAATTGTCTTTACCGAACCATTGAAGAAAGCGAATGGGCCGCCAATTTGTGGTCGAAGGCCTGCTGTTTCTTGCCCCTTTTTTGGGGTAGCTAATCAACTCGCGGTGCAAGCGCTCTAATCTGGTTACCGCTCTGGCCTGATCCGGGTCAGGTTTTAGTTCGCCTGCCTGCATCAACGCTTGATATTCAGCCTCAGGTCCTTTTTCTCTAATAGTTTGCGTCACGCTTAACCTCTTTGGCTATTGGGCGAAGCGACAGTAAAGTAGAAAAACATGGGCATTTCTGCTGAGCGCCTTTGCATACCGAATTCTGGTAATGATGAGGGAGAATTGTAACATGAAGCAGAAGTCACTCGTTCAATTCCAAGTTCCAAGGGCAGGCATTGTATTCTGTGATCACGCATTTGTCTGTACGAAACAAAATTTAAGGGCCCATCTAAAAATCCATATTTGCGAGCAGCCGCTTTGCGGCTTGCCTGCTTACCCCGTTTCGTCACCATACTTTGTTGCTCACAAAAAATATTTCCTTACCTATCCATCCTATGCTGCGTCAATATTTTTTATTCGCGCCTGGTCTTGTTTAGAACTCTGAATTTTTAGAGGTGCCCTTATATTGATCGTCCTCTCGAATTGCTGGCAGTATGGCATGGGAAATATGAATCATGGATACTGGAACAAGCCGGGACTGATTTTTCACCAACAAAAACAGGGCTTCATAGCGCGAAGTAATAGTTCTTGTATTTATTATAATGTAACTTATAATTCACAAAATGCTCAAAGTTTCCGATTACATTTCGGATGATGGCTATGATCCCTTTAAGATGTGGCTGGAAAACTTGTCCGATCGACAAGCCCGAGCGCGTATCTTGGTACGAATACAACGACTAGCAGCCGGAAATTTTGGAGATTGCAAACCGATTGCCGAAGGTATCTGGGAATTGCGAATAGATCATGGTCCAGGCTATCGGGTGTATTACGCCAAAGCCGGAGAAAAGCTGATTTTAATACTGGCAGGTGGCGATAAACGGAGACAGCAGGCTGACATTGAAACCGCTATTGAATATTGGAATAACTGGAAGAGGAAAAATAAAGCATGATTAAATCATCCCGCCCGCATGATGAAGTCGTAGTGGAATTACTGCAAAACGATCCGGCTTTTGCTGATGAGTATCTTTCCGCTGCGCTTGAGGAAGTCAATCAACCTGGAGGGCGTGAAGCTTTATTGGCGGCGTTGCGTCATATCGCGGAAGCACAAGGCATGGCCACCGTAGCGGAACGCGCAGGAATCCCGAGAGAAAGCCTTTACCGGGCATTATCCACAAAAGGAAATCCAACGATAAAGACCCTGCTGGCTGTAATTAGCGCAGCAGGATTGAAGTTATCTGTACATCGATGATGATCATTGGAACAGGCCGGAATTGAGTTTGTGCCCGATCAAACTGGTTTGCGAATTTGCGAATAGTAGGCAAATAAAAAACCAATGAAAAGGCAATACATTTGCATTGCTTTGCTTTGTGTTGAAATATGTAAATCATCGGTTATCAATCGGCCATGATAAAAAGTTTTCGCCACAAAGGAATTGCAGCTTTCTTTCAATCGGGAAACAAGGCCGGAATCCAACCAAATCACGCTGGGAAACTACGCATTTTATTAACCGCATTGGACAATGCGAAACAACCGGATGACATGAACGCCCCAAGCTGGAAACTGCATAAACTGACAGGCGATCATGCCGGATACTACTCCCTGAAGGTTAACGGGAACTGGCGGGTGACTTTCACTTTTGAAGGTGAAAATGCCATTTTGGTTGATTATCAAGACTATCACCAGGAGATTCTAAACATGAGCCGAATGCACAACCCAGCACACCCGGGCGAAGTATTGAGAGACTGGTTGCCGGAAGAAATGACAGTAACGCAAGCCGCAAAGGAACTGCAAATTTCCCGCATAACGCTTTCAAAATTGCTGAACGGTAGAACAGGGTTAACGGCTGCAATGGCGCTACGCCTTTCGGCATGGCTTGGCACGACCCCCGATGTTTGGCTTGGAATACAAACACAATGGGATTTATGGCAGGCCGAACAGCAACCTGGACCCAATATTAAACCGATGGAAAGATTGTCAGCGTAAACAGAGTAACGCCGCCACCTGACGGAATCAGGTAAAAGCGGGGTTATCAAGTGCTGATACACATGACACCCCTGACCACAACGCAACACCCGAGCAATTAGCAGAGAAATTTCCATGCAATGACGATCCCTTTGAGGAAAAAGGGGACGCTACCCTTATTATTGGATTCAATTACAATCCATGAATGCCAAGACTAAGCAGAACTGTATTTGCCGGGATGCCGCATCACATCACTCAGCGAGAATAATATAGAGTAGCGCCCCCTTTTCTCCCTTAAAAGGTTTTGCGGAAATTTGCGATCGTGTCGTGATCCGGGTGCTGATTGGCCGCAAGAAAACGAAACGCCACCGAGTCATGCGTCGCCCGTTCAATCTTGCGGCTGGAAAATGTACCGGTTGCATAGCCATAAACCAATAATGCCAACATCATGGCGGGATGATAGGCTT
>JAUXRH010000272.1 GCA_030682075.1 Nitrosomonas sp.
TATGGGCACCGCTAAAAATCCAGTTTTGCGAGCAGCCGCTTTGCGGCTTGCCTGCTTACCCCGTTTCGTCACCATACTTCGTTACTCGCAAAAAATATTTCTTTACCTATCCATCATATGCTGCGTCAATATTTTTTATTCACGCCTGGTCTTGCTTAGAACTCTGAATTTTTAGAGGTGCCCTTAATTACCGTTAATGGTAGTATTCGAATCGAAGCTGGCCAGACAGTCGCCGCCTGTTTTTTAGCAATAAGAGACAGGGGGAGGAAAGTCCGGGCTCCATAGAGCAGGATGTCGGCTAACGACCGACCGCCGTGAGGCGAGGAATAGGGCCACAGAGACGAGCGTATTAAGTTACGGTGAAACGCGGTAACCTCCATCCGGAGCAAAACCAAATAGGCAGGCGATGAAGCGGCTCGCTGAGCCTGCGGGTAGGTTGCTTGAGCGTACAGGTAACTGTACGCCTAGAGGAATGACTGTCCACGACAGAACCCGGCTTATCGGCCAGCTTCACCTCCGTCTTTAAGCCGTATTCACGTTCATGAATTGTTAAACCTGGAATAGGTTTAAATTTCAAGTAGATTCCAAAGAATATAAAAAAATGAAATGAATAATAAATTCCATCTCGTTTCAAGAGAGAGGCCAAGTGTATAATCTGCGGTTAATACTTTCAGTGTTTCGTGATGATTCGTAAATTCCTTCGCCATATCTTTAGTCGCGACAAACCCGCTTCCGACCCGATCGTCAAGCTAGACATCATCCCGCGCAAAAAACATGGAATAACCCGCAATCAAATCAATCCCTGTGCATTAAAAGTAACCACTGGTTTACAACAGGCTGGATATTCTGCGTTCATTGTCGGTGGTGCCGTCCGTGATTTGATGTTGGGTTTAAAACCGAAAGATTACGATGTTGCCACCAATGCAACACCAGAAGATGTACGGGCCTTATTTCGCCGTTCTCGTATTATCGGTCGGCGCTTTCGCCTCGTACATGTCATGTGTGGTTCAGAAACAGTTGAAGTATCTACGTTCCGCGGACACTCTCCGGCTGGATCAGATGATGATCTAACCGCAATTAAAGATACTGATAAACATGGTCGCCTCCTCCGTGATAATATCTTTGGTAGTCAGGAAGAAGATGCCGTTCGTCGTGATTTCACCATTAATGCCTTGTTTTATAATCCAGCGAATGAAGAAATTCTGGATTTTTTAGGGGGTTATAAGGATATTAAAGCAAAAACCTTGCGTGTTATTGGTGAGCCCATCATACGTTATCGTGAAGATCCGGTGCGGATGCTTCGGGCGGTTAGATTAGCCGCCAAGCTTGATATGCAAATTGAAGCAGCAACTGCGGCCCCTATTGGGGATTTAGCGCCGCTCTTAGAAAATCTGCCTCCCGCTCGACTTTTTGACGAAATGTTAAAGTTATTGTTTTCCGGTCACGCATTAGCATGTGTCGTCGATTTACGTGCGCGTGGTTTACACCACGGCTTATTACCAATGCTGGATGTAATATTGGAACAACCGTTAGGAGAGCGATTTATTACAATTGCGCTGAGGGATACGGATAAACGTATAAAGCAGGAAAAACCCGTATCTCCAGGGTTTCTGTTTGCATCACTGCTATGGCATGAAGTGCTCGCAGCCTGGAAAAGATACCAGGCTGCGGGTGAAAGACCATTACCCGCACTGTTTCAAGCAATGGATGAAATCCTGGCAACACAACATAAAAAGCTTGCGATTCCGCGTCGATACGACGCCGTGATTAAAGAAATCTGGGTAATGCAACCCCGATTTGAAGCTCAGGTAGGGCGCAAACCTTTTCGCTTGCTAGCGCACCCCCGTTTTCGTGCGGCTTATGATTTTATGTTGTTACGATGTGAAAGTGGGGAGATTGACCATACCATAGGCGAATGGTGGGATAAGTTTCAAAACGCTGATGCTGAAAAACGCGAAAGTATGTTGCTAAAAGACAGCGCTTCAAGAAAACGGTCAAGAGGCCGCAGTCATCGTAAATCTGCCAATCCTGATAAGGCAAATCTTAAAAACGTGACTCAAGACACAGAAAATTAAACTGATGTCAGCGCTCAATAAAACAGTCAGTCAAGCTTTTATCGCACTGGGAAGTAATCTGGAAAACCCAGCTCACCAGGTACGTCAGGCAATCAACGAACTTACAAGACTACCCGCGACAAGGTTGCTGGTATACTCTTCTCTTTATTGCAGTGCACCCATCGGTCGGCTTGATCAACCAGACTTTATCAATGCGGTTGCCCAAATTGAAACGCGCCTTACACCTCAGGAATTGCTGATAGCGCTACTGGAAATCGAGCAACGTTATGGCCGAATTCGTGAATCACTCAATGCGCCACGTATACTGGATCTCGATATACTGATCTATGATGATCTGCAGTGCCGGGAAGATAACCTTACTTTACCGCACCCCCGTATGTGTCAGCGAGCCTTTGTTTTACAGCCACTCTGGGAAATTTCTCCTGATTGTTACATTCCCGGACACGGTGTTATTACCAAACTATTGGACGCCTGTTCTGAACAACGTCTGCAACGAATACAAGATTAATGATGCTAGATAAATATCGATATATCGCCATTGAAGGGCCCATCGGTTCTGGCAAAACCAGCCTGGCTAAACATATTGCAAATCACTTCGGCGGCTCATTATTATTAGAAGAGCCGAATGAAAATCCCTTTCTTAAAAATTTCTATGACGATATTCCCCGTTATGCCTTATCAACTCAACTATTTTTCCTGTTTCAACGCGCCAATCAGATTCAGAAAATCACTCAAACCGAGTTGTTTTCTCAAATTACCATCAGTGATTTTCTTTTGGAAAAGGATCCCTTATTTGCCGAGCTTACGTTAAGTGCGGTTGAATATCGCCTTTATCAACAAATTTATGACCACTTTCAACCCTTAGTTCCAGTACCTGATTTAGTCATCTACCTACAAGCTTCCCCTGAAATCCTGATTGAGCGTGTAAAGCAACGCGGCAATGCTTTCGAGAAAAATATTTCTGCGGAATATTTGTGGCGGCTTTCTGACAGCTACACGCGTTTCTTTCATCAATATGAGAAAGCGCCGGTAATGATTGTCAACAGTGAAAATCTTAACTTTGCCGATAATCCGGGAGATTTCAATCTACTATTGCAACGCATAGAACAGATGCGCAGCGCAAAAGAATACTTCAACTATAACGTCTAGGTAACTCGCGTTTTTATAAAAAAAGATGAGAACCACACAAAATACATTAAAAAAAATGTATCACGAAGGTGAAAAATTTACCGTCCTTACTTGCTATGATGCTTGCTTTGCAGCATTTTTAGAAAATGCAGGCATTGATGTATTATTAGTCGGTGATTCACTGGGAAATGTCCTGCAAGGTAAAGAAACTACCTTATCTGTCTCGCTTGGTGAAATGCTTTATCACACGCGTTGTGTCTCTGCAGGATCAAATAAGGCCTTCATAATGGCGGATATGCCTTTTGGTACCTTTCAGGAATCGCCAGAGCAGGCTTTTGGAAATGCATCAAAGCTTCTGGCTGCAGGCGCTCAAATGGTCAAAATTGAAGGCGGTCGGATTATGTCTGAGACCATTCGTTTTTTAACCCAGCGTGGTATTCCAGTTTGTGCACATATCGGTTTAACGCCACAATCTGTTCATCAATTCGGTGGATATAAAATACAAGGTAAATCAGATTCTGAAGCAAAACAATTAGTTGAGGATGCCCTCTTCTTGGAAAAGGCGGGAGCAAATATGCTACTAATGGAGCTTGTTCCTGCTACACTTGCAAAAGGAATAACCAATGAGCTTTCAATCCCAACCATTGGAATAGGTGCAGGCGCCAATTGTTCAGCACAGGTTCTCGTTCTCCATGACATGTTAGGCCTTAACTTAGAACGAAATACCCGATTTGTAAAAAATTTTATGGTGGGTGCCTCAAATATAGAAGAAGCGATTAAAAACTATATTGACGAAGTCAAAATCGGGAAATTTCCAGGTTCTGAACATGAATTCTAAATTTTAGTTTAATCGTGGAAATTATTACGGATATTTCCTCTCTGCGTTCATTCCTCAAGAACAAAGCATCAATCGCTTTTGTACCAACAATGGGAAATTTACATGAGGGCCATTTGTCCTTGGTACAGATGGCGAAGCAACAAGCTGAATGTACGGTAGTCAGTATTTTTGTAAATCATCTCCAATTTTCACCGACGGAAGACTTTAATCAGTATCCTAGAACATTAGAAAAAGATTGTACCTTATTGAAAGATAACGATGTAACCGTAGTTTTTACGCCGAGTGAAAGAACACTTTATCCAGAAGCACAAAAAGTTTTGTTAAATCTTCCACCTGTAGCAAATACACTGGAAGGAGAATATCGACCCGGGTTTTTTCAAGGTGTTGCAACCGTTGTACTGAAGTTATTTAATATTGTGCAACCGCAAGTAGCCATTTTTGGGAAAAAAGATTACCAGCAGTTTTATATTGTGCAAGAAATGGCACGGCAATTAAATTTCCCCATTGATATTTTGGCAGGAGAAACTATTCGCGCGGCTGACGGACTTGCACTGAGTTCGCGCAATGGTTACTTAAATAATGATGAACGGATCGAAGCTTCACGTCTTTATAAAATGCTGTTGCTAATAAAACAGGCAATTGAGCAAGGAAATAAAAACTTCCAGAAGTTACAGGATAATGCCAAAAGAATTCTTACCCAATCTGGTTGGAAAGTCGATTATATTGCATTACAACAACGTAATACCTTGAACCAAGCAACAGTAGAAGATCATGAATTAGTCGTGCTGGGCGCCGCCTGGTTAAATAAAACCAGACTGATTGATAATTTGGAAATACATGATTAAAAGTAAATTTGTAATAACAACAAGTTTTGTTTTTCTCCACCTTAACCAGACTTAAATGTAAACGTTATGCAGGCTATCAATACGTTCTGGCTTTCCTGTCTTGAGTATTTTAAAAAAGAATTAAATGCCCAACAATTTAATACTTGGATTAAGCCTTTACGCATAGATACTACGTCGAATAATAGTACAGAACTTGTACTGTTCGCGCCAAATAAATTTGTACTACAATGGGTTAAAGATAATTTTCTATCACATATTGATAGAATGGCACAAAACTATTTTTCAAAAGAAATCCGATTTCAATTAAAACTATCTGACCAAGAAAAAACAGACACTGCCGAAATAATAAACAACATTTGCGAAAGCCAACCAAAAAAATTAATAAAATCTACCTATAATAAAGAAAATCCAAGTCAATTAAATCCAAATTTTACTTTCGAAAACTTTGTCACCGGTAAAGCAAATCAATTAGCGCGTGCTGGCGCGATACAAGTTGCCGAATCGCCTGGAACAGCTTACAACCCTTTATTTATTTATGGAGGCGTCGGTTTAGGTAAAACACATTTAATACAGGCGATTGGAAATTTTGTCTTAGAACAGGACAAAAAAGCAAAAATTCGTTATTTGCATGCGGAAAAATATGTTTCGGATGTTGTCAGTGCATATCAACATAAGGCTTTTGACAAATTCAAGATGTATTACCACTCGCTCGATCTGTTACTGATCGATGATGTGCAGTTTTTTGGCGGAAAGAACCGCACTCAGGAAGAATTTTTTTATGCATTTAATGCACTGATCGAAGCACATAAACAAGTAATAATTACTTGCGATTCTTACCCAAAAGAAATTTCCGGGCTGGAAGAGCGTCTGGTTTCTCGTTTTGGATGGGGCTTAACCGTAGCTGTAGAACCACCAGAATTAGAAATGCGCGTCGCTATATTATTAAAAAAAGCATCCCTGGAAAAAATAATACTTGATGAAAACGTTGCTTTTTTTATTGCGAAACATATCCGTTCGAATGTACGAGAACTCGAAGGTGCTTTAAAAAGAGTACTGGCATATTCGCGCTTTACCGGCCATGAAATAACACTTGAATTAACAAAAGAAGCACTAAAAGACCTGCTTGCCATACAAAATCGTCAAATTTCAATTGAAAATATTCAAAAAACGGTCGCTGATTACTATAAAATCAAGGTAGCTGAAATGTATTCAAAAAAGCGTACTCGCATTATCGCAAGGCCCAGACAAATGGCAATGGCTATTGCTAAAGAACTCACACCGCTTAGTTTACCTGATATTGGAGAAGCTTTTGGTGGAAGAGATCATACAACCGTGTTACATGGCTACCGTAAAATAAATGAATTACGTATTTCAGATCCGATTATAAATCGTGATTTCAATATACTTTTACATATTCTACGTGGATGATAAGTCTTAAACACTTTGTGGATAACTTGCTTTTGAAACAAATCATTATTTTTATCCACAAAGTGTCCACTAAATATAAATGAGTAATACAAACCAAAAAAATCAACTAACTCCTTAAAAATAAGATTTTTTTAAAAGATATACAACAATTAACCAGCTTTAATTAGTTATTATTAGATTTTAAATAAATATATAAATGATATTAATAAAAACCAACAGGGACACTTTACTTAAACCTTTGCAAATAGTCACCGGGATTGTTGAACGCCGACATACGCTACCAATATTATCTAACGTACTGATTAAACAAGATAAAGATAAAGTATCTTTTTTGGCTACAGACTTGGAAATACAAATAGAAACATCAACAAAAGATTTTCAACCTAGTGACCAGACTTACTCCATAACCGTTTCAGCGAAAAAATTTCAGGATATATTACGTGCCTTTCCTGCGGATCTTGAAGTCACTTTGTTACTCCAAGATAGTCGTTTGCAAATCAAGATAGGGAAAAGCTCTTTTAATTTACAAGTTCTTCCAGCGGAAGATTTCCCGAAAATTGCTGAAGAAACCGCGCCAGAAACAAAAATAACGATTCAACAAAAGGAATTAAAAACCCTTCTTCATCATGTCCAATTCGCAATTGCACAACAAGACATACGTTATTATCTTAATGGACTTTTATTATTAATCGAAAAAACAAGCTTAAAAGCCGTTGCAACAGATGGACATCGCCTTAGCTACATGGCTATTAATCTGGACAAAAGTAAAGATAAGAAAGAAATTATACTTCCTCGAAAAACAGTATTAGAACTTTCAAAACAACTTAATGACAATGAAGATCCGGTAACAATCGAATTCTTTCAGAATAAAATACGCTTTACCTTTGCAGATATTGTCATGATATCAAAGGTAATCGATGGAAAATTTCCTGATTACAATCGAGTTATTCCAACAGAAAACTTTCGAAAATTTGACTTGGATCGTTTAACTTTTCTGCAAGCTTTACAACGTGTATCAATTCTTTCCAATTTAAACGAAAAATTCAGAGGCGTACGCTTTGTTATAACCAATGGAATTCTGCGTATTCTCTGTAAGAATAATGAACAGGAAGAAGCGCAGGAAGAACTGGAGATTCAATATAATGATGAAGAAATAGACATCAGTTTTAATATTACTTATCTATTGGATCTGCTCAATAATTTAAATTGTAAAACGATACAATGCGCTTTTAAAGATGCTAATAATAGCGTACTGATTACGACCTTGGAAAACGAAGAATTTAAATATATCGTGATGCCTATGAGGATTTAGTCCAAATCCTTAATAGATTACTGATAAATTGTTGTTACGCTAACTTGACGCATTTTTATAAAAGAAATTACCCACCAATGAGTGAAGATAAATCTGATTCACACCAAGAAACAAAAAAAATTAACAGCTATAACTCTGACAACATAAAAATTCTAAAAGGGTTAGAAGCTGTTCGGAAACGTCCCGGAATGTACATCGGTGACACGAGCGATGGAACAGGTTTACACCACATGGTATTCGAAGTTGTAGATAATGCGATTGACGAAGCATTGGCGGGTCATTGCGATGAAATTACGGTCATTGTCCATGTTGATAACTCGGTCAGTGTGCAGGACAATGGTCGAGGTATTCCGACGGACATCAAATATGATGACGAAATGAAGCGCTCTGCTGCAGAAATTGTCATGACAGAATTACACGCGGGAGGGAAGTTTGATGATAATTCCTACAAAGTATCCGGTGGTTTGCATGGCGTTGGTGTATCCGTGGTAAATGCGTTGTCAGAGTGGTTACGCCTTACGATTAGACGCGATGGAACGATGCATCAAATGGAGTTTCGTATGGGTGATCCTGTTTCACCACTGGCAGAAACAGGCACGACTCAGCGGCATGGAACCGAAGTACATTTTTTACCCAGCAAGGAAATTTTTGGGGACATTACGTTTCACTATGACATCTTTACCAAGAGATTACGCGAACTGTCATTTCTCAATAATGGGGTCAAAATTCATCTGATTGATCAACGAAATGATAAAAAAGAAACTTTCGCCTTTGAAGGCGGCATCAAAAATTTTGTTGAATATATTAATCGCAGCAAAACAGTTCTGCATCCAAATATCTTTACCGCAATAAGTGTTAAAGATTCCATTACAGTAGAGGTATCTATGCAATGGAATGATAGCTATTCTGAGCAGGTTCTGTGTTTTACTAATAACATTCCACAAAAAGATGGTGGTACGCATCTTACCGGTTTGCGTGCTGCGATGACACGTACCTTAAATAACTATATTGAAAAAAATGAGCTGGCAAAAAAAGCCAAAGTTGAAACCATGGGAGACGATATGCGTGAAGGTCTTTCCTGTGTTTTATCTGTGAAATTATTTGAACCGAAGTTTTCTTCACAAACCAAGGAAAAACTTGTTTCATCGGAAGTACGGCCAGCCGTGGAAGAAGTTGTGTCACAAAAATTATCGGAATTTTTACTCGAGAACCCGATTGATGCAAAAAATATCTGCAGTAAGATCCTGGAAGCCGCCAGAGCGCGCGAGGCTGCAAGAAAGGCCCGCGAGTTGACACGACGAAAAGGTGTTCTTGATGGCATGGGTTTGCCAGGAAAACTGGCGGATTGTCAAGAAAAAAACCCGGCATTGTGTGAACTTTATCTGGTCGAGGGTGATTCTGCGGGGGGTTCTGCAAAGCAAGGGCGTGATAGAAAATTTCAAGCCATCATGCCACTGAAGGGAAAAATATTAAATGTGGAAAAAGCCCGTTTCGATAAATTGATTTCATCGCAGGAAATTATTTCCCTGATTACCGCGCTGGGTACCGGTATTGGTAAAGATGAATATAATATCGATAAACTTCGTTATCATCGAATTATTATCATGACCGATGCGGATGTGGACGGTTCACATATACGCACGTTGTTACTGACCTTTTTTTACCGACAAATGCCAGAGCTGATTGAGCGCGGTTATATTTATATAGCGCAACCACCACTTTACAAGATTAAGCATGGTAAACAGGAACGCTATGTCAAGGATGATTATGAGCTTAAACAATACATGTTGGGACTCGCATTAAGCAATGCGGCGCTTTATCCTGATGAAGGAAAACCAGCGTTAACTGGAGAAACCCTGGAAAAAGTTACAAGAGAGTATTTATTAACGGAAACCGTGATTGAGCGCATGAGTCATTTAATTGACAGTGAAGTATTACATTCCTTATTACATCAACCTGATGTGGATTTAAGTAGTGAATTGAATGCGATAAACAGCGCAAGCCGTCTTGCATCTCGAATACCCGATATTGAAATTGTTGCAGAGTATGATGACCGCGCAGAAAATCATCGTCTGAAAATAACGCGTCTCGTCCATGGCAATGTCCGTAATAGCTATATTGAACCAGAATTTTTGCTCTCTGGTGATTATGATCAAATTAAAAAAACAGCCCAGGTGTTTGATGGATTACTGGGCCAAAAAGCATGGATAAAACGCGGCGAACAAAAACACGCTGTTAATGATTTTAAAGAAGTATTGGAATGGTTATTAAGCGAAGCTAAAAAAGGTTTGGGTATCCAGCGCTATAAAGGGCTGGGAGAAATGAATCCCGCACAATTGTGGGAAACCACGATGGATCCAAAAGTCCGTCGTTTATTACGCGTTCAAATAGAAGATACTATTCTCACCGACGAAATTTTTACGACTTTAATGGGCGATGTCGTGGAACCTCGTCGACGGTTTATTGAAAATAATGCGTTAAAAGCGGTTAATATCGATATCTAACCAAGTTCAAGCTAACTCACCTGTTCGTGGTGTAATAAGTCTGTGGTAGAAATTAAGACGTCTGGTGCTTATTTTCCCATCTTGCACGGCTATTTTCAGAGCACAGCCCGGCTCACGAGTATGGCGACAATTATTAAATTTGCATTGTCCAAGATAGGGAACGAACTCGGCAAATCCCCAAGCTAAATTTTCCTCTTTTATATGATGGAGACCAAACGCTTGTATGCCCGGAGAATCAATGATATGGCTTTCTGAATCAAGATGGTAAAGATGTGTATACGTTGTTGTGTGGCAACCTGAGTCCAAAGCGACCGATATTTCTGCTGTTGCTTGCTTAGCTTCTGGAATGAGGGTGTTAAGAAGCGTCGATTTACCCATACCCGATTGACCTGCAAGAACACTCATATTGTTTTTCAAGTATGGTTGAAGCGAAGAGATGTCGTTTTTGGCGCTCAACTGTATCAGCGGACAGCCGAGCGCTTGATAAAGAGAAAGTCTGGCAGCCGCAGCAAGGGTTGGCTCGATTAAATCCGCTTTATTCAGCACGATCAGAGACTTGATACCTTGGCTTTCGGCAGCAACGAGGCAGCGGTTAATTAGCTCTTCGCTGAAGCTGGGAACAGCCGCCACCACAATGATGACCTGGCTAACATTGGCAGCAATAATTTTTTGTTTAAAAGCATCACTTCTAAATAATAAAGTCGAACGCGGTCCAATTTTCTCAATAACACCTTGTCCTGGCGTCGTGAGTTGCACTTCAACAAAATCACCACAAGCCAACCCCGTTTTTTTCCCGCGCATAACACATGACAACAATATTTTATCGGTAGTCTCTATTTGGTAATGTCTGCCGAATGCTGCAATAACCTGCCCGACGACTCGTGAATTCGCTTTCTTTGAGTTATTGAGAGAATTACTCAAATTACAAACAACTTGTCTATTTTGGCCGCACAAATAAAGTCATTTTCAGATAACCCATTGATCTCATGGGTCGTATATTCAATGAGACATTGATTATAGCCAACCGTTATATCCGGATGATGATCTTCCCGGTGAGAAATCCAGGCAGTTGCATTAACAAAAGCCATGGTCTGATAATAATTTTTAAATACATACGTTTTTCTGATTAACTGATCAACTGACTGCCAGCCGTCCAGTTGCAATAACAAGGCAGATATCTCATCTAAAGAGAGGGGAGGAACTCCTCCCTCACAAGGCTTACACTGCTTCGATGCTAAATCACAAGTCGTTATGTTCATTGTGTTATGGGTCTCCGATTTAGAAGTCGGGCGATCCTTATTGCGGCTGGTGGGTGTGAATCATAAAATGCCGAGTGTAATGGATCCGGTGTCAGTGTAGAAGCGTTGTCCTGGTAGAGCTTAACTAATGCATGAATTAGATCAACTGCGGATGCATTATGCGCAGCATAAGCATCCGCTTCAAATTCATGTTTGCGGGAATACAGACTGGATAGCGGTTGAAACAGAAAGGTAAATACGGGCATGACCAAAAAAAACAAGAGCAGTGCCATGGCGGTGGAAGGTACCGTTGCGACGGATACCCCTAACCCTTCATAAAACCAAATCTGTTGCATAAGGTAGCCCAGCATCCAGAGGAACGCCAGACTCATGGCAAAGGATAAAACAATCCGTTTGATTACATGACGATGTTTAAAGTGACCAAGCTCATGCGCCAACACGGCTTCGATCTCAGCGCCAGTGAGCCGTGCAAGCAAGGTATCAAAAAACACGATCCTTTTGGTTTTACCAAACCCAGTAAAATAAGCATTACCATGATTACTTCGGCGTGAACCATCCATAACAAACAGACCGCTGGATTTAAAACCACATTTTTGCATCAGTTGTTCAATACGTGCTTTGAGTGAAGGATTATCCAAAGGTGTGAATTTGTTGAAGATTGGCGCAATCCAGGTAGGGTAAATGGCTAAGAGGAACAGATTGAAAAATACCCAGGCAAACCAGGCATAAAGCCACCAGTTTGCCCCCATTTTTTCCATCAACCAGAGAAAACAGAATAATAGCGGTACGCCGAGTAAGAGCCCAATCGTTGTGTGTTTTATAAGATCAGCAAAGAACATAGCTGACGTCATTTTATTGAAACCAAAGTGTTCTTCAATGACAAAAGTACGATAGTAACTCAGCGGAATTTCCAAGATACTGATCAGCAATACCGCGCTGATTACGAGCGCTAAGCCATGCGTTAATGGATCACTAAACCATGCCGACCAGAAGGCCGCCAGGACATTTAAACCACCGCCCAGCGTAAGTGCTAAAAGAATAGCGAGATGTAACAGAATCTCAAGGAAACTTTGGCGAGTTTTAGTGCAGGTATAATCCGCCGCTTTCTGGTGTGAAGCCAGGCCGATTTGATCTGTAAAGTTTTCTGGAACGCGGTCTCTATGAGCCTGTATATGGCGGATATGCCGCGATGCCAGCCAAACTTTAGTCAGTGTTGTGAGTAATAGCGTAACCAGAAATATAACCGTGAGTGTTTGCATGGTTTGTTGAGCTGTTTGTATGGAAAGATTTAAATTAGTGATCAATGACAAGCCATAATATGACACAATTAAAGCCGGAAAAATTCATTAAATCAATTTAATTTATGGCACAAGATAATAATAACCTTATCTGGATAGATCTGGAGATGACGGGTCTTAATTCAGAGACCGATTGCATTATAGAAGCTGCGTTGGTTGTGACGGACTCACAATTGAACCTTGTGGCTGAGGGGCCTGTTCTGGTGGTATCGCAGCCAGAAGCCGTGCTGGCGGGTATGGATAAGTGGAATCAAGCAACGCATGCTAAATCAGGCCTGATTGACAAGGTTAAGGCTTCAAAGCTGACAGAAGCAGAGGTTGAAGCACAAATGCTGGCCTTTTTGCAATTACATGTTCCATCGGGTATTTCACCGATGTGTGGAAATTCGATTTGTCAGGATCGACGCTTTATGGCACGATCAATGCCACAGCTGGAAGCGTATTTTCACTATCGCAATCTGGATGTAAGCACATTAAAAGAACTGGTAAACCGTTGGAAGCCAGAGATCAAGGCTGGTTTGACCAAAGAGGGGAAGCATGAAGCGTTAGCCGATATTTATGAATCGATTAATGAATTAAAATATTATCGAACGTATTTTATTCAGGCATAGTGTGCAACAGAGAAGCGTCGATTAATTTAATTACGCGGCGTCTGAAACATTGTTGTCTGATTCCACTCTGTAACAGAGTATCCGTAGCAGAAACAGATGAAATTTTGAACTTTCATTTTAAGTTGTTAAATATTCAGGAGAAAACATGATGTCGAATAAACAGAAATTAATTTCAGTTGTTGTGGCTTCCATCTTTGCCGTCTCATTTGGTGCGACATCTACGGTGATAGCAGCAGAGCTTTCACCGACAGCAGCGCAATTATCGAATAAAAATCTCATCCTTGCGTCTGCTGATGGACATGATGGGAAATCGGGTGGTCATGAAGGCAAGAAGAGCAAGAAGTCTTGTGAGAAGCACATGAGTGGTCAAGGTGATTGCAAGATGATGTCCAAAGCAGATACCGACGGGGATGGAAAAATCAGCAGAGTAGAGTTTATGAGGCATCATGGTGCAATGTTTGATAAGCATGATGCAAATAAAGATGGCTTTATGGATAAAGAGGAAATGCGCGGAATGATGAAGCCTATGCCCGGTCAGGATGATAGTGGACATGATCATGATCACGGGGATGATGACAAAGCGCATGATCATTAATTGCCGGAATAAGCGCAAACTTTAATTTAGTATGACTAACTCATTGGTTTTCATTATCGTTTGTTTTTTTCTATACTGAAAACCATAAAAATTTCCATGTTCAGCCATTGAAATTTATTCATACTGCAGACATTCATCTGGATAGCCCGCTTTCTGGGCTAGCGACGTATCAAAATATCCCGGTTGATCTTTTACGCACGGCAACGCGGGATGCTTTTACCAATCTGGTCGACGAAGCAATCGCGGAAGCAGTCGATTTTCTGATTATTGCGGGAGATCTTTACGACGGTACCTGGAAAGACTACAACACCGGCTTTTATTTTTCCAGGGAAATGGGGCGGCTGAACAAAGCCGGTATTCCTGTCTATTTACTGCTCGGCAATCATGATGCTGAAAGTGAAATGACCCGGCGATTGTTATTGCCACTCAATGTTCACCAATTCGATTCACGCAAACCGACCACCTATCGCCTGGAGAAATGTCACGTAGCTCTCCATGGTCGTAGTTTTAAACATGCGGCCACCATGGAAAACCTGGTGACAACATATCCCGAACCGATTCCAGGATGGATCAATATCGGCGTGTTACACACCGCGTTGGAAGGAAGTTCGGCACATGCCAATTACGCGCCTTGCTCGCTCGCTGAGTTATCTGCCAAGGGTTATAACTATTGGGCACTGGGTCATGTGCATGAATATGCGACCTTACAGCAGGATCCTTGCTGGGTTGTTTTTCCTGGTAACCTTCAAGGGCGACATATTCGTGAACCGGGCGCTAAGGGCGCCGTCCTTGTAACTGCGGACGAAACAGGTATTTTATCTGTCGAACGTTTACTGGTCGATGTTTTAAGATGGCATCGAATAGATGTTGATGTCTGCGACGCAACCGATCTAGAAGATGTCATTCGACTGACCGGTCAAAAATTCGAACAACTGATTGCCGAAGATCAGGATGGAAAGCCGATGACCGTACGGGTAACCCTTTCTGGCAAGACGGCCGCTCACGGTGATCTTTTTGGTTTGGAATCCCATCTTCGTGCGGAAATTCTTGCACAGGCGGCGGCCATTGGTAGCGATAAGCTCTGGGTTGAAAAAGTGCATGTTGAGACACAACCCATGATGGAACCCATTGAAATCAAAGCCCGCGCTGATGCGATTGCGGATCTGCAGGATTTGCTGGAAGAAGCGCCATTTGATCTGGCACTACTGAAAGATTTAGAAAAAGAATTACAATTGCTGGTTGGGAAAGCACCCTACGAACTGACGGAGGCTGTGCCCGCATTTACCGAGATCCGTAACGGCGAACTCGCACAATTGGTCAAAACCGTGTCACCCGGGTTAATTGCCTATTTAGCCCAATCGGAACAGGATTAGTTGCTATGCGGATCTGCCGATTGGATTTGTTGCGGTATGGAAAGTTTACCGATCACGCGATTTCGCTGCCCCAGTCCAAGCGAGACTTTCATTTAATCATCGGACCCAACGAAGCGGGCAAATCTACCCTGCGCAGTGCCATCCTTGATCTATTTTTCGGTATCGAAACACACTCCAGCTATAATTTTTTACATCCGCATAGCGAGATGAAATTAGGTGCGTTGATTGAGCACGAAGGCCAATCACTCGACTTTTATCGAATTAAAGCCAGAAAACAAGCATTATTTAGCGTATCCGGCGTCGCCCTGGCACAGGATGTACTGAACGACTTTCTGGGCACAACAGACCGCACATTTTTTGATCAGATGTTTGGCTTAAACCATGACAAGCTGGTAGCGGGTGGTAATGAAATCCTTCATGCGGCCAATGATATGGGGCAGATCCTGTTCCAGGCGGCGGCAGGCATCGGTAGCCTGGGAAAAATACGTGATGCGCTGGAGGCTGAGGCGGACAAACTTTGGGCCCGCCGTAAGTCGGGCGAACGCGAATATTATGTCGCCAGTGATGCGCTGGCTGAAGCAGACGCTGAGTTGAAGCAAGCAACGGTTCGGACCAAAGATTGGGTGGCGGCGCAAGACAGCGTAATAGAAGGACAGGCGTTGTTTGACCAGTCTCGGCAGCAATACCGCACCCTGGAAACGGAACGAAACCGACTGGAAAGAATGCGTCGCGTTGCGCCCACGTTGCGGGCACTTCAGCAAAAAGAAAGCGAACTGGCAAAGCTGGGTGAAGTGATTGAACTGCCGACCGACGCGGCCAGACAATTCGCTGGCATGGAACTAGCCTTGGCCCGGGCCAATCAGGAATTCGAGCTCTACCAAAAACAGCGGGACAGTATTCAGCGCCAGTTGAAGCAAATTCATCTGGATGAGAACCTGCTCAAATACCAAGCCGATATTGAACAGCTCAGCGAGCGTCGACAACAACTTCGTGACCACGGAACAAATATTGTTAAACGACAGCAGGAAATCAAAAGCCATTGGCAGCATATTGAAACCCTGGCGCACCAGTTGGGCTGGACGGCGCAGGATGAAAAGTGGCTGACAAACCGATTACCTGCGCTGCCGGTCAGAACCGCAATGGTAACGCTGCTGAAACGTTATGATGTGCTGCAACAGGCACAGCAAACATCCAGACAAGCCGTCAGTGACAAACAGAAAGAGCTGCAAACCCTCGAAGAGCAGAGGGCTGCTGTTCCCGCCACGGGCCTTTCCACGGCGTTGCGGGTCACATTGGCTGCGGCACAAGGATTAGGGGATGTATGTACCCTGTCAAAACGGCTGGAAGCACAGCTGAGGAAAGCGCAGCACGAACTTGAAGCGGCACAGGCAGGACTTGGGCTTTGGCGTTTGGATAGGGAAACGTTGCGTCATCTCACGTTGCCTTCGGCACAAAGCATTGCCAATCTAAAACAGCGTCTGCTGAAAGGTGATTCCGCCGCAGATAAATTGCTGGAAAAATTGACCGAACTCAACACCAACATCCACAACCAGGCGCTCGAAATCAAACAATATTGCACCAGGCATCACCCCGTCACGACCGCAGAACTGCGTGAGGCACGTCAGGCACGCGATGTCGTTTGGTCATCGATCAAATCAGGAGTCCTGTCGTTATCCGTCGCGGCAAATGATTTTGAATCCAAAATCCACGAGACCGACCGCATTGCGGACACGCGCTATGACAAAGCACAGAAAGCCAGCACATTGCAAACGAAACAGGATCATCTGCAATTGATGCAGCAACAACACGAGGATCTGCAAGCACAGGCTGACGCCAATCAGGCTGCGTTGCGGGCAGTACAGAATGAATGGGCTGACACGACAGCAAAATTGGGCTTGCCGACCATCCCATTAGTCGATATTGAGGCCTGGCTTCAGGCCCGTGAGCAGGTATTACGAGCTGCGGATACTGTTCGGGAAGCAATGCTGGAATTAGAAGCGCTGAAACAGGTGGAAGCAGAAGTCAGATCGGCCTTGCTGGACGGTATGAGCAAAAATGAGATTAACGTGGAGGCGTCCATGTCTCTGCCAACGCTTATGGTAACCGCGACCGATCTGATCGAAAGCGAGGTGAAGGCCAACACCCGACAGGAAGCGTTAATCAGGCAGCGGGAAACTGGCCAAACTGCATTGGCGGCCTTGCAGGAAAAGGCAGCCACAGCCCAAGCAGCGCTGGATATATGGAAAACCGCCTGGCATGAAAATCTGGCGTTGGCTGGCCTCAACGTGGAAAGCGACGTCGGTATGGTTGAAGGAGCGCTGCAACTCTTCCATGAAATGGAAGAAAAATTACACAGGATAAATCAGTTGCGTGAAGAACATATCGAAGCCATGCAGGTGGATCTCAGTAATTTTGAGCAGGCAGCCACCTCATTAATGTCGAGGGTTGCGCCAGATTTAAAGCAAGAGCCTGCGGTATCCGGGGTGATTGAGCTTGCCGCGCGGCTGGAAAAAACCAAATCTGAACATAAGGAATTTGAACGTCTTTCGCAAGACTTCATTGCAAATGAAGAAAAACTGGCTGCGGTACAGATTGGAATAAACCATACTCAGCTGGAAATACAATCCCTGTTACACCAGGCCAAGGTGACAACCATGGATGAACTTAGAGAAGCGATTAAACGTTCAGATCATGGGTGCAATCTGAATGCGGCCATAGCCATGGCCAAAGAATCCTTACTGGAAAGCGGTGACGGCTTAACAAGGCAACAGCTGGAGGCAGAACTTCAGTCCAGCGATGTCGCGCAGATACGCATTACACTGGATGAATTGGCCAGGCAAAAGGAAGCCCTGTTGTTGCAGCAAACTAACTGCTCAGCCTACCTTGCCACGGCAAATGCAGCACTTTCAGCCATTGCCGGACAGGATGCCGCAGCACGTGCTGAATCCAAACGTCAGGATGCCCTGGCCCGAATGGCGAATGCGGCCGAGCGTTATATTAAGGTTTATACCAGCGCTCGACTGCTGCGTTGGGCCATTGATCGTTATCGAGAAACAAAACAGGGTCCGATGCTGGCACGCGCCAGCTGCATTTTTTCCACGCTGACATTAGATGCATTCCAGAAATTGGTTGTTGATTTTGATATTTTGCCCTTTACCCTTGAAGGGCTGCGTGCGGATGGAACTACCGTTGGTATTTCAGGCATGAGTGACGGTACCCGTGATCAGCTCTATTTTGCATTGCGTCTGGCTGCGCTGGAGCTGCATCTGCAGCAGGCACAGCCATTGCCTTTCATTGCCGATGATTTATTCATTAACTATGATGATACCCGCGCAAAAGCGGGTCTCGAAGTCTTGGCCAGCCTGGCAGAAAAGACACAGATTATCTTTCTCAGCCATCATGATCATTTGGTTCCTGTGGTGCAGGCCGTGTTTGGAAAGCAGATAAATGTGGTTAATTTGTGAACTTTTTGGCGATTTAAAGGCGGTGAAACGATACCAGGGTTGCAACCATAAAACCGATGTTATCGGTTGGCGGTGTTTTACGGGATGAGTTAATTGGCAAACTTCGTGCCGTCGTGGTTGGACCGCCGACAATTATGGATTCTTATACGGACCAGAATTACTTCAGTGAGCAACCGGGCCGGTTTTCGCCCGAGAAGATGACGGACGGATCAAGTTATATTTTCTCAAGAATAAAGACTGCGTTTGAATAAGTTCCGATCGAGCAGAACACTATCATTGTCAGGTAACGTGCGTTAAACTTTCCATCCACTCAACATTCACAAGGGCACCTCTAAAAATTCAGAGTTTTAAACAAGACCAGGCGCGAATAAAAAATATTGACGCAGCATATGATTACTATGTAAGGAAACATTTTTTGTGAGCAACGAAGTATTGTGACGAAATGTGGATTTTTAGAGGTGCCCACAAGCGTACTTTAAACTTCCTCTCCATAAAGACTAAGCAAATGGCCCAATACGTAATGTCCATGCTCCGCGTGAGCAAGATTGTCCCCCCCAAGCGTCAAATCATCAAGGATATTTCACTCAGCTTTTTCCCCGGCGCGAAGATCGGCCTGCTGGGGTTGAACGGTTCCGGCAAATCCACCGTGCTGAGGATTATGGCGGGCGTGGATAAGGAATACGAAGGCGAGGTCCAGCGCCAGCCCAATATCCACATCGGCTACCTGCCGCAGGAACCGCAACTGAATCCCAATCACACCGTGCGTCAGGAAGTGGAGGAAGGTTTAGGTGAAGTGATGCAGGCGCAGAAGAAACTGGACGAAGTTTATGCTGCCTACGCCGAAGAGAATGCTGACTTCGATGCGCTTGCCACTGAGCAGGCACGTCTGGAAGCGATTCTCGCCACGGCGGGCAGCGATACCGAACATCAGATGGAGATTGCCGCCGACGCACTGCGTTTGCCGCCGTGGGATGCGGCAATCAAGAATCTCTCCGGCGGTGAAAAACGTCGCGTCGCCTTGTGCAAATTATTGCTGGAAAAGCCCGACATGCTATTGCTGGATGAACCGACCAACCATCTGGATGCCGAATCGGTGGAATGGCTGGAACAATTCCTGGTACGTTTTCCCGGCACCGTGGTGGCCGTGACGCATGATCGTTATTTCCTCGACAATGCCGCCGAGTGGATACTCGAACTCGACCGTGGTCATGGTATCCCATGGAAGGGCAACTACTCGGGTTGGCTGGAACAAAAGGAAGCGCGGCTGGAGCAGGAGAATAAGCAGATTGACGCGCACATGAAATCGATGAAGCAGGAGCTGGAATGGGTGCGGCAAAACCCGAAAGGGCGGCAGACGAAATCCAAGGCGCGTCTGGCCCGTTTTGAGGAATTGAATTCGCAGGACTATCAAAAGCGCAACGAAACACAGGAAATCTTTATCCCCGTCGGTGAACGACTGGGCAATGAAGTCATCGAGTTCGAGAATGTTTCCAAAGCCTACGGCGACCGCCTGCTGATCGACAACCTCAGTTTCAAGATCCCGCCCGGCGCGATCGTTGGCCTCATTGGCTCGAATGGCGCCGGTAAATCCACCTTGTTCAAATTAATCACGGGCAAGGAAAAGCCGGATTCCGGCGAGGTGAAAATCGGCGCTACCGTTAAGATCGCGCATGTCGACCAGGAGCGGGATACTCTGGAAAATGACAAAACCGTGTTCGATGCCATCTCCGGCGGCAATGATATTCTCACCGTAGGCAAATATACCACCCCGGCACGCGCTTACCTGGGACGCTTCAACTTCAAAGGCGGTGATCAGCAAAAGATCATCGGTCAACTTTCCGGCGGCGAACGCGGCCGCCTGCATCTGGCTCAGACATTGATTTCCGGCGGTAACGTGCTGCTACTCGACGAACCTTCCAATGATATCGACGTGGAAACCCTGCGCGCACTGGAAGATGCCCTGCTGGAATTTGCCGGCTGCGTGCTGGTCATCTCCCACGACCGCTGGTTCCTCGACCGTATCGCCACGCATATTCTTGCTGCCGAAGGCGACTCACAATGGAACTTTTTCAACGGCAATTATCAGGAATATGAAGCGGATAAGCGCAAGCGTCTGGGCGAAGAAGGCGCGAAACCGAAGCGGATTCGATATAAGCCGATTAGTCGGTGATACCATCGATTGAAGTTCTTCATCCGCATGGACTCTGCGTGACAGCATGAATCTGGATGCGCGCACGCTGCTGTTCTCGCTGATACTGACTTATGCCTTGTCGGTGCTCAGTCTGTTCATCGCTGCCTATGGCCGGAACGGCAACAGCAAACATGACGGCATGGACAAATGGGCGGCGGCGATGCTTTTGGAGATGCTGGCCTGGACGCTGATTGCGGGCTGCGGCGTTCTTCCGGATGTCCTCTCGATCATCGCCGCCAATGGCTTCAAGGCAGCTTCGCATGCGTTGATACTGGCAGCCCTCTATGAGTTTCAGCGGCGCAAAGCACCGCACTGGCAGTATTGGCTCCCGATCGCGCTGACGCTGTTGCTGACAGCCATTCTGGTGGATGACATACAAGGGCGCTTCATCTGGGGCGGCTTGATTTATGGCTTCCAGATGGTACTGCTTGCACGCGCCCTGTTATCCGATCAGGAAACCCGTGCCGGGCGAGCATGGCGACTGCTGTTCATGGGAGTCGTCATGATCATGCTGGTGCTCGGGCTGCGGGCAGTCGTTGCACTGTTTGGCCTGAGTGAGCTAGCCCAGCCGCAGAATGCCGCCCCCATTCATCCTGTTCAGATAATTACCTATATTGCCGTCATGGCGACTGCGCTGCTCGGCTCGATCGGTTTTGTGTTCATGGTCAAGGAACGTACGGATCGAGAAATCATGCACCTGGCGATGATCGATAGCCTCACCCAGATTCCTAACCGGCGCGCCCTGATGGAAGGGGCAGAGCATACCCTGGCCCGGCGCAACGGCTTGCCCTTTGCGATACTGATGATAGACGTGGATTACTTCAAATCGATCAATGACACCTACGGGCACCAGACGGGAGACGAGGTGCTGCGCAAAATTGCCAAGCTGCTGGAGGGACGTTTGCGCGGACACGACTTTCTAGGGCGTTACGGTGGAGAAGAATTTTGCGTGATCGCTCCGGAGACCGACCGCAACGGAGCGCTGGTGCTGGCCGAATCCTTGCGGGGAATCGTCGATACCACACCGTTTCACATCGCAAGCAGTGAACTCGCCGTCTCGGTGAGTATCGGCATCTCGCTCTGCTCATCAAATGTCGCGCGTGAACTGAAGGAACTTCTGGCGGAATCTGATGCTGCGCTTTATGCGGCCAAGCAGGCGGGTCGCAACAGGGCGATCTGCTTCGGTATGGAGAACGCGTAAAATTACCTCCCCCCCTCGTCTGCGAAGGCGATTCCAAGTGGATTTTCTTCGACGGCAACTATCAGGAATATGAAGCGGATTCGGTATAAGTCGATAATGGTTATGGAAACCATTCTGGTGGTACGATGAGTAAATATGTGTAGCATAAGAGAATGATCATGTTTGCAATTAAACTGCTTGAAGAAATTGAGAATCGTCTGGCTGAGCTGGCTGCAAAAACCGAGCGCACTCGCTTGGCCGAATCAAGCAGATTCTG
Source organism: Nitrosomonas sp. (assembly GCA_030682075.1). GTDB lineage: Bacteria > Pseudomonadota > Gammaproteobacteria > Burkholderiales > Nitrosomonadaceae > Nitrosomonas. Next base: position 22,379 of record JAUXRH010000272.1, read on the forward strand.
ATCTAAAGTGGATGTATCAAGAAATCGGGAAAAATAAAACGTGGCGTGTTTCGAGGTAGGTATTTGTGATTTGCGACCTGCCCCTATTTTGTTAATTTTATATTTAGCAGAAAAAAACGGGGTCATAAAAAACGGGGTCAAGTCTTGTGGCACCACACTAATTCCCTTCTGCTTTTCTGTTAAGTGATGATGCAGCAATTCCGTGATGCGGGTATAAAAGTATAATTAAAATATCACAACCTTGGATTAGTGAATCGATAATTAAGTAATTCACCAAAGAACATTTGGGAAAAAATGGGGTCAGAAAAAATGGGGTCAAGTCTTGTAGCACCACATTAATTCCCTTCTGCTTTTTTAATAACCCGACTAACTGTCGCGTAATGCAACCCAAATTCGTCTGCAATCTGTTTCATGGTGTAATCACCCGTTTGATATGCAGTTACAATCCCTTCATTTCTATCACTAAAAGATGAATAATGAGAA
>JAUXRH010000273.1 GCA_030682075.1 Nitrosomonas sp.
GCGAGCAAAGTGGGAAAGCGAGGACAGATTGGCCGGATTTTGAGGCGCATAGTCATTCTATGCAACGAAAAATCAGGGTAATATGAACCGCTTGTCCCATTTGCGCAGTAGATCAACCTTAAGTCCGACAGACTCCTAGGGCACCTCTACTGTGCTGTGAAACTTAACGGGACAGTAGTGATATGCGACAGGAATTTTTTAATCCAGTGAATAGGGCAATGAGATGATCTCTAGCTTAGGGCCATCCAATGCTTTCCAGTGAATTCTCCCCGCTTCAACGCTTTTTAACTGAATCACTGCCAGCACATCGAAACCACCAGTAGGCGAGACAGCTGCATTGACTATTCTGCCACTGGATTGTTCCCCCATATCGGCACTAAATAGTTCATCGCCAGCCATGACAGGTAGTGTTGTCGGAATATTGGCTAGGTGCATACGGCGCTTGATTTTTCCTAAGTAACGGGTGCGGGCAACGATTTCCTGGCCCGGATAACAACCTTTCTGGAGACTTACGCCGCCGATAATATCGAGGTTTGTCATTTGGGGTATAAATTGGTCCTGAGTAGCGGGCAAAATGACGGGGAAACCTGATCGTATTTCTAGCCAATCCCAGCAAGCAACGCCTGCTGGATTAGCATACTTACTTAGTTCCAGCCATAGTGCCGGGGCTTTCTCTGTAGTAGTAACTAATTCAAACCGGTTTTTTGCATGACAGAAAATACTCAGTTGTTCGTTGTGTATTGAACTAAGCTGCGAAATGGAATCCAACTTTGTATCCAAAATTTCTTCTATCAGCTTACTGGCATCATTTCCTGCTATACCAATGCGTATTAATGAATCACTACTATCTGTTAACTTAACCTTGGCGCGCAAAACAAATAGGAATAGTCGTTTCTGGATAATATTGCATAAGCCTAACGGCAACTGCATCAGGTAATCATGATGGTGCTGCCATAATAAAAAACTCGCCAACATTCGACCTTTCGGCGTGCAATAACTGCCATACTGCGCCGTTTGATGGTCAACTTTCTTAACATCACATGTTAATTGTCCTTGTAGGAAAGTCAGGGCATCTTCACCAGAAAAACGAATCAGCCCAAGGTGCGAGAGGTCAACTATGATGGTATTTAATTGCGCATTCTTCAATTCAGTAGTGATGTTGCCGAAGTGAGTAATACAACCGTTCTCAATAACGGCATGACGACTTTGTAAAAAACTTTGCCAGGTTGGATTCATGTAAGGAATGTGAGAATGAGAAGAAAAATTATACAGTTATTGCATCTTGGTAAGAAATACTGTTTTTAAGTTGCAGGCTAAGTGATGTGTGCTGTCGAATATGGGATCCATTGGGTTAAGCAGCGAATAGTATCGCTGTGTAAATTCTACGGGTAAAAGATAGCCCATCTTTCCTACGTTCGCTGCTGGTTATGGAAGATCTTTAGGGCATCTCTAAAAATTCAAGTTTCCAGGCAAGACAAAGTGCGAGAAAAAAGTTGAGCGTATCATATGTTTGATATATAAGAGAAAATTTTTTATTGGCAACGCCGTATTGCGACGAAACGGGGTTCAGTTAATGGATAGATGCCCGCTCTTCAAATAAGATATTAAACAGATTCAAGGCAGCTTTCCAGTTTTGTGATGGCATGGGTCCATTTCTGGTTGATATTCATCAGCGCCAGGAGTCTGTCGGACTTAAAGCATGTGGATGGTTAATTTGTTAAAATAGCGCTCAATTGAAACCGGATTTTTGGAAAAGCGACATGAGTCATTTCAAGCCCTGCAATCGCCATCAGTTGTACCTGCTACCCCCGTCGATA
>JAUXRH010000290.1 GCA_030682075.1 Nitrosomonas sp.
TTGAGCAATCCAATGTTTATCCATGTGATGAAATCTTATTGATTATAAGTATAAAAATTACAGGTTCCGTTTTCGCGTGTGATAAAGAATTTATTAAAAAGTCGATAAGAAGCGTATCTATCGCATACCGGAACTATTATATTTTTGCAAAATAGAGCGTAATTACTTTTGATACTCTTGTCGTTCTTTAAATAAGATAAATCCATAATCTATCAGCTTGAATAATCGGTTACACGATATTGATAGTATCAATCTCTTGCATTAAGCGATTTGTTTCAGTAAGTGCTTTGATTATCTTTTGATAATGCAGAATATCTTCATAGCTTAGCTTGCGTCCGGTGCGGTCTTTGAGCCATTTTTGTGCAGGCTGATAGCCGCCAATGTAGAACTCCCATGCTATTAATGGTATTTGGTCAAAATACTGAGCTTCATTAATCCAGATGCGGCCTAATTGATTGTCGGTATCGTACATCTCCCAGTCTTTTTTTGTGATTTTCCTGGTAACGATGTTGTCACCATCCTTCGGATAGCTGGTAATGTAATTTTCAACCGTTGCTGATTCAAGCAAGTGGATTTGTCTTAACTGCCCACCAAGCTTAACCAGCTGCCAAAAGACATCACTATCTTTCGGGTATGGGATACGTGGAAAATCAATTTTTAGAAATTCTTTGTATGTCTCCCGATACGTGGGCGAATGTAATATGGCATAGATATAATCCAGCAAATCGATAGGTGCAAAGGTGTTTGCATTTTCTTTTTTTTCATCAACAAAGCTTAAGCCAAGCCCTGTGGAAATTTGTTCAACAATTTCAGAATTTAAGTTTGGTTTGCGCTGGCTACTTTCGCCTAAGTTTTGTTGATCACTGCTTTCTGGGTAGAGGTAAATAGGGAAAACAAAAGAAATTTCTTTAGTCTGAAGAGAGATAGAGTTCAAGTCAGAAATAAGATTACTAATAAAGATGTGTTGGAAATCAAATGTAGATTGTTGCCTACATGTAATTAACCCCCAATTTTTACCATCAAGAAAATGATGCATCACATTTATTCTGTCAAAATCAATGACGCTGGGATCATAATAAATATGTCTATTGTCGAATGGCCGATATGTGAAATTCGTTAATGCCAATTGTTGAAATTTATTTTTTTGACGGGCTTTTGATAAATTCCAGTCTCTATTATCTTTTAATGTATATCTTGTTTTAATCTCATTATCTGGTATAGAGGAATTAAAAAAATCTTCAATACGTTTACCTAATTTATCCTTGTCAATATCGACTACAAAGTGATCTCGGTGCGTTTTAATACCACTTGAATTTACCGCAAATAGTTTGTTAATAGCAAAACCTTGTTCATAGCCCGTATGCATTTCAAAATCTTTGGATACAAAAAAGTATCCTGGTGCATGGTATTCAAGCTTACGCCACGGCAATGTAGTCAGCGTGTTGTCTTGTAATATTTGGTATTTCTCTTGCCGTTTACCATACAAGTCTAATTGATAAACTTTTGCCAAATCTGAAGACCTCATCTTTTGCTTAACAAATATATTGATCGATACTCCCTGCATAATATCGAACACATTTTCATCTTTACTTCCATCAACTGCGGTTTCCTTCTTCTTGCTGTTGCCGTGCAAATCTAGAATATAAATCTTGTCAAAGCTTCCCAGCAGGTGCTTCCGCATTTGCCGATGGATTACGCCATCAATAAAACTGTTGTTGGAAATATAAGCGAGAATACCTTCGCCATTTTTATCAATAAAATACTGCCCATAGCGGATAAACTTGATGTAATCATCAGAAAGTGGCTGGATATTTCGCTCATTCAAGTCTTTTTTGTAGTCTTTCAGCAAGTTCTGAATCCAATCGCCTTTGTTCGAGCTACTGACTGAATAAGGTGGATTCCCCATTACTACCATTACCGGCGTATCACGTTTAACAAAGTTGGCTTCATTGGCCTCTGTGCTAAGCCATGATGAAAAAAGCGTACCGGTGTCGGGGTGATGTTCTTCCAGCGAGTTAGTAAGAAAAATATTGAAGCGTTGGTCTTTTTTAGCCTGATAACCCGTTTCTGCTAGCAGCATATCCAGCTTCAAATGCGCCATCGCATAGGATGCCATCAATATTTCAAAACCATTCAAGCGTGGTATCAAATGCTCTTCAACATACCCACTCCATGCACCTTGCATAGCTGCAAATTTGTTGTTGTAGATGTGCTTCACCACTTCTGCCAAGAAGGTTCCGGTGCCAGTCGCAGGATCAAGTACCTGAACTTTGTGAACCTCTTTACGTTGCCTGATAGGCTTATTCCCTTTCTTAACCGCCGCACCTTGCACTTCAACCTCAATAGTGGTTCGGGATGTATCCGCCAATCCGTCTTTTAAGCCAAATTCTGTTTTTAGGATCTCATCGACACTGCGTACAATGAAACTGACCACTGGTTCCGGTGTGTACCAAACACCACGCGCTTTGCGTAGTTTTGGATCGTATTCAGCAAGAAAGGTCTCGTAAAAATGGATAATTGGATCTTGTGTTTGAGTTACCTTACCAAAGTTTTTGAGCAATGCCTTAATATCTGTTGCGCGAAATACATCAGCTAGATTATCTACTGTAGTTTTTATGCGCTCATCAATGTCATAACCTGCCACGTACTGAAATAATTTGCGTAAAAAGGGATTTGTCTTCGGTATTAATTCTGCGGCTTCTTGTCTGCTGAATGTTCCCAGGCTTGGGTCATGCAAACGAGCAGCAAACATGCCATAAGCCAGTGTTTGTGAGTAAATGTCGGCAAAATCTTTTGGGTTGAGATCGTGAATGAGTATGTTTTTGAATGAGGTATATTGATCTTGCAGGCTAGTATTTTCTTGCGACTTCTCATCTGACTCAATCGCTTTCTCAAGAATCATCTGCAATAGCTTTGCCTTGGCTGCCATCATCTCAGCAAGCTTTTTTGGAGATTTGATTGTTTGTCCGATAAACGTACAGAAATTCTGTATCCGGGCGGTAAATTCAGCGAAGTTTTCAGTACAAGGCTCTATCTTGTTGTTTGTGACGTTACCAATGCGAATTTCAAAGACTTTTTCACCGTTTTGATAAAACTGAAACCAAAGGTAGTCAGTAATAATCAGGTTGTCTAATGCCTTACGATAGCGATCAAATTGGTCTTTGTATTGCTTATCATTTAAGTCCTTGTCGATGTCTTTAGCTTCAATAAAGCCAACCGGAATCTTTCCTTTAGTAATTACATAATCGGGGTTGCCACAATCCGTTACATTGGCTGGTTCGTTGGTGACCTCTATGCCTGGCACTAATTCGCGAATAAGAGATTCTAAATCTGCTCGGTATGCATGTTCTTTGGCGATGCCCGACTGAAAGCGTTTGTGAATGGTTTCAATATATTGATTTAAATTCATTTTCCTTGAGGCCTATGTTTGCTGCAAACTTCCATCCACCATGACAGTCTGGCAGAGCCAGTCTGTGCTTACTTTCAGCACTAGAGCGAAGCTTTTGTGCCGAATATTAACATTCAGTATCTGAATATGTTGTCGTAATTTTAATAACTGTCTAAAAAACAAAGAGAAGTTTATTTTGTTTTTTTTTGATCTTTAATCAAATAGATTTTTCGGTGATTTGTCATGAATGAAAGCTACTGCGCCAAAGGAATTACAGCGCAAAACCTGCGAGCCTTCCTTGAGTTGTGGGCGTAAATAATGCCTGCAATTGAGGAAACCAAGCAAACGATCATTGAAGGTAATAATGTGTTCTTTGATGAACTAACGTTTCGAAGTTCATTTTAACCTGACAATACCATTGGAATGCTTGATTCACTTGGCTTCCAGCCTCAATGTTCTGACATCGAGTTGCAGGGCTTGCACGAAGAAGCTTTGTACATGATGATCAATTGTTGCCATG
>JAUXRH010000291.1 GCA_030682075.1 Nitrosomonas sp.
CATGGCAACAATTGATCATCATGTACAAAGCTTCTTCGTGCAAGCCCTGCAACTCGATGTCAGAACATTGAGGCTGGAAGCCAAGTGAATCAAGCATTCCAATGGTATTGTCAGGTTAAAATGAACTTCGAAACGTTAGTACATGAAATGACACGGACTATGCTGAGAAACTCATTTAGTTGATTCCCAAAATATAAAGAGACTATGAATCGTCAGAAAACACTCGAAATCTTGACAAAACTCAAACCCGATCTGGTTGAGCGCTTTGGCGTGACGCGGCTGGCTTTGTTTGGCTCAACGGCGCGTGATGAGGCCGGGGAGGGCAGTGACATTGATATCGTGGTGGGTTTTGACGGGCCGGCTACTTCAAAAAAATATTTTGGTGTGCAATTTTTGCTGGAAGATCAATTGGGTTGCCCGGTTGATTTGGTAACGGAGAAAGCGTTGCGTCCAGAGTTAAAACCCTTTATTGAGCGGGATGCGGTTAATGTCTGAGCGTGAATGGCGGTTTTATCTTGATGATATGATTCGCTTTGCAGAGAATGTGCTGATTTATTGTGAAGATTTGGATCAGGCTGCATTTGAAGCTTCTGGCTTGAATTATGATGCAACGGTACGCAATCTGGAATTAATTGGAGAAGCGGCTACGCATATCCCTGTAGAAATACAAGAAACTTATGTTTCAATCCCTTGGAGGCAAGTAATTGCGACACGTAACCGATTGATTCACGGCTATTTGGGGATAGATAATGATATTTTATGGAGTATTATCCAAGATGATGTTCCGATCCTAATCATTAAGTTACGCCAACTTAGTGAGCATTTAAAATAATGCAATGAGCGCTTCAGAAATAATCAACAAAATCTGGAATTACGCCTATGTTATGCGTGGTGATGGCACAGACTATATGGGTTATGTCGACCAAATTCTATAAATCTTCCCTAAAATAACCAATAGGCATGTCTTTCTCACATCAATCTCCCCGCAATTTCTTGCATCCAGTTCCCCCATTCCAAATGGAGAAAAGAAAACAGGTAAACTCAAATCATGAGAATTGAAGATTTTCAGTCGGGTACATTTATGCAGCAATACCAGTACAAGAGTTTTATGCCGACGATGGTGAATGTTGAGTGGGTTTGGCAGGATCCGATGATTAATACGCTGCTGGAGCGAGCAACACGTGCATTGGGTGAGTTGAATGCATTTTCGTTCATAGTGCCTGATATTGATCTTTTTATTCATTTGCATGTGTTAAAGGAAGCAAATCAATCTTCTCGCATTGAAGGTACCCAAACGCATATGGATGAGGCGGTTATGGATTTGTCTCAGATTGATCCTGAGAAGCGGGATGACTGGCAGGAGGTGCAAAATTATGTCCAGTCGATGAATGCAGCATTGATAGAATTAAAAACGCTGCCCTTGTCGGTTCGCTTATTAAAAAATACCCATGCCATTTTGATGCAAGGTGTTCGGGGCGAACATAAATCTCCTGGGGATTTTCGTACAAGCCTATTAGGCGACAATTAACCTGTCCGGTATGACGACAATTAACTTGGCCGGTTGAGTGAAATTAGAAGCATGTAAAGTTACCTCTTAAAAAGGAGGTGAATTTGTCAGGCAAACACATCACTCAACAACAAAGGAATTT
>JAUXRH010000292.1 GCA_030682075.1 Nitrosomonas sp.
CATGGCAACAATTGATCATCATGTACAAAGCTTCTTCGTGCAAGCCCTGCAACTCGATGTCAGAACATTGAGGCTGGAAGCCAAGTGAATCAAGCATTCCAATGGTATTGTCAGGTTAAAATGAACTTCGAAACGTTAGTAATAATAACATTATATGCATAGCGCAGATTTTCAAAGATTCAGCGTGTTTCTTTTCCGCGTATCTCTCGGAAATTCTAAATAACAAGGACAAGTTTATTTTTAATTCCATATTAGCTATCTGTATTGGTGCATCCCTGGGTGCCGTGCTGAGATGGCTGCTAGGAATGTCGCTCAATGCACTGTTTCCGGCCATTCCACTTGGTACACTAGCGGCGAATCTCATTGGCGGTTACCTGATAGGCGTGGTACTCGCCATATTTGCCCATCATCCTGGTCTTGCACCCGAGTGGCGATTACTTGTAATTACCGGTTTTCTGGGTGGGTTAACCACGTTTTCCACTTTCTCTGCCGAAGTCACGGTACTGATTCAAGAGGGGCGTATACTTTGGGCCACCGGTGCAATTAGTGCTCATGTGATAGGTTCTTTGGTGATGACAATGCTGGGACTAGCGACAGTTTCTGTGTTCAGAACCATTTGATTTCAAGGAGAAAACCATGAATGGCTATCAATTGACTTTCTTCACCCAGCAAGATCGCAGGCACGATCACATGCCGCTAGGCGAATGGTTGGTGCAAGAAGCTCGGAAACTTGGTATTGGCGGCGCAACTCTTATTGTCGCAGCCGAAGGATTTGGACACGACCGTAAGCTACATTCTGCGCACTTCTTTGAACTGACTGACCAGCCTATCGAAGTGACGATAGCCGTGAATGAACAGGAAGCAGAACACATGTTTGCGCATCTGAAGCAAGAAGGCATTAACGTGTTCTACGTCAAAACGCCGATTGAGTTCGGTATGACCGACGAGTCTTGATGCCAGAGTCTATTCTCAGCGCGCACGTCGCGAAGGGTTGGCTCAACCGCATCGCGGCGGCGTCACCGTCACCATGAGATATGCTCAAAACGGGGTTAGGTCCAGAACTAAGAATTCTTATTCTTGCAAACAATAATCCCAATTATCGCGCTTAATTTTCTTGATTCGCGACCTGGCTGTTCGCAGTAACAGCAGTAAATCTAGCGGGTTAAAGTCCCGTCCGAGGAATTGTCCGTACGCCCCGGTAGCATGAGGAAGCGGCGTCGTAAGTTTTCACACAGCAAAAGAGCAGGCCGTAACGCAAGTGAACCTACACGTAGCCTCGTAAACGAGCTGGAGAAGCCGACCCTGTGGTCAGAAGGAGAAGGTCGTTGGATGCGGTCGTTGTCAAGCTAGTTGTCGCCTGAACGTATGAATTTATGCTGTTTTTTTGAGTTCTAAATTAGCCTTGTTTTGATCGGTTTTCTCGGGAACGCGTTGATCCGGGTTTAAATGAACGACACGAACTGGCAGCCAGTTCCGAGTAACGCCGCTCCAGCATTCCGGATGCCTCTTCTTCGCTTCTTCATACACATTGGCACGCTTCTGCAGCAACTCGGTATCCAGGTTGGCATGGCGTTCTGCCGGGGTTACAAAGCGGATGGCGCTGTGACGATGTTCATGGTTGTACCTTTTGTCGCGCTCTATAAGGGAAGTCATTTGACCTCGTCTTCCCAGAACGCACGGAACTTTTTTTGCAGGATCAGCAATGCTGCCGCCTCCGCCAATGCCTTCTCTTTGCGCGCCAATTCACGCTTGAGTTTCTCATTCTCGGGAACCTCTAAAAATCCAGATTTGCGAGCAGCCGCTTTGCGGCTTGCCTGCTTACCCCGTTTCGTCACCATACTTCGTTGCTCACAAAAAATATTTCCTTACCTATCAATCATATGCTGCGTCAATATTTTTTATTCGCGCCTG
>JAUXRH010000293.1 GCA_030682075.1 Nitrosomonas sp.
CATGGCAACAATTGATCATCATGTACAAAGCTTCTTCGTGCAAGCCCTGCAACTCGATGGCAGAACATTGAGGCTGGAAGCCAAGTGAATCAAGCATTCCAATGGTATTGTTAGGTTAAAATGAACTTCGAAACGTTAGTAAAATACATGTCAGAATTTGAAAAACTAATCAAAAAACTCGATGATCTAACCACCAGTGCCAACACATCATGCAATGAATTCACCAATATTCTGATAGCCCTTGGATTCCAAATTGAAAACTGCGGAAGTGCTGGCCATAAAATCGCAAGACACCCAGCCGTATCTTTAATTGAGTATCCTAACTATAATTGTGGTCATAATAAGGGCGAAGCCGTTAAACGGCCTTATATCAAAAAGCTCTACAAATTTGTAAAGCAGCACGAAGAAATTCTATATGTCGGTAGGGTAGCTGAATTTCCTAATATCAGCGTATATGAAGAAGACTTTGAAACTGCCCGGAATTTAATTATTGATGCAATTCAAACACTGAAAAAAATTGCTGATGAAACGCACACAGACTTTCCGCTCCCATACCTTGCATCATCGAGTGAATATCGTGAGCGCGTTTCATTTTTTTAATTGAAGTTATTAAGAAAAACTTCTTTGTAAAATCAGCCCAAACCGGCTTTCAAGCACTAACTGACGCCTATAAAAATCAGCCTTAACCTCAAGACTATTAATATCTTCATTACGTCTTTCCAATTCACGTTTCAACAAATCAATTTCCCGCTGTAAACTCCGAATCTGTTGACATTTCCAAAATAAGGCCCTGATTTCATGCGGTGTAAAGCCGTTTCGCCACTCAGGAACATAAAACAAATTGCCCACGAAACGATATCCTTGCCATTCATCACCCAGTAAAGCGCTAGCATCGCCAGTAAGATACAACCTTAAAAGCCTTATTGCTGATTCAGGAATCTGCTTAGTTCCTTTTTTCCATTTCTTAATAATTTTCTGATCTTCACCGGTAATTCGTTCAATTTCTTATTAGGCGACAATTAACCTGTCCGGTATGACGACAATTAACTTGGCCGGTTGAGTGAAATTAGAAGCATGTAAAGTTACCTCTTAAAAAGGAGGTGAATTTGTCAGGCAAACACATCACTCAACAACAAAGGAATTTG
>JAUXRH010000310.1 GCA_030682075.1 Nitrosomonas sp.
CTGACGAGAATTAAGCTTAAAAATAAAGATAAAGAAGCATTCGATTTTACTTGGAAGCGCCGCGAGAAACTTACAGCGGCGAAAAATGAAGTTCGTTATCAATATGTACCTTGCTATTTGACCTGCCCGACAGACTCCTAGTGGGAGGATACGATTTCGCTAAAGTGATATCGGCCTATTGGCAGGGGTATGAGCATGACAATGAACAGCTTAAGTCCGATGCTGTGCGTTGGCTTCGCGGCGAGTTTGCGACAAAAACCGATGCCCGCAATGCGTTAGGCGTGCGCACTATTGTCGATGATGCCAGCGTTTATGACCATTTCAAATTATTAAGTTTATTTGTTCGCCAGGCCGGGTATGCCGGTTTGCTGGTTAATCTCGATGAAATGGTCAATCTCTACAAACTATCGAGCCAGAAGGCGCGCGTTTCTAATTACGAACAGATATTGCGAATGCTGAACGACTGCTTACAGGGTAGTGCTGAACACATTGGCTTCCTGTTGGGCGGTACGCCGGAATTTCTGCTTGATCCCCGAAAAGGGCTATACAGTTACGAGGCGCTTCATTCCCGACTTTCGGAGAATTCATTTGCTCGTGCAGCCGGGGTTATTGACTACAGCTCGACGACATTGCATTTGGCTAATCTTGCACCGGAGGAACTTCTTATACTGTTGCGCAACCTGCGGCATGTGTTCGCTGGTGGTGATACCGCCAAATATCTTGTCCCTGATGAGGCCTTAAACGCCTTTTTGGCGCACTGCTCGAAGAGAATTGGTGACGCCTACTTCAGGACGCCACGAAACACGATAAAGGCGTTCGTTGATTTACTGGCAGTACTTGAGCAGAGTCCGCAAACGCAGTGGACGCAATTGCTTGAGCAGGTCCATGTAGATGAGGAACACAATACGGACATGCCAGTTGTCGATACGGATGACCCCGACCAGGACGGGTTGTCGACGTTTCGTCTCTGAGTATCATCATGAGCGAATCACATGGATTTGACCGATTACATGAGGGAGTGCAGCGCTGGGTCTGGGGGCAGCAGTGGACCACCCTTCGAGATATTCAGGAAAAAGCGATCGATCCAATTCTGGACGCAGACTGCGATGTTATTATAAGCGCATCAACGGCGGCCGGAAAGACAGAAGCCGCTTTTCTACCAGCCTGCTCTCGTATTGCCGATCTTGCACCGAATGGTGTTGGGATACTTTATATAAGCCCGCTTAAAGCGCTGATTAATGATCAGTACCGAAGACTACAGAGTCTGGGTGAAATTCTGGATATTCCCGTTACACCATGGCACGGTGATGTTCTCCGGTCCGTTAAAGACAAGCAACGAAAAAATCCGCGCGGCATTTTACTGATCACGCCTGAGTCGCTCGAGTCGCTTTTCTTAAATCAGGCGGGATGGTGTACGCAAGCCTTTGCGGGGCTAAGTCATATTATTGTAGATGAGTTTCATGCTTTTCTTGGTACTGAGCGAGGTTGTCAACTACAGTCTCTAATGCACCGCCTGGAGTTTTTGCTCCAACGAACTGTACCTCGAATTGCGCTTAGCGCCACTCTCGGTGAAATGCAGCAAATTGCACATTATCTGAGGCCTAATAAGAAACTCCCCTGTGTAATCATTGATTCAGTAGCATCTCGTTCTGATCTGAAAATCCAGTTGAGGGGCTATCTGACCCCCGCCAGTCAAGAGCTGGAAACACCATCGGCTTTTGATGTTATCACAGATGATCTCTATACAATTCTCCGAGGGAAGTCACATCTGGTTTTCGCCAATAGTCGGGGACGTACAGAAGAAATCGCCGCTGCGCTCTCTGATCATTGTGAACATGATGGTGTGCCGAATGAGTTTTTCCCCCATCATGGAAGTCTTTCCAAAGATATCCGCGAAAGCCTGGAAGTAAGACTGCAGCAGGAAAAGCTACCAACGACTGCTGTTTGTACCATGACTCTGGAGTTGGGTATTGACATCGGCAGCGTTGATTCCATTGCCCAGGTGACAGCTCCCCACTCGGTTGCCAGCTTGCGACAACGACTCGGTCGTTCTGGTCGTAGAGGCGAAGCGGCTGTTTTACGCATGTTCATTCCGGAAGATGAGATTACAGCCAAAAGCCATCTTTTAGATAGGCTGCGTCTGGAAACTATTCAATGTATAGCAATGGTCAATCTGTTATTGAAAAAATGGTATGAGCCGGCACCTGAAAATCAATATCACCTTTCAACTTTAGTGCAGCAAACCTTGTCTGTAATCGGGCAGTATGGTGGTGTTCGTGCAAATCAACTATGGACTCTGCTATGTGATACAGGACCATTTGCATTAGTTGACCAGGAACTTTATGCCACTTTCCTTAGAGCACTTGGCGAGCAGGAGTTGATCACGCAATCACAGGATGGCCAAATTATTCTTGGTCACAGAGGCGAGAAAATAGTTGAGCACTATACCTTCTATACGGCATTCAATACGCCTGAGGAATATCGCCTTGAATGTGATGGGCGAGTCCTGGGAACTGTTCCAATAGACAAGCCTCTGGTGATTGGGCAGCTCGTTATTTTTGCGGGTAAACGCTGGGTGGTCCTGAACGTCAATGCCGAAAAGAAACTGGTTATGCTAAAACGGTCTACCGGTGGAAAGCCTCCAAAGTTTGGGGGTGACGGCCAAATGGTGCATGACCTCGTTAGACAAGAAATGCTGCGTGTTTATCAACAGAGAGACGTTCCTGTTTACCTGGACAAGGTAGCAAAATCGATGTTCGATGAGGGCATTGAGAGCTTCCATACTTTGGGGCTCGATAAAAGCAAGGTACTTCAAATTGGGAATACCGTTCACATCCTCCCTTGGATTGGTGATCGAATTACAACCACTATCACCGTTCTCCTTCGTCGCGAAGGGTTGGCTGCTGACTGTTTTGGTGGCGTCATAGACATTGGCAATAGTTCAATCGATTCATTTCACCAGGCTGTTGATGACATCCTTCAGGGAGCGAAACCACCGTCCTCAGAGCTGGCAAGTAGTGTGCCCGATACTATTGTCGAAAAGCATGATCCCGTTTTACCAAAGGAGCTACGCGACCTGGGATATGGAACTAGATTCTTTGATGTAAATGGTGCTTGGCAGTGGTTTTCTGAGCTGTCAGGATGAATAAAATAATTGAAATGGTAGTTGCCAGAAGTTTTCATGGGTGGTGGGATTCTCTGAATAAGGATAGAAGTTATGACAATGTTAGGGTGGGAAAACAAGTGTGATTGAACAGCAGACAATATCTTTGGAAAGTATATTCGATGCGCTGGATCGCGGCGTGACCGTGATTACCGGAAACAATCGTTTGGCAGGTGTTACTCGCCAGGCCTTTGAACAAGCGGCGATAGACAAAGGGCTCGAAGTTTGGCCAACCCCGGATGTATTGCCCTGGACTGCCTGGTTGCAGAGGGTCTGGGAAGAGGCCGTGGTTTCGGGGGCCGCGTCGGCGCCTGAACTCTTGCTCACATCCCAGCAGGAACAGCGTATATGGGAAGACATCGTTACTGAGAGCATGGCGGATCAGCCATTACAGCAGGTGACTGGGACTGTGCGTCGGGCGCAGGAAGCGTGGCAGTTGATGCAATCGTGGCGGTTATCATTGAATGAGGCAGCCTTTCGTTACAACAGTGACAGTACGGCATTTTTGAAATGGGCGTCGAGATTCGAGGCCAGGTGTACGCAGAAAAGCTGGTTGCCCCTCGCGCGACTTTCAGACGAATTTCAGCGTAGCGTTCAGGCAGGTGACTTGGCTACGTCTATGGAACTGGTGCTGATCGGTTTCGATGAACTGACGCCACAACAGCAGTCGTTATTACAGACGCTGGCCGAGTCGGGTTGCGATGTACGCTGGATGCTGCTCGCAGGCAAGGCGAGTCAGGCAGCTAGAATCGGGTGTGTTGATGTGCGTGCGGAAGCCGCAACAGTCGCCCGCTGGGTGAGGCAACGGCTAGCTGAGAATCCCGAGCTGGAGATCGGCATCGTTGTTCCTGAACTCGCATCGCAACGCGATATCGTGATTCATGCGCTTGATGAGATCCTGGTTCCACATGCATTACAGCCAGGGCGTCAATCTGTTGCACGACCCTATAACATTTCGCTAGGTCCGCCGCTGAGTGCGTATCCTATTATCAGCACGGCACTGAAGCTGCTCGGCCTATTGGCACAGACGATTAGTCTGGAAGACGCGGGTAGTTTGCTTCGTTCACCCTTCATTGCAGGGTGGGAACAGGAAGCCAGTGCTCGGGCATTACTGGATGGGCGGTTGCGGGAAACAGGCGAACTTCATCTGGTGTTGAAGACGCTGCGTTATCACGCATCACAATCTACTAAGTCGTATTCATGCCCAGTGCTTGTTGAAAAGCTTGATGCATGGACTAAGGCGGCGCGGGATTGCCCGCGTACAGATAGCCCGGGACAGTGGTCGGAGCGGTTTGCTGGATTATTGAAGGTCATTGGATGGGCGAGTGGGCGCCCATTATCAAGTGAAGAATACCAGGCCACGGAGGCATGGCGAGAACTGCTGGGCACTTTTGCGTCACTGGAGCCGGTAGCGGAGCCGATGGCTGCATCCACTGCGGTGGCTCAACTGCGGCGCATGGCCGGGGAGCGAACGTTTCAGCCGCAAACCGGGGCGGTACCGGTGCAGGTGCTGGGAATGCTTGAGGCCAGCGGGCTCCAGTTTGATTGCCTTTGGATTATGGGTCTTCATGACGGCACCTGGCCAGCACCCCCGCGACCGAATCCGTTTATCCCGTTGCCTTTGCAGCGGGACGCCGGACTGCCGTATTCCAGTGAGGAGCGTGAGTTGCAAGTGTCGCG
The DNA here is from genome assembly GCA_030682075.1 of Nitrosomonas sp. GTDB lineage: Bacteria > Pseudomonadota > Gammaproteobacteria > Burkholderiales > Nitrosomonadaceae > Nitrosomonas. The sequence continues at coordinate 4,844 of JAUXRH010000310.1, forward strand.
CACAATGACCCGTCGGATGTTGACCAGTGCGGCTGAGGTGATGGTGAGTTTTCCACAACGTAGTGGGGATGAGGAACTGCGGCCCAGCCCGCTCATTACTGATCTCTCCAGTGTGGATGCAGACGGTGTGGATTCGGGCGCTTTACGCTTGTGGCCAGCACCGACATGGCGGGATGGCGTTCACCGCAGTGCCAGGTTAACCACGTTGGAGGCAGATCCCGCACCACCCCTGGAAAATGAAGATGTCAGTGGTGGCAGCGCGGTTTTCAAACTCCAGGCAGCGTGTCCTTTTCGCGCCTTCGCGGAACTGCGGTTGGGCGCGCGTGCACTAAGGCAGGCGGACATCGGGTTGGATGCCATGGCACGAGGTTCATTGATGCACCGTGTCCTCGAGAAAGTGTGGCACGCATTGAATTCACACGCGCAGCTCGTTGCCATGGATACCACAGCGGTGGCTGCAATGGTAGAAACCATGGTGGGTGAGGCGATCGATGAGATTGCTGGCAGGTATCCACAAACATTTACCAGGCGCTTCCGGGAGATGGAGGCTGAGCGCCTGCGTCGGCACGTGCTGGAATGGTTGGAGTTAGAGAAACAACGTGTGCCATTTCGTGTTGTAGAGAAGGAGCAAAAACACGAAGCGACGGCCGGAGGGGTCCGTGTTCAGTTGAAAATCGACCGCATCGATGAACTGGCCGATGGCCGTCAGGTGGTGATTGATTACAAGACTGGCGAGGTAAAACCAGCTCAGTGGTTTGGGGAACGACCCGATGAGCCACAACTGCCGCTCTACAGCATGGCGGTTGGCGGTGATATTGCCGGCGTACTATTCGCGCAAGTGAAGGCGGGTGCTATGGCGTTCAATGGAGTCGCTGAAGACGACGGGCTTGCGCCTGGCGTGAAGTCCTATGAAAGCCTGAAGCAGACACGTGAAGCGAACTCGTGGTCGGAGGTGCTACACGATTGGCGGACAACGATGGAGAGGTTGGGCGAGACTTTTCGCACTGGAGAAGCATCGGTAGATCCGAAGCAGTATCCGGTCACCTGCACCTACTGTGAGCTCAAACCGTTGTGTCGTATCAACGAATTGACCGTGTTGGATGGCGAGTCTTCTGAAACGGAGGACCAATCATGAGTGATCAAGGGAGAATGGCCGATCAAGAAGCACGTTCACGCGCGCTAAATCCATCAACATCGTTCATTGTTCAGGCGCCGGCGGGTTCAGGGAAAACGGGGTTGCTTACGCAACGGTTTCTCGTGCTGCTGACGGCTGTCGACGCGCCGGAAGAGATAGTCGCGATTACGTTCACGCGTAAGGCGGCGGGTGAGATGCGCCAACGGATATTGGAGGCATTGGAACGTGCCAAGAATGATCATCCGCCAGAGAAGGATCATGAAAGACATACCTGGGAGATTGCCCAGCGAGCACTAATACGCGACAAGGAACAGGGATGGCAGTTGCTGGATAATCCAGCGCGCCTGCGCATCCAGACGATCGACTCCCTCTGCACGACATTGGCAAGGCAGATGCCTATCCTCTCCCGATTTGGTTCGGTGCCGGCCATTGCCGAAGATGCCGAACCTCTCTATCTCGAGGCGGCCAGAAACACCATTGCAGAGTTGGAATCTGGCGCCGAATGGTCGGATGCCATCGCGCACCTGGTACAGCATCTGGATAATCGGCTGGATAAATTGCAGGGTCTGATTTCGACCATGCTTGCCCGGCGTGATCAATGGTTGCGTCACGTTGCCGACAAAGAACACCCAGGGCTGGAACGGGGAAACCTGGAAGCGGCTATGGCCCGTCTGGTCATCGATGCGTTGGGTGAACTGGCAAGGCATGTACCCGAGGCCTGTGCGCCGGAACTGATCGAGTTGGCCCGGTTCGCTGCGGATAATCTGGTAGGTACGGATTCGCTGATTGTCGTTTGTGTTGATGTTCAAGACTTGCCAGGTGTGCAAGTGACGGATCGTCGGCAATGGGAAGGACTTGCGGTGTTGTTGCTGACGGCGGATGGTTCCTGGCGGAAGAGGCTGACCAAGAATGAGGGATTCCCGGCGCCAAGTAGTTCCAAGGATCGGGAAGAGAAGGCTCGTTTTACCGAGATGAAGCAGCGGATGACGACGCTGCTGGAGTCATTGCAAGGTGATGATGTATTTCGTGAACAGTTGGCTTTGTTGCGAGAGTTACCACCTCATCAATACACCGATGGTGAATGGGAGACCTTACAGGCCTTGGTTGAACTGTTGCGCATAGCGGCAGCTCACCTGGAACTCGTGTTCAGTGAACAAGGACAGGTGGATTTTCCCGCCCTGGCCCAGGCAGCCATTCAGGCATTGGGTGAAGCCGAAGCGCCGACGGACCTTGCGCTGGCGCTGGACTATCGTATTCGCCACTTATTGATGGACGAGTTTCAGGATACCTCGTTCAATCAGTACGAATTGCTTAAACGATTGACGGCAGGATGGCAGCCGGAGGATGGTCACACTTTGTTCGTGGTGGGAGATCCCATGCAGTCCATTTATCGTTTCCGTGAAGCGGAAGTGGGGTTGTTTCTCGCGGCAAGAGAACACGGGATTGGTCAGGTGCCGCTTGAGTTTCTCCGCCTTGCGGTCAATTTCCGTTCGCAACAGGGGATCGTCGACTGGATCAATCAACGCTTTCCGGACGTACTGCCGGCAGATGACAATGTTACTGGTGGTGCCGTGTCCTATGCACCGTCCACAGCCTTTCACCCGCAATTGGCAGCGGATGCGGTTACCATCTATCCATCTCTCGTCCATTCATCGTTAAAACGCGATGACGTTGCTGAAGCAAGCCAGGTCGTGTCGATCGTGCAGCGGACAAGGCTGGAGCACCCGGGTGGTACTATCGCCATTCTGGTTCGTGGCCGTACTCATCTGGTGCAGATCGTAGAGCAGTTACAGAAGGCTAAGCTCCGTTTTCAGGCCGTAGAAATCGAGCGATTAGCACACCGGCCTGTTGTGCAGGATCTGCTGGCGCTGATCCGGGCATTGAGCCATATCGGTGATCGCATCGCGTGGTTGGCAGTGCTTCGTGCACCGTGTTGTGGGATGACTCTTCAAGACCTATACACCTTGGCCGGTGACGATTTGAGTCGAACCATTATCGATTTGCTTCACCAAGAGCAGCGCATAGAACAACTGAGCGAAGATGGCCGAAGCCGTATAGCCCGAGTGTTGCCTGTACTGGATACGGCGCTCTCGGAACAGGCACGGTGTTCCCTACGGAACAGTGTGGAAGGGGTGTGGACCGCGCTCGGCGGCCCTGCCTGTGTGACTGACGAGACTGATCTGGAAGATGCAGAAGTTTTCTTTCAATTGCTGGAAAAACTCGGTGAGGCAGGTGATGTGCCGGACATCCATGAGCTCAACAAACAGGTGGAGAAGCTATTTGCTTTACCCGATGTGGAAGCAGACGAGTCTCTTCAGCTTATGACTGTCCATAAGGCCAAAGGGCTTGAGTTCGATACAGTGATCATGCCCGGACTTGGCCGTATTCCGCGACATGATGATGAGAAGTTGTTGCATTGGTTAGAACGTGGTCGTGAGTCGGGCGGTAGTGACCTTCTTCTTGCACCGATTAGCGCACAGGGCGAGGACAAGAACCCGATGGCGGCATACCTGCAGCGATTAGATAAAGTGAAGGGACGCTTTGAAGACGGTCGTTTGTTGTATGTTGCCGCGACCCGGGCAAAGCAACGACTGCACCTTTTGGGGCATGTTGGTTTTCAGGAAACTGACGATGGATTTCAGCTAAGAGAGCCGCCCCAAGATTCCCTTTTGGCACGCCTGTGGCCTGTTGTAGAAAATGATTTTCAGTCTCTTCTTGCCGAGCGCGATGTCGAAACACCGTTACCGGAAAATGAGATTGAACTGGTAGTCCACACCTCTGTGCGAACCCGGTTGGCGCTGGACTGGTCACTGCCAACCCCGCCGGAATCCATTCAGGTCGCTGACACGACAGTGGAGGGTGTAGTAGGCGAGTTAATAGAGTTCGGTTGGGCTGGAGAGACTGCGCGGCACGTCGGTACTGTCGTGCATCGATTGCTTCAACACATAGGGACAATGGGTATTGACCATGTTGAGGCAGGCGACTTGCGCCGTTTTGAGCAGGTTGGTCGTAAAATGCTGGCGCGCCTGGGCGTGCCGGAGGCTCGTCTCAAACTAGCGCTTGAAGAGATAGGGGCGGCTCTACAGGCTGCATTAGAAGACGAGCGAGGCCGGTGGATTTTGAGTGGACTGCATGAGAAAGCGAGCTGTGAGTTGGCGTTGAGTGGCAAACGAGACGGCGGTATAGACCATATGGTTATCGATCGGACATTCGTGGATGAGCATGACACACGCTGGATCATCGATTACAAGACAGGCGGCCACAGCGGTGGTGCTGTTGAAGAGTTTCTTGACCGGGAGCAGGAGCGCTATCGTGAACAGTTGGAACGTTACGCAAATATCATGAGTAAGATGGAAGAAAGACCGATTCGACTAGGACTGTATTTTCCGCTGCTAGGGGGGTGGCGAGAGTGGTCATTTCCTACGAACTAAGCATGCATTGAAATTTATGACTACGACCCTTTACTGGCACGACTATGAGACTTTCGGTGTCGATCCCAAGCGAGATCGCCCTGCCCAGTTTGCTGGGCTACGCACCGACGAGGCGCTCAATGAAGTGGGAGAGCCACTGGTTATCTACTGTAAACCGGCGCGGGATGTATTGCCTCACCCGGAGGCCTGCCTGCTGACCGGTATTACGCCTCAAGTGGCGGACGCGCAGGGCATGCTGGAGCCAGTGTCTCGCGTCAACTAACTTGTCCACATTGACGACAATTAACTAACGTTTCGAAGTTCATTTTAACCTGACAATACCATTGGAATGCTTGATTCACTTGGCTTCCAGCCTCAATGTTCTGACATCGAGTTGCAGGGCTTGCACGAAGAAGCTTTGTACATGATGATCAATTGTTGCC
>JAUXRH010000311.1 GCA_030682075.1 Nitrosomonas sp.
GGCAACAATTGATCATCATGTACAAAGCTTCTTCGTGCAAGCCCTGCAACTCGATGTCAGAACATTGAGGCTGGAAGCCAAGTGAATCAAGCATTCCAATGGTATTGTCAGGTTAAAATGAACTTCGAAACGTTAGTTAAACACAAATAAATCGGGTAATAAAATGCTTATCTTGCGCACCTTACCTTGACAAAAAGATTAGCACCTCTATAATCCCTGCTTTATTTCCAGGTGTCTGCAAAGACATTTTGATATTTTGATGCGGGAATAGCTCAGTTGGTAGAGCACAACCTTGCCAAGGTTGGGGTCGCGAGTTCGAGTCTCGTTTCCCGCTCCATTATTAATAATAAGGACTGATCAAAATCCTTATCTGGATAGCTGATTACCCTTTAAGATGTTGTTTTCCTTGTTTAGTACATAAGTCTTGATGTGCAACAATGGCGGGATGGCAGAGTGGTTATGCAGCGGCCTGCAAAGCCGTCTACGCCGGTTCGATTCCGACTCCCGCCTCCAAATAAGCGTTTCAGATAGTTTCATTCGGTATCAAATCCCTTGAAATCATTAGCTTTATCCTTATTTGATAGTTTCAGATAGTATCATAAGGATTCACTGAATACCATAAAAAAGATGGTATCATTGATGGCATATGACACTACTTGATACCATATACCATCATGCTCACAGATACCGCAATACGCAATACGTAAGGCTTCACCTGCTGCCAGACCCTACAAATTAACTGATGGCCATGGCTTGTATTTACTGGTAACCGCCACATCCAAATATTGGCGTGTGAATTATCGGTTCATGGGCAAACAGAAAACCCTGGCCCTTGGCGTTTATCCAGAAACCTCCCTTGCTACTGCCAGAAAGAAGCGTGACGAAGCGCGCGCATTGCTGGTTAAAGATATTGATCCAAGCCACACCAAGCGCGCAACTAGGCTGGCTAAAAAAGTCTCATGTGAAAATACATTCGAGGTTATCGCCCTTGAATGGCACATCAAACAATCAACGACCTGGGCAGAAACGACTAGCGCGAATGTCAAGCGATGCCTTGAGGTGGATATATTTCCATGGTTAGGCGACCGACCTATTCAGGGGATAACCGCACCTGAATTGCTTACAGTGCTGCGTAAGATTGAAAGCCGTGGAGCGCACGAGAAAGCACAGCGGACACGGGAATATGTTGGGCGTGTGTTTCGATACGCCATTCAAACCGGACGCGCTGAACGCGACCCCAGCGGGGATTTA
>JAUXRH010000247.1 GCA_030682075.1 Nitrosomonas sp.
TTTTTAAATCCAGCTCGATGCAGCAAGGTGGTGATGTTCATCTTAGTCCAGACAGTCGCAAGAATATTGTCAATCTGTAGGCCTTGTGCCGTGAATAAGTCGCCAATTAGACTTGGCAAAGCCAGTGGTTTTGTGTCACGATTCATTGAAGCCTCCGGGTGGTTGGGTTAGTTCGTCAAGCAAACTACATTTTACCACTTTAGAGGCTTCTATTGATTATTAATCAATAACTTGAATGGATATTCTTCATGAAAATGAACTCCGAAACTTGAGTTACAATAACTAAGAAAGGTTAATTCAGCAATGCGTCTCAACAATCGTAACCCTGATCAAATCCGACCTGTAAATATTACGCGACATTACATCAAGCATGCGGATGGTGCCGTGTTGATTGAATGTGGCGATACTAAAGTAATTTGTACGGCCAGTGTGGAAGAGAGCGTTCCTCCGTTTCTTAAAGGAAAAGCGCAGGGATGGTTGACGGCAGAGTATGGCATGTTGCCAGCTTCTACCAATGAACGGATGCAGCGTGAAGCTGCCAGAGGCAGACAGTCGGGCCGTACCATGGAAATCCAGCGGTTAATTGGTCGTGCGTTACGCTCCGTAGTCGATCTGAAAAGACTGGGTGAACGCACCATTCAGATCGATTGTGATGTCATTCAAGCCGACGGAGGTACGCGCACAGCCAGTATCACCGGTGCATTTGTGGCCTTGCATGATGCGGTCGCTAAATTACTGAGTCAGCAATTAATTGAAACATCGCCCATACTTGATCATATTGCCGCCATCTCTGCTGGTGTTTATAAAGGCGAGTCCTTACTTGATCTGGATTATCTGGAAGATTCTTCTTGCGATACGGACATGAATATCGTGATGACAGGCAGCCTGGGTCTGGTAGAAGTGCAGGGGACAGCGGAAGGCGCGCCATTTACTCGACAACAACTCAATACCATGATGGAATTTGCGCAGCAAGGAATACAAACATTAATTGACAAACAGAAAGCTGCATTGGCATCGTGATTGCAGCATTGAGTAAACTGGTTATCGCCAGTAACAATCCGGGCAAACTGCGGGAAATAGAATCCCTGCTTTCACCACTGGCAATTGAAATGCAGGCTCAATCTGCGTTTAATATCTCTGAAGTGAGTGAACCTTTCCATACGTTCATCGAAAATGCCCTTGTTAAAGCACGACATGCCAGTAGACTGTCTGGATTGCCGGCGCTGGCCGATGATTCCGGCATCTGTGTCAATGCGCTAAATGGTCATCCGGGTGTTACCTCGGCACGTTTTGCAGGAGAACCCAGATCGGACCAACGTAATAATCAGAAGTTGGTTGATGCCCTTGAGAACCAGGCGGACAGGCGTGCGTATTATTATTGCATTATCCTATTGGTAAGGCACCCTGACGATCCGCAGCCTATCATAGTTGATGGTACTTGGCATGGGGAGATCCTATTGCAACCAAGAGGTGAGCGCGGCTTTGGTTACGACCCCTATTTCTTTCTGCCAGAACTTGGAAAGACGGCAGCAGAACTTCCAGCTGAGCAAAAGAATAAAATTAGTCATCGTGGGAAGGCGCTGGCTAGACTGGTTGAAAGTATTAGGGGCATTTCTAAAAATTCAGAGTTCTAAACAAGACCAGGCGCGAATAAAAATATTGACGCAGCATATGATTGATAGGTAAGGAAATATTTTTTGTGAGCAACGAAGTATTGTGACGAAACGGGGTAAGCAGGCAAGCCGCAAAGCGGCTGCTCGCAAATATGGATTTTTAGA
>JAUXRH010000315.1 GCA_030682075.1 Nitrosomonas sp.
CATGGCAACAATTGATCATCATGTACAAAGCTTCTTCGTGCAAGCCCTGCAACTCGATGGCAGAACATTGAGGCTGGAAGCCAAGTGAATCAAGCATTCCAATGGTATTGTTAGGTTAAAATGAACTTCGAAACGTTAGTATTAACAGATGATTAAAAAGCATCGACGTTCTCTGAGGCTCTCGCTCTTAAGACGAACCCCACGCTTTGAGTTGATATAACTCATATGCAGCGCAAAAATACGCGCCGCACTACAAGATTTATACAGATTCCGCTGGATTGCCATATTTCTTACGGAACTTCTCAACTCTACCCGCCGTATCAACAATCTTCTGCTTGCCTGTATAGAACGGATGGCAAACTGAACAAACTTCAATACTCAACGGTTTTTTCATGGCAGAACGTGTCTCGAAAGAACTTCCACAACTACATGTAACGGTTACTTCCTGATAATCTGGATGAATTTCTGCTTTCATGGTCTCTTCCTTAAGGATCCTGATACCGCAATTCGCGGACTTACAAAAAACGGATATTATCCTTTAATGAATAAAGGGGCGCAACTGTTGTGTCTATCTGTTTTATTGACACGATAATATAATTCAGCGTCAACGATTACAAACTGATATGCACTAAACTCGGCGCATCGAATCAAAGAAATCAGCATTGTTCTTTGTTGCCTTGATCTTATCAAGCAAAAATGACATCGCATCAATATCATCCATCGGATAAAGCAGTTTACGCAACACCCAGATCTTTTGAAGATCATCGGGTTTAATCAGCAACTCTTCCCGACGTGTACTTGAACGATTGACATTTATCGCTGGGTAAACACGTTTTTCTGCCATACGCCGGTCAAGATGGATTTCCATATTTCCGGTACCCTTGAATTCCTCATAAATAACGTCATCCATGCGTGACCCGGTATCAATCAATGCGGTAGCAATGATGGTAAGTGACCCACCTTCTTCGATATTACGTGCCGCACCAAAGAAACGTTTGGGGCGTTGCAATGCCTGTGCATCAACACCACCCGTCAGCACTTTCCCGGAAGCCGGCACCACGGTGTTATAAGCACGTGCCAAGCGTGTAATTGAGTCCAGCAGGATGACCACATCTTTTTTGTGCTCGACCAGTCGTTTGGCTTTTTCGATGACCATATCCGCGACTTGCACATGACGCGTGGCAGGCTCATCAAAGGTAGAAGAAATCACTTCGCCTCTGACGGAGCGAATCATATCCGTTACTTCTTCAGGGCGCTCATCAATCAGTAGCACAATCAGAATAACATCTGGGTGATTGGCCGCAATCGAGTGCGCAATGTGCTGCAGCATCACCGTCTTACCTGATTTAGGACTAGCAACCAACAAACCACGCTGCCCCCTGCCAATTGGCGCAATCAAATCAATAATACGACTGGTTATATTTTCTTCTGCTTTGGTATCACGCTCAAGCTCCAGTCGTTCTGTCGGAAACAACGGGGTAAGATTCTCAAACAGAATTTTATTTTTTGAATTCTCTGGCGGCTCATTATTTACTTTGTCTACTTTTACTAGCGCAAAGTATCGTTCACCCTCTTTCGGCGGACGAATCTCACCATCAATAGAATCACCCGTATGCAAGTTAAATCGTCTAATCTGACTCGGTGAAATGTAAATATCATCGGGTCCAGCCAAATAGGAAGTATCGGGTGAACGTAAAAAACCAAAACCGTCCTGCAAAACCTCCAACGTACCTTCACCATAAATACTTTCCCCTTTACGCGCTTGATTTTTAAGCAGCGCAAAAATCAAATCCTGTTTTCGCAATCGATTGGCGCCGTCAATTTCATTATCGACAGCCATTTTTACCAGTTCAGTAACGTGAAGATTCTTAAGATCAGATAAACGCATGGAGAAACTCGTGGGTAGTGTAAAAAATACTAAAGGCGAAAGATGGAAACGTTGGGGGGAGTCGCTATTAAAGATGGGATAATTCGAATAGATGGTGTGTTTCTTTTAAAAATCTTCAAGTCCACAACACAACTTAACTGGAAGACTAACGGGTTTATATGTGACTGTCAATAAAAGCCGTTAACTGAGATTTTGATAGCGCTCCAACTTTAGTCGCTTCAATATTACCGTCTTTGAACAACATGAGGGTGGGAATGCCACGGATCCCATATTTCGGGGGTGTCCCCTGATTCTCATCAATATTAAGTTTGGCTATTTTAAGACGATCACCATATTCACCTGCTATTTCATCCAGTATGGGTGCAATCATCTTGCATGGCCCACACCACTCGGCCCAGTAATCCACCAAAACTGGAACAGTTGATTGCAATACTTCTGTCTCAAAGGTCGCATCAGTAACGTAATGGATATGCTGACTCATACTCATAGGATCCTTATTTAAATAATTGGGTAGCCGGGAGCAACTGCTTTAAAAAGTTAGCCGCTCTAAACTGAAATATACCAAAAAATATTGAAAGTTAATGTCCAAAGCCATAGCAAATAAGTTTAAAACTAATTGACGCAACATCCTATAGAAAAACCCTATAAAAGGGAAGCATAACTAATCTACTTACCTCTGTTTGTTACTAAAACTGCGTCAAATCAGTAGTGTCCGGAAATTTAGTTGAATAGATTCAGTTGGTTGTTGTTTTTCTGTATGGTTATTTGCATTTCCGAATTTTTAAATAATTGATCGAGTGGTATTTTATCGAAAAGAGTCAGGCTCAAAATCTGTAGGATTGTGTAAAGCGAAGCCTCTGTATCCCTCTGTGTCAGGCTAGTTGTCGTCTCTAAGAATTAAGGGCACCTCTAAAAATCCATATTTGCGAGCAGCCGCTTTGCGGCTTGCCTGCTTACCCCGTTTCGTCACAATACTTCGTTGCTCACAAAAAATATTTCCTTACCTATCAATCGTATGCTGCGTCAATATTTTTTATTCGCGCCTGGTCTTGTTTAGAACTCCGAATTTTTAGAGGTGCCCTGTATTTGTTCATCGATATCTTTAGCCGCAAAATCGTTGGCTGGCAGGTTTATGATACAGAAAGCAGTGAACTGGCCAGCGACGTCATGCGCGATATTTGCATACGGGAAAATATCGCACCGAACCAGGTGGTACTGCATTCGGACAACGGCAGCCCGATGAAAGGCGCAACGTTGTTGGCTACCCTGCAAGCATTGGGTGTGACACCATCATTCAGCCGCCCGGCGGTCAATACCGATAATCCTTATTCGGAATCGCTATTCAAGACGATGAAATACCGGCCAGCTTATCCAGGCCAGGCGTTTGAAAGCCTCCTTGCCGCCAGACGGTGGGTCGGCATGTTTATCCAATGGTACATCCATGAACATCGTCACAGCGCCATCCACTTTGTAACCCCGGCAGAACGCCATGCCAATCTGGATACCGAGTTGCTGCAGAAGCGTGCCAATGTGTATGAAGAAGCGAAGAAGAGGCATCCGGAACGCTGGAGCGGCGTTACTCGGAACTGGCTGCCAGTTCGTATCGTTCATTTAAACCCGGATCAATGCGTTCCCGAGAAAACCGATCAAAAGGAGGCTAATTTAGAACTCAAAAAGACAGCATA
>JAUXRH010000248.1 GCA_030682075.1 Nitrosomonas sp.
AGCGAGCAAAGTGGGAAAGCGAGGACAGATTGGCCGGATTTTGAGGCGCATAGTCATTCTATGCAACGAAAAATCAGGGTAATATGAACCGCTTGTCCCATTTGCGCAGTAGATCAACCTTAAGTCCGACAGACTCCTAGGTCGGCTAAATTGAGAGTGAAATTCAATTCCATCAATTCTTCCGGTACTTCCACGATGTCAAATGGTGCAATCGGCAAACCAAGGGCCAATCCGAGATTACCGGCAATCCATTCACAAATTTGACTGCGTCGACCGGCGCCAATTCCTTTGACGAAATAAACTTTATTGTTGTCTCCCCGACAAATATAGGGCAGCGTGATGCCCTGCTCGGAACGGCGAATAACCTCGATAATCTGTACCGTCGTCATACGCGCAAAACCTTAAATTGTTTGTTCATAATTCCCCCTTAAACGCTTTCATTAAAGAAGGCATAAGGCATCGAGTTCGACCTGGTTGTCGGCCTGAACCTTTTGGATGGCCGCAACTTGGGCCTGGAAGCTGTTAAACCAGAACTGTTTGTTGTACGAATTAGGAGCCAGATCCCGAACTATGAATTCTCCTCCCACGGTACTCGGAGTTAATTGAAAATACTCACCGTTTTATCGCTGGCTGTATGCACTCGCTGCGCAAGCGCCAGGTTTTTAAACACCTGGTTTCTGTCATTGATCAACGGCTGTTTTTTTGTCTGTTAGGGTTTTTGTCGTTTCATTGTCCTTCTCTGGTATTTTCTCCTCAGGCGTCTTCGCCAGCGAAGGCAATCCAAGATGAAGCCCTGCCTTGGCCAGCATATGCGCACTGACCGGTGCGGTAATGAAAAGAAACAGGGTGATGAGCACTTCATGCAGGCTCATGCCCGCTTCACGGTTACTAAAATAGATCGCTGAAGCAATCAGCAGACAGCCTACACCCAATGTCGTGGCTTTGGTCGGCCCATGCAGCCGGGTATAAAAGTCCTTGAGCCTAACCAGACCTAAAGAACCAACGAAAGTAAAGATAGCGCCGGTCAGAATCAGAAAAGAAAGTAAATAATCTAGCATAGCTTATTCAATAATATCGCCACGCAATAAATACTTGCATAGTGCGACGGTACCAATAAAACCCATGAGGGCAATAAGAAGCGCGGCTTCAAAAAACAGAGCGCTGGCGAGGTGAATACCCAGCAATACCAGCAATGCAATGGTATTGACATACAAGGTATCCAGTGCCAGAATCCGATCCGGCACACTGGGGCCCTTCAGTAAACGCCAGAAACTCATGGTTACCGCCGCAGTGACTAATGCAAGCGCCATGGGGATCACCATATTTAACATTTTTCAAAGACCTCCTTTAACGGGATTTCATAACGACGTTTGATCGTGACGATAAGTGCATCCGCATCGGTTTCATTCAGCGCATGAATTAACAGGTGCTTGCGGTCTGGTGAGAGTTGCGCGGATACCGTGCCTGGCGTTAAAGTGATACTGATCGCCAGAATACTGATCGCCAGATCTGAAGTGAGCGTCAGAGGCAATACGATAAAAGCGGGTTTGAGTCGACCAGGATTGCCGAGAATTAATCGAGCCACCGTAAAATTGGCTAGAACCATATCAATCAGCAGCACACCCATATAGCGCAGTAAAGTCAAAGGCTTATAGATATACACCTTGTCTGGCCAGAAATGTATGGATAGCAAAGGAATCGCCCAGCCCAGCAACAGGCCCAGTACAATCTGACCTGGATTGACACTATTGCTCAGCAATAACCATATGCCAGCCAGTATCGGCGTCAGTAAAGGATGCGGCAATAATCGACGCATTAGCGTATCCCTCCATTACTTAGGACGGCATCAATATAAGCAGAAGGTTTTAACAACTGATCTGCGGTGGCAAGGGCAAAATCCATGACGGGACCCGCCTGGATGACTAAAATCAGGCACAGCGCAAGCAAACTGATAATCGGGATTAATTCCCTGGTAACTGGCATTATGCCTGTCTCGGCGCTGGTTGCTGAAGCGATTGTAGCTTCTGCTGCATGGGTGCGATAAAACAATAAGCTACCACTGCGTGCCAGCGCTATTAGTCCAAGCAAACTGGTAACCAATACGATACTCATGATCCAGAGTAAACCGGGGTGACCAATTGCCGCACGGAGTATCAGGAATTTTCCAACAAAGCCAGACAGCGGCGGCAGTCCAATGATTAATACCGCCGCCGTAAAAAAGAGTACCCCAAATAATCGTTGATGGGTAATCGCCATACCGACTTCAAATTTATCACTCGCTTCTCCACGACGATTGGCAATCGCGTCTGTCAGTAAAAAGAAAGCGGCCGCAGCAAAAGTAGAATGCGGCAAATAGTAAATACCCGCAGCAATCCCTGCGCTGGTATTAAGGCCAAAAGCAATGAATAATGAACCGATAGAAACAACCACCAGATAAGCCACCTGCTGACGCAAATGGGTGCTGGCCAATACGCCAAACATACCCACAATCAATGTCGCCAACGCCAGGGGTAACAACCACCCTTCAATCAGATTCGCCGCAGGGCCCGCTTGTTGTCCAAAGATTAAGGTGTAAACACGCAGAATACTGTAGGCCCCCACCTTGGTCATAATGGCGAATAAGGCGGCGACCGATGCAGAAGTGTGTGCATAGGCGGCGGGCAACCATGCGTAAAGGGGCAGTAATGCCGCCTTTAGTGCGAAGACAGCAAATAAAAGCAAACCTGCCGTACGTACCAGAAAGATATTTTCAGGTGCGGTTTCCGCAACCTTAACGGCTAAATCCGCCATATTGAGCGTACCCAGCGTGCCGTAAAGCGTACCTACCGCAAACAGGAATAAAGTGGAGCCCACCAGGTTGATCACGACAAAATGCAAGCCCGCCTTGGTGCGTAACCGCCCACCGCCGTGAAGCAATAGACTATAGGACGCCAGCAATAAAACCTCAAAGAAAACAAACAGATTAAACAAGTCACCGGTGAGAAAAGCACCGTTCAATCCCAGTAATTGTAATTGGAATAACACATGAAAATGTTGACCCGCACGGTCAGCGCCCCGCACGGCATAAATTAATGCACACAGGGAAAGCAGAGCAGTAATCATCAGCATCCACGCAGCCAGGCGATCCGCTACCAGGACAATACCAAAAGGCGCCGACCAGTTACCTACGGCATAGACCAGAATCTCGCCGCTACCCACCGCCACTAGCAGCCCTATGGCCAAAACTATCTGACCAATGACAGAGATAATGCTGAGGATACGTTGCAAGAATAAACGCTGCTGACGCAACAGCAACAATAAAACCGCCATCAACAGCGGCAGTAGTACGGGGGCAATCACGAGGTGATTTATCATCATTTATGCTTCCCGTCGACATGATCGTTACCCAATTCCGCCTGTGCTTTAAGGGACAAAACAATAACAAAGGCCGTCATTGCAAAGCCGATAACAATCGCAGTCAGCACTAAAGCCTGAGGCAAAGGATCCGCGTAATCTGTTACGCCTTCCATGATGATGGGTGGCTTACCGATGGTCAACCGCCCCATCACCAGTAAAAACAGATTAACAGCATAGGACAGAAACGTCAGTCCTAATACAACCGGAAAGGTGCGGCCCCGCAGTATAAGATAAACACCACAGGCGGTCAGCGTGCCTAAAATTAGAGCGATCAGTGCTTCCATTTGCGGATAGGCTTCCTGGCGCCAGAGTGAGGACTTCTGCTATGCATTAATCCCAGGTTAATAATAATCAATAAAGTGGCGCCGACGACAACCAGATAAACACCCAGATCAAAAGCCATGGCCGAGGCCAGTTCAAATTCACCAACCAGTGGCCAGTGCAGATGACTAAAAGTTGAAGTCAGGAATGGGTAGCCGAATAACCAGCTGGCCAATCCGGTAAGTACCGCGATTAATAGCCCGTAGCCAATCACCGAATGTACATTTGCCGGTAACCGCTGTTGCGTCCAGGCTACGCCATTGGCGAGGTATTGCATGATCAGCGCGGCCGCCGTAATCAGCCCGGCAATGAAACCGCCACCCGGCATATTATGCCCTCGCAACAGGATATAGACTGATACCAGCAAGGCAAGTGGTAGCAGCAGACGCGTGAACGTAGCCATGATAACCGGGTGCATATCCCGGTTCCAAAGACGGCCTTCAACGTCACGATTGGAACCGATTAACTGCAGCTGATCCAACATCGCGTAAATACCCAGCCCGGCCAATGCCAGCACGGTAATTTCGCCTAAGGTATCGTAACCGCGAAAATCCACCAGAATCACATTGACGACATTAGCCCCACCTCCGCCGGTCACACTATTGGCAAGAAAATAATCCGCTATCGTTTGCTGCGGACGCGTCAATACCGCCCACACCAGCGCAGCCACGCCACCACCGGCTGCGATGGCAACGACCGCATCACGACATTTAAGCAATTTACTGGATTCGGCAGGCGAGTATTGCGGCAGAAAATACAAGGCCAGCAACAATAGTACGATGGTGACTACCTCTACTGAAAGCTGTGTCAACGCCAGATCAGGCGCAGAAAACTTAACAAAAATTAACACCACACCTAATCCAACCGCACCCAGCAAAATCAGGGCCACCAGACGCTGTTGATGCAGAAATACGGTGCCGATAGACGCGATCATCAGCATTAAGGCTACCAGTAAACTCACACCATTCACTGGCAGCAGCGCACGATCACCGGTCAATAACGCATCTCCAGCGATAAAACCACTGACGCCGAGGGCCATAATAAAAAGCATAAAAACAAATAACATGCGTTGCAACGAATGGGTGTCAAGCAAGCGGGTAACTACCGTAGAAAAACGGAATAATTTTTCAATGAGCTGGTTATAACCCTTTTTGAATTCCCATCGATCACTCAGTTGCTCATGCAAACGAAATATTAGGTGGCGTCTAAAATACACTAACCCGCCACCAACTAAAGCAATCACACTCATCCATAAGGCGGTATTGAAACCATGCCAGATGGCCAGATTATATTCTGGTACAGGTCCCTGCAAGACACTGGCAGCCGCGAGGGAAAGAATCGGCTCTACCGTTAACACCGGAAAAATACCCACCAATAAGCATAAGGCAACTAATACTTCAACGGGCACTTTCATCCAGCGTGGGGGTTCATGAGGCGTTTTTGGTAAATCAACCGGTATGCCATTAAAAAATACGTTATGAATAAAACGAAGTGAATATGCTACCGCAAAAATACCTGCCAACGTTGCCCCTGCCGGCAATAACCATCCCCAGGAGTAATCAAAGCCATATAGTGTTTCCGTAAAAAACATTTCTTTTGATAAGAAACCATTAAATAGCGGTACACCGGCCATGGAAGCAGCTGCCACCGTCGCGAGTAATGCAGTATGTGGCATAAAATGCCACAAACCTCTAAGACGACGCATGTCGCGGGTTCCTGTCTCATGGTCGATAATCCCCGCAGCCATAAACAGTGAAGCTTTGAAAATCGCATGATTGATAATGTGAAACACCCCGGCAACCGCTGCCAGTGGTGTCCCGATGCCAAACAGCAGCGTAATCAAACCGAGATGGCTGATCGTGGAATAAGCCAACAAACCTTTTAGATCATGCTTAAAAAAAGCGATGAGGGCCGCAATGAGCAATGTCGCCAGTCCTGTCGTACTGACTAACCAGAACCATTCGGGTGTGCCGGACAAGGCAGGAAATAATCGCGCAAGCAAAAAGACCCCGGCTTTGACCATAGTCGCCGAATGCAGATAAGCGGACACCGGTGTTGGCGCTGCCATGGCATTCGGTAGCCAGAAATGAAAGGGAAATTGAGCTGATTTGGTAAAAGCGCCCAGTAACACCAGAATCAGCATCGGTAAGTAAAACGGGTGCGCGCGAATAATATCACCCGATGCCAGAATCACGGTCAGGTCATAGCTGCCAACAATTTCGCCTAACAACAAAAATCCGCCAAGTAATGCCAATCCACCACCGCCCGTTACCGCTAAAGCCATGCGTGCGCCACTCCGGGATTCATGGCGATGCTGCCAATAACTAATTAACAGAAAGGATGAAAGACTGGTTAACTCCCAGAAGATTAAAAGCTGAATAATATTTTCGGATAATGCAATACCCAGCATTGAGCCCATGAACAAGAGCAGGTAAGCGTAAAAACGCCCCATGTCATCACGCTCAGACAGGTAATACCGGGCATAAAGGATAATAAGTAAACCGATGCCCAGAATCAGCAATGCAAATAATAACGCCAGACCATCCAGTCGGAAAGCGACATCAAGGCCAACCGTTGGGATCCAGCTCAAACGCTGCACCAATGTCTGCCCGGCGAAGGTATCCACGGCGAGCGGTAATAATAAAATCAGGGATAACAACGTAACAGCACCCGCTGCCCAGGCAGCATGCAGTCGGCCTAAACGAGAAATAACTGCGACAAAAATTGCACCGATAAAAGGTGTCAAAGCAATCAGAAGCAAATTCATAACATAGTGATTTTATTAAGGGGGCTTAGCAAAGTATAGCGGTGCCGTTGAATTAAAAAATGAAGCTTTGCGTTATTTTTAATCACACAATTTAACCCGGCTTATCACTGATAGCGGGATCTCTTACCGGGATACGCCAAATAAATGTGGCCAGGATGATGCCTGTCGCCGCCAGCATGACTTTATGCCAGATAGCTGGAACAATCAAAATAGAACTTCCAAATGATAGCGCCATTAACACATAGGCCCAGCGTTTGGCTCGGCGCGGGATACTACGATACAAACACCATTCACGGATAATTGGGCCGACTATACGATTCGCTAATAATTTATCGTGAAAATGCTCGGAACTGCGTGCAAAACAAGCCGCCGCTAACAGTATAAAAGGTGTTGTTGGCAGTACCGGTAGCACGACCCCCATTATACCCAGTATTAAAGCCGTCAACCCGGCACTAAAATACAGCCATCGTGCAAGACGCGAGTCATGCAAACGGAGCAGGCTGACATCCTGCCGGTCTTTTGCTGGCAACTGTGGATCAGGTTGAATTGCTTCGTTGATAGGTCTCTGCATAATTATTTCGTTGTCGATAATCCTGCTAACTCACCACATTTTACGCTACACAGATGGAACTATAGCCCATGTCGGCGTTTTAGGGCAAACATCGTGACCATTACGCACCTTCAGTGTTTTGCTTGACTGTTTGCGGCGGCGAGCAAACTTAATCAGACGGTAATGACGAGGCGGCCATACCGGGTATAATACCTGAGAGTTCACACTTGAATTTTATTAAGGGCGCCTTTAAAAATTCAAGTATCGCTCTTAAGTTTATTTTTGATATCGAGGTAACTATGTCTAAAACAAAGACTTTGCTTAATTTAAGCATAATTATTATGGGTCTCATCATGCTGCCCCAGGCGGGCTATTCATATAAAGAGCATGCAACAACCGCACATGCCGCTGCAGGTACCAGCAAGCTGGAAAAGATTGATACGAAAGTAGGCAGTGGTGAAGAGGCGGTTGTTGGCAAAACCGTTAATGTCCACTACACCGGCTGGCTTTATGATGAGAGCGCTCCGGAGAAGAAAGGAAGTAAGTTTGATAGTTCGCATGATCGTAATGAGCTATTCTCCTTCTTGCTGGGTTCAGGACGCGTCATTAAAGGTTGGGATCAAGGTGTTATCGGCATGAAAGTTGGCGGACAACGGACGTTGATTGTTCCTCCTTCAATGGCTTATGGTGAACGCGGTGCGGGCAATGTAATTCCACCGAATGCTACGCTGATTTTTGACGTTGAATTGGTCGGTTTTCAAGACGGATCACACTATTGAAACGCCCTGTTGTCATCAATAAATAACCCCACGATGAATGTAACGTGACCAATTAAAGGGATAATAGGGACATTTAGAATATCTCTTTCCGCTATATAACCTGAAGGGATATAGCCATGACGCTGACTGCCCCCAGTCGTTTCATCACGCTTAAACGACTGGGTGTCAGTCTCAGCGTTATGGCGGCGGTCGTTGCCTTACGGACCCTTCTAAAAATTCAGAGTTCTAAACAAGACCAGGCGCGAATAAAAAATATTGACGCAGTATATGATTGACCACAAACGGCACAAACGGTGTCAGGTCTTGCGATGCAACATACGTTCCACTCCTACTCCGTATTTTCAGCTGTTATTTGTATTAACGCAAGACGCGACCCTGTTGTCGACCCTGTTGTCCCGACCCTGTTGTCCCTGGCCTGACCACGGAAACCAATGACAAGCAACGCATCAAACCGATGCTCGAAGCATTGAACAAACTGGAAAACCGGTTCGGCAAAGCGGATACTTTGCTCGCCGATAATGGTTATTTTAGCCAAAACAACGTTAATGCCTGTGCTGAACATGGCATCACTCCACTCATTGCGCTGGGACGTGAAACCCATCATCTGCCCA
>JAUXRH010000249.1 GCA_030682075.1 Nitrosomonas sp.
GCTTGCCTGCTTACCCCGTTTCGTCACCATACTTCGTTGCTCACAAAAAATATTTCCTTACCTATCCATCATATGCTGCGTCAATATTTTTTATTCGCGCCTGGTCTTGTTTAGAACTCTGAATTTTTAGAGGTGCCCTGATGTGATACGCCAGATCAGGTTGCCGACACGAAATTTCAATTCGCTTTGAAACTATCCATCGCTTTATTCAATTCTGTTCTGCATTTTTCTTCTTTACCTGATAAATCAAACAACCCAACAGATCTCAGACACTCATTGTATGTAAACAAAATATCATTCTTTTCTCGAATATCATTTACAGAGGCTGAGAGATGTCTCACATCCGTCACCACCGCTTTCAGATTAATACGCTCTAATGCAGCACCGACATTATCAACACTGTTTTTTGTCTCTTGTAGTTTCTGCAAGGATTTCTTGTTGGATTCATTAACTTCTCGAGCAAAAGCATTCCTGGCCTGACTGGTGTAATTTCTTAATTCATCCGTATTCCTTTGCGTGATTAAGTCCAATGTCTTCCCGTATTCTTGCAATTGAGTTTGAATAAATGAATTCACACCTTCCTGGAAACTCTCTAATGAGTTATCAATTTCCTGATTGAATGATTTCATCTTTATTTCTATCAACTGTGTCACATCTTGATCAATCCGTTGCAGAATATCTGCAGAAATTTTATCAACCGGCGGCCTTGACTTGATTATATCGCCTTTCAGATCATCCAGACTTAACCTAATATCGTTATTCAATAATTGGTTAGACTTCATTTCATTTTCTGCAATTAACCATGAAACCAGGATCAATTCTTGTTTCTGTTCGTCACTTAAATCAAAAATAAGTTTTTCCAGTGTCTTCGTTGCGACCGCCTTATCGACAACCTGATCAAGAAAATCAAGATTTGAAGAATTTAATAATGCTTTCAACTTATTCTGTGTAATCTCAATATTTGCATCAGCCTTAGACATATCTGCAGCTTGTCTAAATAATTCATATGGCAGGAATAACAAGGTCAGTGACAAGCAGAAAATATATATCAATTTCTTGAAATATATTCTTTTAATAAAGAAACTTAAACTAAATAGCCCGGTAATCAGAATTACAGATGGCGCTAAAATAGATAAAATCTCGAACCAGCTTCTGCCTCTAACTGCATTAATAGGAAGCTCATTTATATACTCAGTTATAAATTCATTCATCAACGACTCCCAATATGTCACTAAAATTATTATTAATGTAGCTGCTCAGCTACCTTTCAATTACTGGCAAACAAGTGCATTCAGCTGTACTCGACTGCTTCAGGGCGCCCCTAATAATTCCATAGGGTATATTTTCGAATCAATTATCTCACCCGGATTAAATTTATATTCCCCATCTAATGTTCATGTCCATGAGCACCGTGAACATGCTGATGAGAAATTTCCTCCTCAGTCGCAGGGCGTATTTCAGTTACTGTACATTCAAAATTCAAGGTTATACCCGCCAATGGATGATTGCCATCAACAACCACCTTGTCTTCATCAATGTCTGTAACAGTATAGATCAATATATCTTCAGAATTTTCTTCGCCACCTTCAAACTGCATGCCGACGTTTATATTCTCAGGAAACAAATCACGCGGTTCGACCCGTATTAACTCAGCATCATGCTCGCCAAAGGTATTTTCTGGTTCCATCAAGACAGCGCAACTATAACCGACTTCCTTGTCATGTAGTGCCTCTTCGACCATAGGAAAAATACCACCATAACCACCGTGCAGATAAGTGATAGGCGTATCTGGATCTTCCACAATATTGCCGGCTGCATCGGATAATTTATAGTTGAGTGATACCACAGAATTTTTTTCAATGCGCATATATTTTCATCCTTTGTTTAATTACGTTTATCATAAAGCACTCACAACGGTTGCTCGTACATTTCTCGAATAAACCCATTATTTTTTACTGAATTGTGTTCAATATCCGTCCTTTCTCTTATTTCTGTCCAGGAACAGATTATTGTGCCGCTGATGACTCATTTCATGAACTCCCGGCATAAAGCCACTGCAACAGCCTATCCATTACCGGTCTAGCTGCATCTGATCTGGCGTGATTAACAAAAAATACCACGACGATGCGCCGTCCGGATTTATTAAGCATGTAACCAGCCAATGCACTGACATCCCATAACGCACCTGTTTTCAAGTGAGCTAAGCCGCTAACAGGTGTGCCGGAAAGACGATTTCTCATGGTGCCATCAACGGCAGCAATCGGCATGGATGAGATAAACTCTGGCATCACCGAACTTTGAAATGCTGCCAGTAAAAATTTTCCCATATGATTTGCACTAATTCGCTCGTTACGAGATAGCCCCGATCCATTTTCAACCACCAGTTCAGGGAAAATCATTTGCCTGGAAGCCAGCCATTGCCTGATTGCGATATCTGATTTAGCCAGGGTGACAGGCGATTTACTATGGGCAGGAGCTTTAGCCGTGCCTAAAGTCAGATAAAGTTGCCGTGCCGCAATATTGTTACTAAATTTATTAATGCCTCGTACGACTTCAGTCAGGGGCGGAGATTGATAAATCTTCAAGGGTAAAATCCCTTCCGGTGCCGTACCGATAAGTACCTTACCTTGAAATATGCCGCCTTGTTGCGCCCACAGACGTTGAAATAAATCACGGGTATAAGTGGAGCTGTCATGCAAACCCAAAAAATGGGATTTCTTGCCACAATTAACAGAATAACTACCCTTAAGACTGACCGACAAACGTCCGTTCTCATCAGGATGAATCTCTGTATCCAGTAAGCTTCGCCAATCACCACAATCACCGCGTGTAAGCTTCAGATTATTTTTCAGTAATAATGAGTCTGGCAAAGGGTCAACCACAAGCCGGACTGTATTATTTTCCGGCTGGGGCGTCAAATGCAACGCAGACGTTCGGTAGTTTACTAACAACGCTTCGGGAAGAATATTGTAGGTACGATAAGGTTGACCATCAAAAGCGCCGGGATCATCGCTCGGAATATCATAATGGGTATGATCAAGGATCAAATCACCCGTGATTTCATGTAAACCCGTCTGGCGTAAACGATGAATAAGTAACCAGAAGTTTTCCAGATCAAGCTTGGGGTCACCATAACCTTTGATGACAAGATCCCCTTGCAGAACGCCATTTTCCAGCTTGCCATGCGCATAAATCGCGGTTTCCCAGGTATAGGCAGGGCCAAGTAATTCCAGGCCGGCAAAGGTAGTCACCAGCTTCATTACCGATGCTGGGTTCATCGCCTCATCGGCATTGATCGCTAAAATTGGTTGTGTCGCGCCAATTTCATGAACATAAATACCAACAGCGGATTCCGGTATGCCGGCTTGTTTAAGTGCTTGCTGAACTTGTGCTGGTAGATTACCTGAGAATGCAGGTAATGCTATACCCGCAAGGGTAAAACAAAGAATAACGATCTGCTTGAGTTCTGTCATGTTTAAAGGTTGAACTACCCGATGCTTATTTAGTTAGCCTTACCCTGACACAAATCAAATCCATCATCCCAACCCAGCCGGTATTGTTCGTCGGTTGCATAAAGATGCTTATTCTTTTGACCATAACGAGTTTTTTTAGCCGTTTCACAGCCATCAATATACCCCTCCTTCATGGTAGGTGGGTAGCCGGAAAGGTTATAGGCAGGACGAGTGCTGGGTGGTAATGGCGCGGAAGGGCGAACTTCTTTTTCTGGCTGCGATTGTATCGGTGCTATCAAAGTACAACCTGATAGCGTTAAAAGTGACAGTATTGCAGTTATTTTTCCAATGAGACGCATCTAAATTTCCTCTTGTGAGTATTATTTACTAATCTACTGCCAGGATCCTGTTTATCACAGTACAGATTTCAATAATTTGCCCATTTCAGCTGGATTACGGGTCACACTGATACCGCAGGCCTCCATGACTTCAATTTTTTCCTGGGCCGTTCCTTTCCCCCCGGAAATAATTGCGCCCGCATGTCCCATTCGTCTACCTGGGGGCGCTGTAACACCTGCGATAAAACCAACGACCGGTTTCTGCATATGGTCTTTAATCCAATATGCGCAATCTTCTTCATCAGAACCGCCAATTTCACCCACCATCAGCACGGCATCGGTTCCGTCATCTTCGTTGAATAATTTCATCACATCCAGGTGTTTTAATCCGTTGACTGGATCCCCACCAATACCAATGCAAGTTGATTGACCTAGCCCCAGTTCCATAAGCTGCGCAACGGCTTCATACGTTAATGTGCCGGAACGTGAAACCACACCAATGCGTCCTTTTTTGTGAATATAGCCGGGCATAATGCCTATTTTGATTTCATCCGGCGTAATAATACCAGGGCAATTCGGACCAATCAGACGCGTTCTTCGACCCTGCATTTTGTAACGTGTACGTACCATGTCGCGTACAGGAATACCCTCGGTAATACAAATCACAAGGTCTAAATCCGCCGCTACGGCTTCATCGATTGCAGCCGCCGCAAAAGGCGGTGGCACATAAATCACTGAAACGGTGGCGCCCGTTTCCTGCCTGGCTTCTTCTACCGTTGCATAAATAGGAATACCTTCAAAATTTTCACCGGATTTCTTCGGATTTACCCCCGCAACAAAACAATTTTTTCCATTAGCATAATCGCGGCACATACGCGTATGAAACTGTCCTGTTTTACCGGTAATTCCCTGCGTCATGACAAGCGTGTTCTGATTAATCAGGATAGACATAATTGTGGCATTCCTTTAACTTGATTTTAACCTGCTTAGGCGGCGGCTGCGCTAACCGCCTTTTGTGCAGCATCGGCCATATTATTGGCGGAGATTATTGGCAGGCCGGATTCAGCCAGAATTTTTTTGCCCAAGTCAACATTTGTCCCTTCAAGACGGACGATCAAGGGCACTTCGAGCTTCACGCCTCGAGCCGCCATTACCACCCCTTCCGCAATCACGTCACACTTCATAATACCCCCAAAAATATTTACCATAATGGCGCGTAGTTTTGGGTTACGAAGCATCAATTTAAAGGCTTCGGTTACTTTCTCCGCCGTAGCGCCCCCGCCCACATCCAGAAAATTAGCCGGGCTGCCACCATATAATTTAATGATATCCATGGTGGCCATTGCCAGTCCGGCGCCATTGACCAGGCAGCCAATGTTGCCATCTAATGGAATATAAGAAAGATCATGTTTAGCCGCCTCAATTTCATCGGGGTCTTCTTCGTCCAAGTCACGCAATGCCACGATATCAGGGTGACGAAACAAAGCGTTATCATCAAAATTCATTTTTGCATCAAGTGCCATCACCTGGTTATCCGCTGTGAGTGTCAGCGGGTTGATTTCAGCCAAAGAGGCATCGGTATTATCAAAAGCCTGATACAAACCTTGCAATAAGGTCCTCGCTTCACTCAAATTCGCATCATTAATTCCAATTTTACTGGATATTTCATCCGCATCATGATCCGTAAGACCGGTAATCGGGTCAATCAATACCTTATGAATTTTCTCTGGTGTATTCGCGGCGACCTGCTCAATTTCCATTCCCCCTTCTGAGCTTGCCATCAGACAAACACGTTGACTACTCCGATCCACCACCATGCCAACATAAAATTCCTTACTGATATCGATACCTTGCTCAATCAGAATACGATGAACCACCTGTCCCTGAGGCCCCGTCTGATGCGTAATCAGCGTCATACCCAGTATCTCTCCGGCAAGCTGGCGCACCTCATCCAATGATCTGGCAATTTTTACGCCACCTCCTTTGCCACGCCCCCCTGCATAAATTTGAGCCTTTACCACCCACAGACGGCCATCCAGTTTCTTAGCCGCAGCTACGGCTTCATCGATACTAAAACAAGCAATTCCTTGCGGGGTAACAACACCAAATTTACGCAGAATTTCTTTGGCCTGATACTCATGGATTTTCATATTCTTATCCTTCCACAAAATTGAAGAATAGCAGTTATAGACTTTGAAGTATATTCAGGGCATCTCTAAAAATTCAAGTTCCCAGGCAAGACAAGGCGCGAGAAAAAATTTGAGCGTAGCATATGGTTAATATGTAAGAGAAAATTTTTTATGAGCAACGCCGTATTGCGACGAAACGGGGTAAGCAGGCAAGCCGCAAAGCGGCTGCTCGCAAAATTGGATTTTTAGAGGTGCCATTCAATCAATTCATTCAAAGAATTGACTACCGTTGGCTGTGTGTAGATCCCTCTCTCACTCCGGATGCGTCTACAAATCTGACGGCTGCCTCAGTACAATTATTTTACGATAAATACACCCTGATTTCTTTGGGCAATCCTTGAGTTTACGTTGGAAAACAGTTATAAACAGGATCATGATTAAGTTAAGGACACCTCTAAAAATTTAAAGTTCTAAACAAAACGAGGCACGAGTAAAAAATGGTGACGCAGCATATGTTTGATATGTAAGGAAACATTTTTTGCGAGTAACAAAGTGTTGTGACGAAACGGGGTAAGCAGGCAAACCGCAAAGCGGCTGCTCGCAAATATGGATTTTTAGAGGTGCCCTTAAACCGCTTCAATCGATAACCTCGCTATGGCCAGCAACCATGAATGACAGTCGTGGGCTGTAACGTCCCACGATCGACTGGAACAAAGCGGAGCTGTGTAATCAGCCAGGCCAAGATTAGGGTGGCGGCCAATTTTGATGAGCAGGCACAGTTGATGAATTTCGATACATTGGGTCAGATGGGCTTTCCCCAGCACAAAATCATCACCGATAGTTATTCCGGCAAGCGTCTATCCAGGCTGGATGAGCGGATCGTTATCCCACTCTTGAGTTTTTACTGGCTGTCAGAATGAAAAGGAGTACTAAATGATCACCAAGTGTCTTTTTCCCGTTGCCGGGTATGGAACCCGTTTTCTCCCTGCAACAAAGGCTCTGCCCAAGGAGATGTTACCCGTCCTCACCAAGCCGCTGATTCAATACGGTGTAGAAGAGGCATTTCAGGCGGGAATGAACAGCATCGCCTTTGTCACCGGTCGCACCAAGCGGGCCATTGAGGACCACTTCGACATTAGTTACGAAATGGAGCATAAGATCAGCGGCACCAACAAGGAGAACCAACTGGAATCCATCCGCGAACTGATCGATCAGTGTACCTTCTCTTACACACGACAGACCCATATGCGTGGCCTTGGCGATGCGATCCTCACCGGCGAGACGCTCATCGGCGCTCAGCCTTTCGGCGTGATCCTGGCTGACGATCTTTGTGTCGGAGAATCGGAGGGCGTCATGGCGCAAATGGTCAAGGTCTACGCCAAATACAGGTGCAGTGTCGTGGCTGTAGAAGAAGTGCCGGAGCAGGATGTCAGCAAGTACGGCATTGTCAGCGGCCAGGCGATTGATGATCGGCATGTCATGATCAGGGATATGGTTGAAAAGCCGGACCCTGAAGACGCGCCGTCCAATCTGGCCATTATTGGCCGGTATATCCTGACACCGGAGATCTTCGGCATCCTTCGCCATACTCCACCGGGCAAAGGCGGCGAAGTTCAGATTACCGATGCGTTACAGACATTGGCCAGGAAAGGCAGGGTCATCGCCTACCGCTTCCCGGGGAAGCGCTTTGACTGCGGCAGTGTGGAAGGCTTTGTCGAAGCGACCAACTATTTTTTTCAGCAACGCAATGAACCGGGCGCCAAATAATGTGTTGGTTGAACCCAGACTCCAGCCAAAGCCCGGTTATAAAAATGGAAAGCGAAAGTGGCCACTTTTACTCGAAGCAAGGCTGCTTGATTTAAGGGCACCTTAAGCTCAATTAATCCCGTTCAAGGCTATCGCTTCACTATGTTCTCCTATCTACACAAACAGTTTAAAAATAGATTGTGGCTTATTATCATGGCAACAATAGCCACTCCTGCATTTGCGCAAGCAAACTATCCGGTAAAACTAAAATTTGAGGAAATCAGCAGGCAGCAGGTAAACACGTTACTTAGCCGTCAGAACGTACCCAAAATAATTGCACTCAGCTGGAATGAAGCGAATGAAAAATTCTTAACATCCCCGCCCAGTGGTGTAATCGCCCGATATGATCTTAATGACAATGGCAGAGAAGAAGTTTTTCTGTATACCTCTGGGAATGGAATGTGTGGCAGTGGCGGTTGTCATCTCATCATTTTTCAATTCAACAAGGAAAATGAAGCGCTTGAATATAAAACCACACGCAGCAGTTCTGCTGACATACTGATCCTGAACAGCCTCACCAGTGGCTTTCATAACATCGCCATCCGGTTAATGGAGGGCACAAACAAGTCTAAAACCGATGAATATACGGTATATCAATGGAAAAATGGGGATCTGGCACAGACTGGTGAAACCATAATATTTCAACCATCGAAAGATCCTTGTGACTAAAACCTATCAGGATTATTTTGATACCTTGGGTTTCAAAGAATCATCCAGTATTCCTGGTGGCGCGCAGAACTATGACACTGAAAATGCTTTTGGTTTTATTGGGAAATATCAATTTGGCGAAGCGGCTCTTTTTGATTTGGGATACTACGGCCTGGATAAAAGTGACAGCAATCTATTTAAAAATGACTGGGTAGGTCACTGGTCAGGAAAAGGTGGAATAACCAGTAAGCAGGATTATTTCAATCATGGTCCTGTTCAGGAAACCATTATCCATGACTGGCATAAGATGTTATGGGGAAGAATAGAGTTTCTGGAACTTGATAAATATGAAGGACAGATACTTAATGGTCAGCAGATAACGACCTCTGGCATGTTGGCGGCAGCACATCTGATCGGGGCAGGAAGCAAATCATCTGATATTGCAGGTTTAAAAGGTTACTTGTTATCAGGTGCAATATTCAACCCTGAAGATGGAAATGGAACCACTGCAAATCAGTATATGACTGTGTTTGAAGGCTTTCAGACACCTTTCGCAGTTGACCATGGCAAAGCCGAGATAATTGAAGGTGGAGCAGGCAAAGATGTTTTAACTGGCTTTGGCGGAGATGACATATTAATCGGTAAGGGAGATATCGACACCGCACGATATCATAATAATTCGGCTGATTACGATAGTCAGCAGAATGCTGATGGAACCTGGACGATAAAACATCGGAATGGTGGATCGGATGGCACAGACACGCTCACTGATATTGAGCGTGTCAGATTCTCCGACATATCCATGGCACTTGATCTTGATGGCAATGCAGGCATAACGGCAAAGACACTGGGTGCCGTATTTGGTCAGGAAGCTGTATCAAACATGACTTATGTCGGCATTGGGCTGAGTTTGCTTGATGGTGGCCTGAACTACGAAGCCTTGATGCAATTCGCAATCAATGCTGCACTTGGTACTGACGCAACAAACCATACCGTTGTTGTCGATCTGCTGTACCAGAACGTGGTTGGTTTTACACCTGCTGCTGCGGACGAGGCCTACTTTGTAGGATTGCTGGATTCCGGTGCTTACTCTGTCGCTTCAATTGGCGTCATGGCGGCGGATACCGCGCTGAATCAGGCAAACATAGACCTGGTGGGGTTACCTCAGACGGGGCTGGCGTATTTATTTGTTTCTGGTTAACTGTAAGTAAATGAAGCGTTAACCGATGGGATTACCCAGTTCAATGCAGTTTTTCAGTGTTTTTCTAAGGCTATGTTCGCGTTAATTGTTGATACCTCCAAACGCCCAAAGCAGCGCGTAATATATCCGTTGGTGTCAAAGCGTCTTTGGTTTCATCTAAAAAGCGTCGCCATCCGAAGCATTATCATCCTTGGCGAAGGTCCGGGATTGCCAGAGTGAATTCAATGCACTCGCCAATGAAATGGCGGCTTGATTGTATCAATTGTCGGGATCAGAAACTCCCTCCTCCGTCTTATCCAGGTAATGGAATGATGATCACAGGAAAATCGTTAAGGAACTGCCGATTAATTCATCATGCCTTGCCGCACCCTGAGCAAACTACCTGCCTGGAGTCATGACTCATTTTTCTCACTTGTCGGAACAAACGAGTGAGAAAAATGCCGGTCGCGCGCGTGTTACGGTAACGTATCACTTAAATATGAGCTATTAACGCATCATGCTGTGGAAAGAGTCAATCAGGCAATCAAACTCTGTTCTAACCAACTGATAACATTCACACACTTGCGCTTCCAACCCCCGCCGATCTAACACGGTAATGTGGCCCCGACTGTAATGAATCAATCCCGCTCGTTGCAGTTTTCCTGCGGCTTCCGTGATGCCTTCGCGGCGTACGCCGAGCATACGGGCGATCATTTCCTGGGTCAAAGCCAACTCGTTCCCGCTTAGCCGATCGAGATATAGCAGCAGCCAGAGACAGATCTGCTGGTCCACCGAATGATGTCGAGTGCAGGCCAACATCTGTTCCGTCTGCAGCATTAGTGCCCGGATATAGCGCAGCATTAAATGGTGTAGCGCTCCTTTGCGACGCCCGCCATAGCGACCGAATTCTTCCATCAGGAGACGCTTCCGCAGCCGGTAGGCGTAGCCCGCACTCTGTACAACTGCCAGTTCCGGCATGGCGTCACCCTCCATGAAGAGCGTGACGCCGATGAAGCCCTCACTGCCAGCCACGGCGACTCCGGTTGTCGCGCCATCCGCCATGACATTAAGCAGTGATACGATGCAGGTCGTGGGGAAATACGCGTAACACAGCTTACGTCCAGGCTCGCAAAGGATTTCACCCGAGGACAGCATGATAAGTTCCAGGTGGGGGGAAAGGCGTTTGCATTCGGCTGCAGGCAAAGTGTCGAGAAGCAGACTTTGCCGAAAATTATGTGCTGTCTCGCGTCAACTAACTTGTCCACATTGACGACAATTAAGATGTCCGGTTGAATGATTGTGATTTATTTTTTCAGTTGTTGTTTTTTCCGATAACTCTCTCCTTCGATTTCTATAATGTGAGCATGATGAATAATGCG
>JAUXRH010000250.1 GCA_030682075.1 Nitrosomonas sp.
GCTTGCCTGCTTACCCCGTTTCGTCACCATACTTCGTTGCTCACAAAAAATATTTCCTTACCTATCCATCATATGCTGCGTCAATATTTTTTATTCGCGCCTGGTCTTGTTTAGAACTCTGAATTTTTAGAGGTGCCCTGAAGTTAAGCATTCGTTGTGGCCGGTCAAATCGAAAATGAGTCCGCCATGACCGGAACAACGATCCTGGTCACGGGAATGCAGGTATCCTCGGTTCAGTGCCTTCAATCTCAACTTGAGGTAAATGTTGTTTAACGCATTTCTCAATCTCATCAACTCGACCGGTCGGCACGTCGGCCAGCACCAGCAATTCACCAGCTTCGATTGCTTCCTCAAATTCTTTGATTCGTCGATTGCCAATGCTCATCCCAACCATACCGCTTACCCACGCACCAACACCTGCGCCTGCGAGTGTGGCTGCCAGCAAGATACCCCCTGCAATTACCGTTGAAGCGGGTGGAAGGGCAACAGCAACCAAGCCCGCCAGCATCCCGGTTGAACCACCCACCGCAAGCCCCTGCTCTACCGCAGGAATAAAATCGCTCTTCTGTAAAAGATTAGCTTCAGGCAGATTCTCGAGTGGCGTGCCACGTTTTGCAACCACATGAATGTGCTGATCTTCAATATGCAACGAATGCAGTTCATCGACAATTTTTTTAGTGATGGTTATATCCGGGGTTAGAAAATAGATTCGTTTCATGATGATTTCCTCAAATGGTTGAATGAAAATTGTAGCGTTAGAACTTTTACTTTCTTCTTTCAGGAAAATTGCTGGCCTTCTTAGTTGTAGTTACTTAATTATTTATCCAGCATAGGGAGAAAAGTATGCTGGTCATGTATTTACAATTCAGATCAAATAAATGTCGTTCAAAGTCTAGCAGATCAGCCAGGAACAAATATATAAGCAAATTCCTTATTTTTACAATCGAATCAATGGATAAGAGGTCCTGGGAATAAGGGTCACAACTGAACCGTCGGATACATTCACTGCTTAAAGTGCAAATCAGCATGTAAACGTTTTCACTTTCTGCATCCTATTTCTTATGGGTACCCCTATAGTTAGAAGCCTTGTTTGTCCAGATCAATTCTCAACACTTCAAAATCGCGCTTTACGTTACAATCTTTCATAGTTGGCCTCACTGCTATGGGATAATTGATTAAAATTGGCCTCCCGCTGCATTATCCTGGAAACCTCAGTTGGACGACGCGGAATGGTTATTTCATTCCAGGAAATTGCAACGCCGCCATGCGCCCCAAAAACCGTGCAATCCATGCCGTAGCGTGCTCGCCCATCAGATGAAACAGTAAAATAATATAGAGTTTATTGTAATCATGCTGTTAGATACCCATTGGAGTGGTCAACTGAGGTTTCCAGGATTATTGCTGGGTGCCGACGGAGAAGCGATAGGGCCGCCGCCGTCGTTCGTCATGAAAGGTGGGCGTTAAAATCGAAGCATCAATATGAATATAACATTGACAAATATTAATTCCGGGCCGTTATACGCGTCACTTGACAGTAAGGGGGTGGAGTGGCGCGAGTGGGTGTTCAATAATTTACAACGCGATTGCAATCCCAAGGATATGCTCGCACTGATGGTCTCGAGTGGCTGGGAAGTTGAAGCGGCGAGGTTGGCACTTGATGAGGCTTTAACGGCGCTTGGTAAGCCGCCGCAACAGGTTTTGCGTTTTGTTCGGCCCTATATACGCACGCCAGAAAATTATCTTGATTGCGGCGATATTGTCGCTCAGGTGTTATTTAGTTTGCAAAGCCCACGGATTGTATTGCTTGATAATTTGTTGTCAGCAGAAGAGTGCGATCGGTTAATTGACTTAGCCAGCGAGAAAGGGCTGAAGAAATCAGATGTCGTTGATCAGGAAGAAGGTGGTTTTGTCGCTCATCACGCACGCACGAGTAGTGGCACCTATTTTACCCGCAGTGAAAACGCCTGGGTTGCGCGTATCGAAAAACGTCTGGCACAAATCAGCGAATGGCCCGTAACACATGCCGAGGGTTTGCAAATATTGCGTTATGAAATTGGTCAGGAATACCGCCCGCATTTTGACTGGTTTCGCACCGATATGCCCGGCAGCGCAAAACAATTAGCTCAGGGTGGGCAGCGACTGGGTACTTTTATTTTATATTTAAGTGATGTGGTGGCGGGGGGGAGTACTATTTTTCCAACGCTGGGCATTGAGGTTTTTCCTCGTAAGGGTGCAGGCGTGTTTTTTACTGATGTTGATGAACAGGGGAAGCCTGAGCAGAAATCATTGCATGGCGGTTCCCCTGTCATTAAAGGAACCAAGATTGTTGCGACTTATTGGCAGCGTGAAAGCGTTTATTAGCTTGAAAATACACACACGCTGAAATCTGGCTGACCATTTGTTGATCTTATCCTGCCTGCTGTTCCCGATAACGATAGTGGACAGTAATATCGTTATCGCCGAGCGGTTACTCAAAAAAACTCCTGATAATTAACTAAGGAACTGACTATGTGTCTTGCTATTCCCGCCTGTGTCGAACAACTCATGGCTGAAGACAGTGCCATTGTCAATTTGGGAGGGGTGCGCAAGGAAGTTTCTCTCGCGCTGGTTGAAGATATCGCGCTGGGAGATTATGTGATCGTACATGTGGGTTATGCACTACAAAAACTTGATCCGGTTGAAGCGGAACGCACCTTGGCCATGTTTGCCGAAATGTCAGTGATAACTGATTTTCCCGATACGTCATCCGAGTAATCCGTCATGAAATATATCGATGAATTTCGTGATGGCGCACTCGCCAAAACGATTGCTGCCAATATTGCCGTTGAGGTAAAGCCACAGCGACGCTATCACTTGATGGAATTTTGCGGCGGTCATACCCATGCCATTTCACGTTATGGCATGGTGGATTTACTACCCGTCAATGTACGAATGATCCATGGGCCGGGCTGTCCGGTGTGTGTGTTGCCCGTGGGACGCATAGAAAATGCCATTCAGCTGGCCCAAATACCCGGATTAATCCTGTGTTGTTATGGCGATATGTTGCGCATACCCACCGCGAAAGGCATGAGCCTGCTGAAAACAAAAGCAGGAGGCGCGGACGTGCGCATGGTGTATTCCAGTGCGGATGCCGTAAAGATTGCCCAGCAGAACCCAGGCCAACCCGTGGTTTTCTTTGCGATTGGTTTTGAAACGACAACGCCACCCACCGCCGTCGCCATCAAACAGGCAAAAGCATTGGGCCTGACCAATTTCAGCGTATTCTGTAACCATGTGTTAACCCCTTCCGCAATTTCACATATCCTGCAATCGCCCGAAGTGCGCCAGCTTGGCCTGGTGCCATTAGATGGATTTATTGGCCCGGCCCATGTATCGACCGTGATTGGCAGTCGGCCCTATGAATATTTTGCGGAAGAATTCCAGAAACCGGTGGTGATCGCAGGTTTTGAACCACTGGATGTGCTGCAGGCGATCTTAATGCTGGTGCGACAATTAAATGACGGCCGGGCGGAAGTGGAAAATGAGTTCACCCGCGCAGTGACCCGCGATGGCAACGTCAAGGCACAATTGCTGGTGGCCGAAGTATTTGAACTGCGGCGCACATTTGAATGGCGTGGTCTCGGGTTAGTACCCTACAGCGCACTGCGGATTAAGTCTGATTATGCTGATTTTGATGCCGAATTGCGTTTTCAAATACCCGCGATATCGATTGCCGACAATAAAGCCTGTGAATGTGGCGCAATTTTGCGTGGCGTAAAACGACCGCAGGATTGCAAGATTTTTGGCACGGTTTGTACGCCGGATAATCCGATGGGTTCATGCATGGTGTCATCGGAAGGCGCCTGTGCCGCGCATTATAGTTATGGGCGTTTCCGGGAGACGGCATGACACATACGCGGGGAAAAATCAAACCGGGCTACACCCGCTTGATTGATTTTAAACAGGGCCGGGTCGAGATGAGTCACGGCAGTGGCGGGCGCAGCATGGCGCAGTTGATTGAGCAGCTGTTTATGGCTGCCTTTGACAATGAATTTCTGCGCCAGATGAATGATCAGGCCAGCTTTCCAGTCCAAGGCGG
This sequence comes from Nitrosomonas sp., assembly GCA_030682075.1. GTDB lineage: Bacteria > Pseudomonadota > Gammaproteobacteria > Burkholderiales > Nitrosomonadaceae > Nitrosomonas. The sequence continues at coordinate 4,079 of JAUXRH010000250.1, forward strand.
GCGCATGGTCATGTCCACCGACAGCCATGTGGTTACGCCGTTATTTTTTCCGGGCGGTGATATTGGCAGCCTGGCGGTCAACGGCACCCTCAATGATGTCGCCATGGCAGGTGCGCAACCGTGCTACCTCGCCGCCAGTTTTATTCTGGAAGCGGGCTTTCCCCTCGCCGATCTGAAACGCATTGTCGAATCCATGGCACAGGCGGCACGAAATGCCCATGTGCCGATCATCACCGGAGACACCAAGGTGGTGGAAAAAGGCAAAGGCGATGGCGTGTTTATCACCACCACGGGAATCGGCAGGGTACCAGCAGGCATTAACATCTCGGGTGATCGTGCGCATCCGGGCGACAAGCTGCTGGTATCTGGAACACTGGGCGATCATGGGGTGGCCATCATGTCGCTGCGTGAAAATCTGACTTTTCATACCAGTATCACCTCCGATACAGCGGCACTGCATGAATTGGTGGCGGCGATGATCGCAGTAGCGCCCAATCTTCATGTACTCCGCGATCCCACACGCGGCGGATTGGCGACCGTGCTGAACGAAATCGCCAGCCAATCCGGTGTGGGCATGATGGTGCAGGAAGACCAATTGCCCATCCGGGAACAAGTCAATGCCGCGTGTGAATTCCTCGGACTTGATCCTCTGTACGTTGCGAATGAAGGCAAGCTGGTGGCTATCTGTGCGCCGGAAGATGCCGAGGGCCTGTTGGCCGCCATGCGTGCGCACCCTTTGGGGACGGATGCGGCCATCATCGGCGAAGTGACTGCAGACCCGCATCATTTCGTGCAAATGAAAACTTGTTTTGGTGGCAAGCGGGTGGTGGATTGGCTCAGTGGTGAGCAACTGCCGCGAATTTGCTGAATCATCCCCAGCTATGAAAATCCTGTTTCTCACCCATAGCTTCAACAGCCTGACCCAGCGTTTGTTGATTGAGCTGACGCGATGTGGGCATGAAATATCCATCGAATTTGACATCAATGACGCAACCACCGAACAGGCGGTTACGCTGTACCAGCCGGAATTGATGATTGCCCCCTTTCTGAAACGCGCCATTCCAGAAACGGTGTGGCGCAGGCAACCCTGTTTTGTGGTGCATCCTGGAATTGTCGGTGACCGTGGCCCTTCCGCACTGGACTGGGCCATCATGCAAGGTCGTGCGCAATGGGGTGTTACCGTATTGCAGGCCAATGGTGAAATGGATGCCGGCGACATCTGGGCGGCGGAAACTTTCCCCATGCAATGGGTAAAAAAAAGCAGCCTGTATCGGCATCAGGTTGTTGAAACCGCCGTTCGTGCCGTATTGACGGCCGTGGCGCGTTTCCAGTCGGGCAAATTCAAACCGCAACCACTGGATTATGCGCAACCGGAGGTGCGCGGTCGATTACAGGCTCCCATCCGGCAAACGGATCGCGCGATTGATTGGGCGCGGGATGATACCGTCACCGTGCTGAAAAAAATTCATGCCGCTGATGGATTTCCAGGTGTGCTGGACACCTTCGATAAGGAAACTTATTACCTGTTCGATGCCTGTGCTGAAGATACGCTGCGTGGCGATCAGCCGGGGGCCATCATTGCCAAACGCAATGGCGCTATTTGTCGCGCCACTCTGGACGGTGCGATATGGATCGGCCACCTGAAACGCAAGATCAACGGTGAACCCGGCCTTAAGTTAGGCGCCAGCCAAATCCTCAAACACCATCTGGACGAGGTGCCGGAAGTGCCGTTTGATCCCTTCTCCAGTGACTGCGGTGAAACTTATCGCGACATCTGGTTTGAGCAGAAGAATGACGTCGGCTATTTGCATTTTGCATTTTATAACGGCGCCATGGATAGCCATCAGTGCGAACGCCTGCGTGAAGTTTACCAGGCGGCTACGCGCCGCAATATCCGGGTGATCGTACTCATGGGCGGCCCGGATTTCTGGTCAAACGGCATACACCTCAATCAAATCGAACAGGCGGCAAGCCCGGCCGATGAGTCCTGGCGCAATATCAATGCCATGAACGATCTGGCGCAGGCCATTATTACCACCGACCAGCAATTGACCATGGCCGCGCTGCAGGGTAATGCCGGAGCAGGTGGCGTGTTTCTGTCACTGGCAGCGGATCAGGTGTATGCACGTGCAAGCGTCATCTTGAACCCACATTACAAAAGTATGGGCAATTTATATGGCTCAGAATACTGGACTTATCGACTGCCACGCCGGGTAGGACAGACAAAAGCACGCGCGCTGACCCAGAACCGGTTACCTATCGGTGCTGCGGAAGCGCGTGATATCGGGCTTGTCGATAATTGCTTTGCCCTTGATCCGGTCAAGTTCAAGCAGAAAATAGAGCAGCTCGCGCAAGCCCTGGCGCACCATCCGAATTACCCCGCCTTATTACAGAAGAAAGTGGATCAGCGTCGGCGTGACGAGCAGACAAAACCCCTGGCAGCGTATCGCAGCGAAGAACTGCGTCAGATGCAACTCAATTTCTACGGCTTTGATCCCAGTTATCATGTCGCACGCTATCATTTCGTGCATAAAATTCCCCATGCCTGGACACCGCTTTATCTCGCCCGACATCGCCGGATACGGACAAGTTCCTGATTTTGATCGGGTCTTGTATCAGTCAATGCCTCGGGTACCGTTACTGACAAGGTTTCAGGCTGGACTGATGAGGTAAACCAACAAGGTGGTTAACAATGCGACAGCCAGTGTCCGCAGACCTGACCATAACCAGAAATGTCCGCTGATGCGGCCGATGAATACACCCAGCAGAAAAATGATCAGAAACGCGAGTATGGTGGCCGTTTCCAGCGGTTGCGAAATAAGCTGTGGGTGCCAGTGCCCCAGTGCCAGGGGAAAAATAATGATCAGTGCAATCAGAAAGGGTGCGGCGCCGTTAATGAAGGCAATCAGGAATGGCATCAACCGCGCGGCCTTGCCATGTGCTGATTCACCCAGGTCAACCATCATGGCCTTCTCCAGCCGTTCCAGCTCACGCTTTCGTTCAGCGCTTTCACTGATATAGGCGCTGGTCAGGCCGCTCATACCCAGGGCGATAGCGGCACCCAGGCAGACACTCATGGCCACGGGTAAAGCCACCTGGCCACTGACGTAAAAACCCATCAATAAACCCAGCATCGTCAGTGCTCCATCAAAGCCATTAACGACAAAATAACGACGCGCAATATGTTGAGAACGCGAAATGCGAATGAATAATAAGAACTGATCGGCAATACTCATGAACTAATGGAGGCCTCTAATCAGCATCAATCAGACCGGACCATGATTGCCGATAACTTCCACTTCATCAATACTGTGCACGGTTCCCCCCATGGTACTGATAGCTTCGGCGATAACATCAAATTGAATATCTTCCCCCTGGATGGTTAAAACAACCGTTTCTGTCTGTTCATCCACTTCCGCAACAGAAAACTTGATATAACAATCAGGCGATTTCTCCGCCAGTGAGATGGCAAATTCCAGACCGTTGGGTTGATGGGGCTTAAGCACATCAAGAATCAGACGTTTTACTTTTACCATGGCGGCAAGATTAAATGGGTTACGGTAATTTACAGTGTATACCCGTCAGGTAAATAAAAACAGCGCGTCGTCGGCGCGGCTGGGTGTTCTTACTGTTCATCTCCAACCTTGCCACGTAATGATTTTCTTCGACCCTGAATCGCTTTACTTCCCAAACGTTTCTCTTGAGAGGACCGGGTTGGTTTCGTCGCTCTCCGCGCCTTTTCCTCCACCATAACGCTTTGGATAATCGCCAGCAGTCGGTTGAGTGCATCTTCCTTGTTCTTGATCTGGCTGTTATAGCGCTGGGCCTTGATGACCACAACGCCTTCTTTAGAGATACGACTATCTTTTAATTTCAACAGCCTTTCTTTATATAGATCAGGGAGTGATGAGGCCTTGATATCAAAACGCAAATGAATCGCAGTCGATACTTTATTGACATTCTGCCCACCGGAGCCCTGTGAGCGTACCGCCTGCATTTCAATCTCAGTCTCGGGCAGGGTGATATGGCTTGATATGGTTAACATAATGAATCGCTCAATGAACGCTTATGATAATCTCGTCGCGATTTCCCGAAAGCTGTTTAATCCTGCTTCCAGGTTGTCGATAATTTCCAGTGCCAGCTCATCCGGTTCCGGCAGATTATCCAGATCGGCCAGGCTTTTGTCCTTGAGCCAGAAAATATCCAGGCTGGTTTTGTCGTGTGCGATGATTTGCTCAAAGCTGAACTTGCGCCAGCGGCCTTCCAGGTTCGTGGCTTCGTGCCAGCTTTCCTTGCGCTCATGGCGTTTGAGCGGGTTGTAGCAGGCAATGAATGCCTGCAAATCCTCGAAGCGTAGCGGCTTCTTTTTCAGCGTGTGGTGAATGTTGGTGCGGTAGTCGTAGAACCACACTTCTTTCGTCCACGGCTCCTTGCTCGCGGCACGGTTGTCGAAGAACAGCACATTCGCCTTCACCCCGTTGGCGTAAAAGATGCCGGTGGGCAATCGCAAAATCGTATGCAGCTCGGTGGTTTCCAGCAGCTTCTTGCGCACCGTCTCGCCCGCGCCGCCCTCGAACAGCACGTTGTCCGGCACCACCACCGCCGCACGGCCAGTGGTCTTCAGCATGGTGCGGATGTGCTGCACGAAGTTGAGCTGCTTGTTGGCAGTGGTCGCCCAGAAATCCTGGCGGTTGTAGGTCAGGTCGTCCTTCTCCTGCTCACCCTCATCGTTGGTGAAGCTCATCGAACTCTTCTTGCCGAACGGCGGATTCGCCAGTACATAGTCGAAACGCTTGCCGCCGTCGGCCACCAGCGCATCGTTGGGCGACACCATGCTGTCGCCGTCAATCTCGCCGATGTTGTGCAGGAACATATTCATCAGGGCCAAGCGGCGCGTGCCCGCCACGATCTCGTTACCGTTAAACGTGTCGTGCTTGAGGAAGGCTTTTTGCGTCTTGTCCATCTTGTGCTCGGACACCAAGAAGTCATAAGCCGCCAGAAAGAAGCCGCCCGTGCCGCAAGCCGGATCGGCGATGGTTTTCATGGGCTCGGGTCGCACACATTCCACCATCGCGCGAATCAAAGCGCGCGGCGTGAAGTATTGCCCCGCGCCGGATTTGGTGTCTTCCGCATTGCGCTCCAGCAAGCCCTCGTAGATGTCGCCCTTCACATCCGCGCCCATCGTCACCCACTGCGTCTCGTTCACCATATCGATCAGGCGATACAGCTTGGCCGGGTCTTGAATCTTGTTTTGCGCCTTGGTGAAAATCGTCCCCAGCATCCCCGGCTTGTTGCCCAGCTCGCGCAGCAGCGTCACGTAATGCACCTCCAGCTCCGCACCGCGCTTGGCCTTCAAGCTCTGCCAATCGAATTCGGCGGGAATACCCACCTTGCGGCTGTAGGGCGGCTGGCTGTATTCGTCCGCCATCTTCAGGAAGATCAGATAAGTGAGCTGCTCCAGATAGTCGCCATAGCCCACCCCGTCGTCGCGCAACGTGGTGCAAAAACTCCAGACTTTGGAAACGATAGATGCGGTTGCGTTCATGTGTTTGCCTCCGATAGTCCGGTATTCTGGAATAGCGGGGTAATCGGGCCAAGGCCGAAAATCGCCCGAATGTCACTCCAGATATGTTTATATAAAACAATCGGTTAGATGGAGTTACTTAAGAGAGGTTTAGCCTCAATTGCCCGCGAGAGTGCGTCATTCCCGAAACACTCCTCCGCGCCATTCCCGAAACACCCCACCCCGTCATTCCCGAAATGGTTCTGATCGGGAATCCAGCTTTGAACCGGCAAAAACAATAGATCCCCGATAAAAACATTCAGGGATGACGCGCTGGACAGCCCGATAAAGTCATTTGGGGATGACCAGCTGGTTGCTGAAGATTGGCAACCCTGCTCAAACCAACTCCTCCCACAAATCTTTCCACTTCGGATTTGTCTTCTCGATCAATTTTATTTTCCATTGCCTGTTCCATTTCTTGAGTTGCTTCTCTCGTTCGATTGCAGTCAGCATCTGTTCATGTAACTCGTAATACACGAGAGAGTGAACCCCATACTTCTCGGTAAATCCCTCAACCAGATCATTCTTGTGTTGCCAGATACGCTGAATCAGATTACTGGTTACGCCGATGTACAACGTGCCGTTGTATCCGCTCGCCAGAATATAAACCGCAGGTTGTTTCTCCATAACGCCACCTCCCTCAACCTGTCATTCCAGAAGTGCTCCAACCCCGTCATTCCCGAGCCATCCCTCCCGTCATTCCCGAAACGGTTCTGATCGGGAATCCAGCTTCTAACAGAATGTAATTCTGGATCCCCGATAAAAACACTCGGGGATGACGGCTTCATTTCTTCACCAATTTCTTCTTCCCCGGCGGCAAATAATTCTCTGCCGACACCATCCTCTTGTTGCCCGTCTTGCCTTCCAGCTCCAGCCGCGCCTTTTTGGCGATACCGCCGCCCGTCTTCGCCGCCTCATTCTCGTTCATGCCCGTCGCATCCATGCTTTCGGCGATCTAGCGCGTGGACAATTCCGCCAGCGCGGTAAAGATCAGCTCCGCCTCGCTCATGTGGTCGCGCAAGTTTTGCGTCTTCAAACCCTTCATCGCCTTGTGCTCACGCACATCTACTTCAGCCCACTCCTGATGAATGATGTTGGTCAGGATCGCGTATTCCTCGCCCTCCTTGATGTCGTGTCCAGTAATCGGTCAGCTTGTTGCGCGTCTCTTGGCCGGTCATGCGCTGCTGTATCCACTTCTCGCTGCGTCCGTGCTTCTGCCAAGTCTCGCGGGCACGATCCAACGAACGGGCCGGGTCGGCCATTTCCTGCATCCGTTCATAACCCACCTTCGCCAACCACAGCTTGATCGGTTCGGCCTTGGGACTGGGCACGGACTGCACCAAGCGCAGCAAGGTTTCGGCGGTGGCCACATCGGTAAACCGCTGCTTGCCGTCTTCGGCGGTCATTTTCAACTGGTGACAATTTATCACCAGTTGACTGCCTTCCTTGCCCAGCCGCTCTTTCAGCTTGTTCCAGTATTTTCTGGCGGTCTGGTAATCGGGCTGCTGGGTCAGCACCTGCACAATGTCTATGACCGAAAACCACCAGGTTTCCGAGGTCTCGTCATACACGCGGCGGATTTCGTGCTCTTCAAAAATAGCAGGTTGAGGTTGCATGATCAGGACTCCTCGTTCACGGATGCCGAAAGGCCAAAGCATCATAGAGAACGTTCGTTCTTTCGTCAAACAAACCCCTATTCCCCTCGTCATTCCCGCGCAGAGACTGCCCCCGCGAAGGCGTGGAGCGGGAATCTATGCCATTTATACAGCTGGATTCCCGCCGGAGCCTACCCTCGAATGAGTTTATCGGGGGCGAGAATGACAATATAGGGCACCTCTAAAAATTCAGAGTTCTAAACAAGACCAGGCGCGAATAAAAAATATTGACGCAGCATATGATGGATAGGTAAGGAAATATTTTTTGTGAGCAACGAAGTATGGTGACGAAACGGGGTAAGCAGGCA
>JAUXRH010000251.1 GCA_030682075.1 Nitrosomonas sp.
AGAAAAAAATTTGAGCGCAGCATATGGTTGATATGTAAGAGAAAATTTTTTATGAGCAACGCCGTATTGCGACGAAACGGGGTAAGCAGGCAAGCCGCAAAGCGGCTGCTCGCAAAATTGGATTTTTAGAGGTGCCCTTAAAACTTCATGAGTGCTTCGGGCTTTATAACTGCCAGTATCTCAAACACCTGCATACCCGTTTCATCGATAATCAGTTCAATGACTCCGGGAGTTAAGTCCAGGTAATGCCAGACTTCCGGTTTGCACGTTGCTTTGATTTCATCAAAATGAATAGCCCGATTCGCATAGGGTTGTATGCAGTTAGCAATACTGGCTGCCGCATGAAGAATACAGGCCGCTTCTTTAAATTCCTCATTACTTAGCGGATCTATCTGAAGTTCAATCATTTTCCAGATTCTTGGCGGCAATTGCCATTGTTTCAGGAACTCGGCACCCAATTCAGCATAGGTAAAACCAAAAACATCACGCTCTGCATCGGTGACGGCATCATCCCCTTGATCCTTAAAACTCAACACTTTTGCGGATTCTTCAGGATATTGACTAAAGAAAATCAGCTTTCCTATTCTGTGCAGCAAACCCGCAATAAAGAATCTTTCCCGTTCCCTGCTATTTAGATTAATTGCAAATAACCGTGCAACAATGCCACACGTGATGCTGTGATACCAGAAGGTCTCCATATCAACCAGACTGGAAGAAATACCTTTAAAAGTCGAAGTCACTGAGGTCGCAATGACTAAATTATGCAGATCCTGATGTCCGATTAATAAAATCGCCCGTGAGACGGTTTCTACTTTTCCGGGTAACCCAAAACAGGCGCTGTTTACAAATTTTAATATTTTTGCCGTTAAGGCTGGGTCGTGAAGAATAATGTGTTCCAGTTCAGCATTTGTTGCTTCCCCTGAATTCATTAATTCACTAACCCGAAGCGCCACATCGGGCAGGGAAAAGATTGAATTAACATTTCTTGCCAGCGTATGGGGATCCATTGCAACCTCAATCAAGCGTACAGAATATCGGCCTGCCAAATGCTGTTACCAACAGGAGGAATTCGTCATATCGGCTCATTTACGCGTCCACCACCATAACAATAGCGACAACAACACGGAAACCAGCAAGCCGGTAGTTAATGGAAAATAAAAGCTGAAGTTCTCCCGTTCAATAAAAATATCACCCGGCAATCTTCCAAAGGGTAATTTTGACAACAAAGGCCAGACCAGTCCTAACAATAACAGTAGAAGGCCAAGCGTGATAAATAGCTGCTGCATGAGGATTTCCAATGCACTGTTTCAGCGCTGAGGATTGTAATCTTCATGATCATAAGCAAGTGTCATCGATATGTAAACACCGAATCATGCGATAACACGATCGATACCGTCGCCTGATCACGGTGCTGAATAAGGTACAATCTCATCATCACAGGATTACGATGCAATGACTGCATCTGACTGCGTGGATTAATGAATCCTAACGTTAATATCGCCCGTTTGAGAGACTTATCAATGAATAACTATTTGCAGCGCTTTCTACTCGATGATCTGGATATCCGGGGCGCCATCGTTCACCTTGATTCCGTATGGCAGCAAATGCTGGCGGAGCGAAATTATCCGGCGCCTGTCGTTCAGATACTGGGTGAAATAACAGCAACAACCCTGCTATTTGCCAGCAATCTTAAACAACGTGGTCGCCTGACCACACAACTCAGTGGCAATGGTCCCGTCTCGCTACTCGTGATCGATTGTAACGAAAACCTGCACATTCGTGGTATGGCGAAGTGTACGCCAAGGGTTGAACCTGCCCCTCTACCTGATTTACTTGGCCACGGTCAATTGGTGTTAACACTGGACATGGCATCCATGCGTGACACCTATCAAAGTATTGTTCCACTCGAAGGCAACAATATCGCCGAAATATTTGAGCACTATCTCAAACAATCCGAACAACTCGATTCACGACTTTTTCTTGCCGCCTCAGTCAATGCAACGGTCGGCATCTTTCTACAGAAACTACCCACAGCTGACCAGCGAGATCCCGATGGCTGGACGCGCATTGAGGCGCTTGCCTTAACCTTGAAAGACCAAGAATTATTTACCCTGCAATCAGATGAACTGTTGACACGTCTATTTAATGAAGAAACGGTACGAATCTTTGATTCGCAACCGGTAGATTACGGCTGCCGGGAAGATTGGGGAAAAGTACACGCCATGCTACGTTCGCTGGGTCGTGAAGAAGTGGATTCTATCCTGCGGGAATTTGGTGAAATCATTATCAATGACGATATTTGCAACCGGGAATATCGCTTTGATGCACTGGCGATTGAAGCGGTTTTTCGTGACGTGAGCCCGACGATTCATTAACAATCCGCAGTGTTAGCGCAAAGTAGTCATGTCCGGTTTCTCCCAGATAGAAATGCCCGTTGTTGATACACTCGGTGTTGTTAAAAGCCGTAGCGGATATATTGAAGATGGACAAACTGATGAATCAAAAGGAAGTAAAACGTGCGCAGGTATTGGAATTGCTGAAGGGCACCTCTAAAAATCCATATTTGCGAGCAGCCGCTTTGCGGCTTGCCTGCTTACCCCGTTTCGTCACCATACTTCGTTGCTCACAAAAAATATTCCCTTACCTGTCCATCATATGCTGCGTCAATATTTTTTATTCGCGCCTGGTCTTGTTTAGAACGCTGAATTTTTAGAAGTGCCCTTGAGTTCGTTTTGCAGCTTTTGAATCAAATTTCCAACCTGGATTTTAGCTTCCGGCGCGAGGTTCAATTGACTGTTTTGCGTGCGTTTTCATGGCATTATTATACCATGAATCCCGCACAAAGTAGCTTCAGTGTTGACTTTCAGCTATATCGGCAAGCCTTGGATTGCAGCACCAAACGACGCCAATCCACACACCCGCGATCAACCACTCCCACTGCGATTGGGTCAACGCAACACCGCCATCGCCGGATCGCTGCCAAACAAACCGCCCTTGGTGCAAACGGCGCTGACACAGCCATACTCCGCTGCCGTCTGTCTCGCGTCAACTAACTTGTCCACATTGACGACAATTAAGATGTCCGGTTGAATGATTGTGATTTATTTTTTCAATTGTTGTTTTTTCCGATAACTCTCTCCTTCGATTTCTATAATGTGAGCATGATGAATAATGC
>JAUXRH010000252.1 GCA_030682075.1 Nitrosomonas sp.
AATATCTAAAAGGTTCTTTCTTAAAACCTCCAAATTGTCTTCACTCTGAAAACTAATTCGCAGGTTAAACTAAAAACCGGCTATCGATTCTATGCTGAAAATTATTGGTAGGCACATGTTCAACTGATTTTTTTAGGATCACCGGCCACGAAAGTATTTGGATTCAGAACCCCGTTTGAGGTATTCTTCCAGAAGTCGGTGCGCTACACCAAGCTACCGTTAAATGTTGCACTTCGAAATTGAAACCGCGTCGGCGGCAGAGAGTCGTTAAGTCTAATTATTTCCAAATTCATGCATAATCAACTAATTGTCTTCCTGTCGATTGCATCATCACGAATATCTAATTTGAATATTTAATGAAAATGAATATTAAAAAAAAATATCTTGATCTAGTTGAGAAACTGGAGGAAATCTCTCATCTTAGTGGTGTGATGAGTACATTAGGTTGGGACCAGGAAGTTGTCATGCCGTCTGGGGCTTCGGAAGCCCGCGCTAAACAAATGGCGGCTCTAGCAGGTGTAATTCATGAACGGATGACCGACCCACAGCTGGGTGATTGCCTGGCTACACTAAAAGAAACCGATTCTTTCGCTTTTAGCGCCTTTGAACTGTGCAATATTCGCGAAGCAAAACGGAATTATGATCTTGAAACCAAAATTCCCAAGAAATTAGCAATGGAGATGGTGGCGCTTAGTTCGCGTGCGCACCCTATTTGGGTTTCTGCGCGTAAAGGAAATAAATTTTCAGATTTTTCGCCTGTACTGAATCATTTTCTTGAACTAAAAAAAGAGTGGGCACAATACGCATTCCCCGATTTGAACCCCTATGATGCGAATATTGAGAATTTTGAGCGGGGTACTGGAATGGCTGAAATTACCCCAATATTTGAAAAGCTCAAAGCCGAACTTATTCCATTTATAGAAATTATTCAGAACAATCCCTATCAGCCCGATGCTTCTTTTCTTCAAGGCCAATTTCCTATTGCTAAGCAAGAGGCATTAGGGCGACAGATTAGCACGGACATGGGCTTCCAATTTGATCAGGGGCGGATGGATGTATCCGTTCACCCTTTTTGTGGAGGCAGTCACCCAACGGATGTCCGCATTACTACACGCTACAAAGAGAGCAATTTCATTGAATCACTGTATGCAGTGATCCACGAAACAGGCCATGGTTTGTATGAGCAGGGGCGCATGGTTGAAAGCCGTGATCTACCTGTATCAGAATCGCTGACGATGGGCATCCATGAATCTCAATCTCTTTTCTGGGAGCGGATGATCGCGCAAAGTAATTTTTTCTGCGCGCATTATTTTGAGACCATTCGAGCAACATTTCCAGATAATCTGCAAGGTGCAACAGTTGATACTCTATATCAGGCGATTAATATCTGCCAGCCTGGCTTTATTCGGGTTGAAGCAGATGAATTGACTTATCCATTACATATCATTTTGCGTTATGAGATTGAAAAGGGCCTATTTGATGGTTCAATGGCGGTCGATGATTTGCCCGAAATATGGAATGGAATGATGATGAAGTATCTGGGTATTAAACCACCTAGCGATGCTCTGGGTGTGCTGCAGGATTCGCACTGGAGTGGCGGTGCGTTTGGCTATTTTCCGTCGTATACACTCGGCGCGATGTACGCTTGCCAGTTTTATAAAACAATGGTGAATGAATTACCCAATACAGAAAAGAATATTGAAGCTGGGAATTTCTTTCCTGCAAAAAATTGGTTGAATGAAAAGATTCATAGCCAAGGTAGGCTCTATACGCCACAGGAATTAGTCCAGAAGGTGACAGGCGAGCCCCTCAATCCAGACCATTTCATCGCTTATCTAAAGAAAAAATATACGGCAATTTATCACTTGGACTAGAGTTGATTTCTTGTCAAGCAGTAACAATTACCGCTGTAATTCTTTCACTCTTTCTATTCGGTTAAAACTGGATTGTGATGTTTCTTGTTTGCTGTTTAATACTTGAAAAAATACTTCGTCTTGCTTGATCATTCCTAGTTCACTGCGCGCACGCTCTTCTATTGCATCAAAACCTTGCTTCAGGTCGTTGACTTCAGCTTCCATGATGGTATTTCGAGTTTGCAGGTTGCGGTTAGTTTTACGTTCAGCTTTAACCTGCCCTTCCAAGTCCCATACACTGATCCAGCTTCCTTTGCCTAACCACAATTGATATTGTAGTAAGGCGACAGCAGAAACGAGCAGGAGTGCCAGAATTTTCATTATCTGAGCTGGTAAAAAGCATCCCGTCCGGCATAGTTTGCGGCATCATCCAGATCTTCTTCAATGCGCAGCAACTGATTATATTTAGCCACGCGATCGGAACGAGAAAGTGAGCCAGCCTTGATTTGTAGCGCGTTGGTAGCTACCGCAATATCCGCGATTGTTGTATCTTCGGTTTCACCAGATCGGTGTGATATTACCGCTGTATAACCAGCGCACTTGGCCATTTCAATTGCTGATAAAGTCTCAGTCAGCGTACCTATTTGATTCACTTTAATGAGTATGGAATTGGCAATGCCTTTTGTAATTCCTTCTTTCAGTATTTTGGTATTGGTTACAAATATATCGTCACCAACCAATTGAACTGATTTGCCAAGCCTGCGGGTCAGCAGTTCCCATCCATCCCAATCAAGTTCGCTCATGCCATCTTCTATACTGATAATGGGGTATTTATCCACCCAGGCAGAAAGGTAATCAACAAATTGCGCTGAAGTAAGACTTAGCCCATCAGATGGCAAGTGGTATTTGCCATCTTTGTAGAACTCGGTGCTGGCACAATCAATTCCAATAGCAACCTCTTTCCCTGGCTGATAGCCTGCAAGGTCGATGGCCTGTTCGATAAGTTGTAATGCGGCCTCATTATTGGCAAGGTTAGGAGCAAAACCACCTTCATCACCAACTGTTGTTGACATATTCTTGCTATGAATTAGTTTTTTCAAGGTATTAAATATTTCGGCGCCACAACGTATAGCCTCACGGAAACTCTGTATTCCCAGCGGAATAATCATGAATTCCTGCATGTTGATATTATTGTTGGCATGAACGCCACCATTGATTAAGTTCATCATCGGTACTGGCATGGACATTCTACCTGCGCCACCTAGATAACGGTATAGCGGCAGACCGGATTCTTCTGCTGCTGCTTTTGCGACGGCGAGAGAGACAGCTAGCGTAGCATTGGCACCAAGTCTTGATTTATTTTCGCTGCCATCAAGTTCAATCAGGGCCTGGTCAATGAAGCTCTGTTCTATTGCATCCAGGCCCATAAGGGTTTCAGCGATTTCAGTATTAACATTTTCTACTGCTTTAAGTACACCTTTTCCAGAATAGCGATGAGCATCTCCGTCTCGTAATTCAACTGCTTCCTTGGTGCCAACGGATGCACCGGATGGCACAGCTGCTCGACCCAATACGCCAGACTCCAGTAATACATCGGCTTCTATGGTTGGATTGCCGCGAGAATCAAGAATTTCTCGGGCGATTACATCTACTATTGCGCTCATGCGACATTTTTCCTGTGTGTTTTGTTAATAATTATACAAAATTTTATTTTCTATTTTTTATTCTGTAAGTGCAAGAATCTGAGAATAAATATACTTTTCAAGTAGGAATTAAATAAATTTTTTTATGGCGGATTAAGAATCAGTTTATTTGTTTTAAGTCTTTTTCTTCATCTTCAGGTACTTCACATTTCTCGGAAAAAATGATAGCCGCTTTTATAAAAGAATTAAATAGTGGATGACCCGCTTGTGGAGTAGATGTGAATTCGGGGTGAAATTGACAACCAAGAAACCAAGGATGCATTGTTTCTGGTAGTTCAATTATCTCACATAAATTTTCTTCCATGGATAAACCACTGACACATAGTCCTGCTTGTTCCAATTCCGGGAGATATTTCGAGTTAATTTCGTAGCGATGGCGGTGGCGTTCAGTAATTTTATCGGCACCATAAATAGTCCATGCTAATGAGTTTCTTTTTAAGAGACATGCTTGTCCGCCAAGACGCATACTGCCGCCAATGTCCGAATCCTTATTGCGAATTTCAATGTTACCTTCACGTGTACGCCATTCAGTAATCAAGCCCACTACAGGATAAGGCGCATCAGGATTAAATTCAGTGCTGTGCGCACCTGCCATCATTATTTTGTTGCGAGCATATTCGATCACAGCCAATTGCATACCAAGACAAATGCCTAGATAAGGAATACCTTTGGTACGTGCGTAGTGAATAGCCGTTATTTTACCTTCAACACCCCGCTTGCCAAAGCCACCAGGAACTAATATCGCGTCCATTTTTGCAAGGCAATCGACGCCCAGTCTTTCAATATTTTCTGAATCTAAATAAGTAATATTAATTTTGCAGGCGGTATGAATGCCAGCATGGATCAGTGCTTCTGATAAAGACTTATAGGATTCCGTTAAATCAACATATTTTCCCACCAGTGCAATCGTGACTGAATGCTTGGGATGTTCAAGTGCAAGAATTAACTTCTTCCATACCGTTAAATTTGCTGGTTTAGCCAGTATGTTTAACTTGTGACAGATAATTTCATCCAGCATCTGTTCATGCAAAAGTACCGGTATTTTATAAATGCAGTCTACATCAATCGCAGAAATTACGGCTTGTTCCTGTACGTTGGTAAATAGGGCTATTTTTCGTCGTTCTTCCATTGGTAAATCGCGATCAGAACGGCAGAGCAATACATCAGGCTGTATCCCAATTTCACGTAATTCTTTAACTGAATGCTGAGTTGGTTTGGTTTTTAATTCCCCAGCTGAACCAATATAGGGAAGTAACGTAAGATGGATAAAACAGGTAGCGTCACGCGGGTTTTGAACCGCCATTTGTCGAATGGCTTCCAAAAAAGGCAGTGATTCGATATCGCCAACGGTTCCGCCAATTTCTATAATGGCTACTTGTGCATCACCCACACCTGCTTGTATATATAGTTTAATCTCATCCGTAATATGCGGTATAACTTGCACTGTGCCACCGAGATAGTCGCCCCGTCTTTCTTTTCGTATGACACTCTCGTAAATTTGACCTGTTGTGAAGTTGTTATGCCGATTCATTTTGGTGCTGATAAAGCGCTCATAATGACCCAGGTCAAGGTCGGTTTCTGCCCCATCTTCAGTAACAAATACTTCGCCATGTTGAAATGGACTCATCGTCCCCGGATCCACGTTAATATAAGGATCCAGCTTAAGCATGGTTACCTTGAGTCCACGGGTTTCAAGAAGGGCTGCCAAGGAGGCAGCAGCAATGCCTTTTCCTAGCGAAGATACGACGCCCCCAGTCACAAAGACATATTTGGTCATGGTCATCTATGGTAACTCAAAAGACGGGGCAAAATAAATCTGGCGGTTTTTTGCAACATTTGATCGGATTTAGTTATCCAATAATTAAAATTAGCGAATTTCAACAAGTAACTTAGTCATCATTTGTTCTGCCTGGTAGCGGTAAACGCCGCCAAATAGATTCAAATGATTAAGTATATGATAGAGGTTATATAAAATCTTCCGTGTATTATAACCGGAATCAAGTGGATAATCCTGTTGATATGCAGCATAAAAAGCTGCTGGAAATTTTCCGAATAACTCGGTCATGGCAATATCAGTTTCACGGTCACCATAATAAACAGCTGGATCAAATAATATTGGCTTTCCTTCTGGACCAAAGCTGTAATTGCCAATCCATAAATCACCATGTAGTAATGATGCAGCGGGTGAAACATTGGCGAAGAGAGTATCTAGTTCTGCCATTAGTTGCTCGCCAAGTTTTTGTAATTTTCCGGTATAACCATTTTCTCTGGCAAGCTTTAACTGATAACCAAGGCGGTGTGTACGCCAGAATTGAGACCAGCAGGATGAAAAGGTGTTGATTTGTGGTGTATTGCCAATCGTATTATTACGTACCCAACCAAACTGGTCAGAATAAGTTCTGTGCATTGCGGCAAGTCCGGATCCTAAAGCAGCGGCATCATCTCTACAGGAATTTTTCATTATCACATATTCCAGAACAAGCCACGCATGGCGGTCATTCTTCCCCCAACACCAACAGATTGGAGCCGGAACACGTAATGAATTGGAATTATGAATCTCACTTAGACCCGCAGCTTCTACCCTAAACATTAGGGCACTATTGGCTGAATTTAATTTAACAAAAAATTTTTGATTAGCATCAGTTATACAGAATGCTTCATTGATGCAGCCACCACTTATCGAAGCTATATTATTTGCATTAAATGCAGTTTTAGTGGTCGTGGAAATTTGTGCGGCGATATCTGACCAAGGTGTCATGGTTGAAACTTTCAAATTAATAGCCAAACAAGCGCATCTAGTCGGCAAGCCATTTTCTGCCTCGTTCAATGGCCGCATTAACTTGTGCAGGCGATGTCCCGCCGATATGATCTCGACTCTTCATCGAACCATCAAGCGTTAATAAAGCAAATACATCCTGGTCAATTTGCACAGAGAACTTTTGTAATTCCGATAGATCAAGTTCGCTCAGATCACAATTTTTGTTTTCTGCATACTGCACAGTTTTTGCGACAACTTCGTGTGCATCGCGAAAGGGTAAGCCTTTTTTGGTCAGATAATCCGCCAGATCGGTGGCGGTTGCGTAACCTTTCATTGCTGAACTACGCATTGCCTCAAGGTTAACGCGAATGCCGGACATCATGTCGGTGTATATAATTAAGGTATCAATCAGTGTATCTACGGTATCAAACAGGGGTTCTTTGTCTTCTTGATTATCTTTGTTATAGGCAAGTGGCTGTGCTTTCATTAAGGTGAGTAGAGCGACTAAATGACCATTGATGCGACCGGTTTTCCCACGAACCAGCTCGGGTACGTCTGGGTTTTTCTTTTGTGGCATGATGGAAGATCCAGTGCAGAATCTATCAGCTAGGTCAATGAAGCCAAAGGCAGGATTCATCCATAGGATTAATTCTTCGGAGAAACGCGACAAGTGGGTCATAATCAAAGCTGCGCAAGCGCAGAACTCGATAGCAAAGTCCCGATCCGATACCGCATCCAGTGAGTTTTCGCAGATGCCATCAAAACCCAGCTTCTGTGCAACCATTTCACGATCTATAGGATAGCTGGATCCTGCCAATGCGGCTGCGCCTAGTGGTAATTTGTTAACCCGTTTTCTACAATCAGTTAATCGATCAACATCCCGTTTCAGCATTTCAAAATAAGCCATGAGATGGTGACCAAATGAAACCGGTTGAGCGACTTGTAAGTGTGTAAATCCGGGCATTACCGTATTAGTATGTTGGCCGGAGAGGTTTAGCAAAGCTAATTGCATTGCTTTAATGAGACGGATAATCGCATCAATCGATGCGCGTAAATATAGTCGCACATCAGTGGCGACTTGATCATTACGCGAGCGCGCCGTATGAAGCCGCTTGCCAGCATCACCCACTAAGGCGGTCAGACGTTTCTCTATATTAAGATGTACATCTTCCAACTCCAGTAGCCATACAAATTGGTCATTTTGAATTTCATCATAAATCTGGTTTAATCCTTGTTCAATGGCGATCAAGTCCTCATTGCTAATAATTTTTTTAGCTGAAAGCATTTGTGCATGGGCGATTGATCCTTGAATATCATATTCAGCCAGTCGTTTATCAAAACTAATCGATGCGGTATAACGCTGCACAAGTTGTGAAACCGGCTCGTTAAATCTACCAGACCAGGTTTTCTTATTATTTTCCACTGATGAGTTTTTCTCCATTGGTATTGATATCATTCGGCGTTAAGAATTATAGCGGAGCATAATGACACACTCCAGGGAATCGCCGAATAACTCATATCTGATTTCAGGTGGCGGAACCATTTTTCAATGTTTTATCGTAAATCATAGTAGGGCACCTCTAAAAATTCAGAGTTCTAAACAAGACCAGGCGCGAATAAAAAATATTGACGCAGCATATGATGGATAGGTAAGGAAATATTTTTTGTGAGCAACGAAGTATTGTGACGAAACGGGGTAAGCAGGCAAGC
>JAUXRH010000323.1 GCA_030682075.1 Nitrosomonas sp.
GACCATGAGGCCGGGCGCTACACCAATTTCACTGCCCCGGCCATAGTGCTTGCCGAGTTTCAATCCTCGCCCGACCATGAGGCCGGGCGCTACTTGTCGCGCATTGATGAACTTGCGCATCCATATCAAGTTTCAATCCTCGCCCGACCATGAGGCCGGGCGCTACTTTCACAGTTATCAAACTCGGGAACAAAATCTCTTGTTTCAATCCTCGCCCGACCATGAGGCCGGGCGCTACGCACATTGGGATATGTATACATGATACCTCTGGTGTTTCAATCCTCGCCCGACCATGAGGCCGGGCGCTACCACTCGGCCAAGGGACGATCCGCCCAATTGCGCTTGTTTCAATCCTCGCCCGACCATGAGGCCGGGCGCTACCAGCGATGGTGCGATACTTATCAACTTTTTTGTGAGTTTCAATCCTCGCCCGACCATGAGGCCGGGCGCTACCTGCTGGCGCGTATATATGGGAGCATCCCTTGATTGTTTCAATCCTCGCCCGACCATGAGGCCGGGCGCTACCTCTTGCGCTGTCTTCATGATTTTACCTAATTTTCAGTTTCAATCCTCGCCCGACCATGAGGCCGGGCGCTACATTTTCATTTTTTATCTCCTGAGTATTTATCGCTGAGTTTCAATCCTCGCCCGACCATGAGGCCGGGCGCTACATTTATTACATGCAAGCTTTTTCGTAAAATAATTGTTTCAATCCTCGCCCGACCATGAGGCCGGGCGCTACCATAATATTAACGTGTCCGGAGTGCGGGAGCGCGGTTTCAATCCTCGCCCGACCATGAGGCCGGGCGCTACGCAAGTCAAGCATCGACAATTACAATCTGGTGTGGGTTTCAATCCTCGCCCGACCATGAGGCCGGGCGCTACCGACGAAGTGGGCGAATCCGTTTGTTGTCTGGGAAGTTTCAATCCTCGCCCGACCATGAGGCCGGGCGCTACCTACATACAAGATCCTATAGGGATAGGCACAGACGTTTCAATCCTCGCCCGACCATGAGGCCGGGCGCTACCCCCTTTATTTCCAACCAATGCGTTCGTTGACATGTCGTTTCAATCCTCGCCCGACCATGAGGCCGGGCGCTACTGGCCAGGTTGTATTTTGGGGATGGCGAGCACGTCGTTTCAATCCTCGCCCGACCATGAGGCCGGGCGCTACAGTACAACTACAACTCCATCATACAACAAAGAATATTGCCGTGAATGCGCGAACTGTTTATTTTCAAGACAGGTTAACAACATAACAGAGCATTTTTGTTTAATAGTATTCTTAATATTCATATGATTATAAGTATCGCGAACTGACCGGGATTTTGTGATCGCTTGTGGTTCGCGCACTTCAAATAATCAGCGGTCCATCAAAATCAATTGCCTTGAATTTCCCATACTCCTTGACATGTAATTCAACTGGCTCTGTCAAACGATACAACCGGAGATTGTCTTCATTTTCATCAATTTCAGCTAACAATCTGCGCTCCAGTTCTTCGTATTGCATCAGATTAACTTTACATTCGAATACCGATTTTTGCACACGCTGCCCGGTTCCTTCGCAGACTTTAGCTACGCGGCGCAGCCTTTTGCGTCCTTCCCTGGTTTCGGTTGAGACATCATAAGTTACGATGATCAGCATGACTATTTCACCAGAAAAGGGATGTATCCATCCATCTCGCCACGGATAGTGCGCGCCATGAAACGCGCCTGAAGTTGTGGCAGCAGGCCAATCGGCATTTTCGTCTCCAGTAGCGGATGCATCACTTCCTCCTGTTTACGCTCCTGATATGCCGTCACAACAACTTTTCTGGCATCACCTTCCAGATACACCGCACCACCTTCGTGTTCTTTAAGATCATGCGCCGTGATCTGGCCACGATTGATCAAGGTCAAGGCGAGCCGATCCGCCAGAATGGCGCGAAACTCCTCCATCAGATCGAGCGCCAAGGCCGCCCGGCCAGGACGCACTGCGTGCAGAAATCCCAATTGCGGATCCAGTCCCACGCTTTCAAGGGCAGAACGGCAATCGTTCATCACCATGGAATAAAGAAATGACAGCAGTGCATTAAAGCGGTCGCGGGGTGGTCGGCGCGACCGGCCATTCATCGTAAAATATTCTCGTGCATTAACACGCACCAGATACGGCAAAGCAGAGAAATAAACCTTCGCCGCATCTCCTTCAATCCCGCGCACCACATCCAGATTACTTGCCACCGGCAGATTGCGGATGGAATAAGACAGCGATTCCGCTGCTTCGCTCAACACTTTCTGATCCTGCGCGTCATTGCTTTCGCGTGCACCGCGCATCAATACCTGACGCGCATTGCGCAGCTTTCCGGCAATGACTGCCCGCGCCGTTGTCAAGACAAATTGTTCATCGGCAGCCATGCGATGTTGCGCCTGCCGCAGCAGGATATTACCGCTCACGGCACCTTCCAGGCGCGCCTTGAAACGGCCATTGCTATTGAGCAACACCAGGCTGATGCCGTCATCGGCGCAACGATGCATCAGGGCAGGAGAAATCATGACATGGCCAAAACAAACCACGGAACCGAGATGGTGCAACGGCACTTGCAGCTTCTTTTGACGTTCCACGTCAATGCGTAGCGTATCGTTCTCTAAATGCACATAGGCATTGGGTGTCATGACATATAAGGTATTCAGCAGATGGTGCATGGTTTAATTACCTAATCATTTAAATCAGAGCGGAGACATTGATCGTACCGCCGTTATTCAAGCGCTTTACCTTGTGAAACTATCAGCTGTTCAACCTGCGTCAGTAATGCACGCACGTTCTGGATTTCCATGGTACGGGCTTGTTCAAGGTCGGCCATGCAGCACTCTCCCTTCACGATGCGCCCTGCCAACGACATGATTCAGAGAATTTTTCCAATGCTCGAATTCATCCCGGCTGTACAACAGAATATCCTTGGAGATCGCCAATCCCTTTAACGCCATATATAAGCGCGCCGCTTCCTTTCTGCGGCTGCGCTGGGGCGAGAATGGTTCGGTCTCAACGATGAGCAAATCAACGTCGGAGTCAGGCCGCGCATCACCTTGCGCGCGCGAACCAAAGAGGATAATCGCTTCTGGAGAAACCTCACGGACGATAGTTTCCACCATTTGGCACAGCAGCGCTTCTTCGTTACTGGAATGGATTTGGGTCACTTCGTTCCTCTCGTATTATTTTCAAAATGTGCGTCGACATAGGATGTCATGATATATAGTGTATTGAGAATATGATGCATTCTGTATTACAATTCGTTATACATTCTTAACGACATAATGGAGCACAATATGTCCATGCTCAATATTCGGCTGACTGACCAGATCGAGCAACAACTTTCCGAAGAAGCGCGGCGGGAAAACAGAACTCGTTCCGAAATCGCGCGTGATGCGCTGACCTGGTATCTCACTGAAATCGAAAAAAAACGTTTCATGGACCAACTCCTGGAAGAAGCGCGGGAAGCATACGCAAACGAAAACGTCCGCCAGGAGGCAAAAGAAATCGCCGAGGAATTCCTGCCGTTGGAAAACGAGGTATTGGATATTGCTGAAGATCTCAAATCCGGCAAACTGCAACACGAAGCACCCAGTGAAAAATGGTGGAAGTAATCCGTCGCGGTGAAATCTGGGTCGCCAACCTGAATCCGCCGCGTGGACAGGAAGTTGGCAAAATTAGACCTGTTCTGGTTTTCCAAGACAATGCGCTTACCGCAATCGGGACGCCGATGATTATCATCCTGCCCATGACAACTCAGATTTATCCGGCTTTCAAGCAATGGAGAATAACCGTTACAGCCCGTAGCCGTCTGCTGAAAGACTGCCAGATCATCGTAGATCAACCGCGAACGCTCGACCGCTCGCGGCTCGGAGAAGGGCCTCTTGCCATTCTCAGCGAAGAAGAAATGGTTTCCGTTGAACGCGCTTTTCTGGGGGTATGTGGCATGCTTCATTATGCTATTCATCCACGTTAAACAGTTCAGTCAATAGTTCTCGCTGGTGGGTTTTATCCGCCAATGCTTCCGGCTGGCAAATCTCTTTCAACGAACACTCCTTGCAACGCGCGTCGTTAACCGGCGACGGTAATTTTCCGGAGGCCAGCAAAGCACGCACCGCCGCCACGGTTTCCTCAACCTGCTGACGCAACGAATCGGTTATGGCCACTTCACGGCGGCGACGGGAAGTGTGATGATAAATCGCGCCGTGCGTCACCGGTTTCCCCGTCATTTCTTCCAGACAGATTGCCTGGGCTGCGAGTTGCAGGTCGTCATGTAGTTTTACCCGTTTTCTCCCATGTTTGTATTCCACAGGATAGATGCGCCCGTCTGGATAAAACTCGACAATATCGCATTTCCCGATCAGACCCAGCCGTTCCGACCAAACTGGCAAAGCGTGTTCATTCCGCACACCTTCAAATGATTCAACACCGGGTTCATCCACACGCTGATGCACGGCATTGCCACGCATGGTGTGCACATTTTCGTCAAATGCCTGCTCGATATGGATCAGCGCACACTGGCGCGGACAATAACTCCAGTGCTGTAGGGCAGAAAGCATGATCGGTTCGTCAGGCTCGCTGGCTCCCATCAATTTTTACCAAAAAATCGAGTGATTAAATCATCTCGCAACAGTGCGCTGCACGTATCCCGTCGCAGTTTCATACCGGAATTACTTCTTCCCGGACAAAATGCAGACGGATGATTTCTGGTGCTTTACCTTCATCAAAATGGCAATGCACCGCATCGCGCACCTGTTGATGCAAATCATCCAAATCATCCGCTTCGGTAAAAATCGACTCACCCAGCGCACGGGCGGTATAGCCGCCTTCGGGCGCTTCTTCTACTAAGAAGAAGATTTCATTGGAATTATTCATAGTTATGCTTTTCTTTCGATGGTTACCCCGGATGGCATGCCGTCCTCAATAACAGAAACTTGATAGTCTTCGAATGAGCGCGGCACAGTCACACCATCCTTGAGTTTTGGTTGGATGCGGGATAACATTGGCCATCAAAATCCCTCGATGATTTCAGGCTTAAGACCTTCTAATTCTGCAAGCTCAAAGCTTCCGTCAGGCTTAATCATATCTCGAAGCGATCGATGCACTTTAGCAGAGGAATGCTGCCCAGACTTGCAGTTGTGCTTCCACCAAATCACTTTCAGAACTTCCATGCTTCCTGCTGGCCTGGCGGATGACTCATCGTTCTCTAATAACTTTGGAAGCAACTGCTTGATGGTTTCGGCATCGGCATCGCTGAACCCTGTTCGTTCGGCCAACTGCGGATTCATGCTACCGTAAAAAACATAGACACCATTATCCACACGGTGTTTCATGCCCATTGTGTCAGCGCTTTTCTTGCCGTCCTTGGTATCCTCGCTATTCACACTTTTGGTGATCTGGTTGCTGCTGACATCGACGGGTTCTACGCTGAATGCAGACTGAACCGTGACGGGGCCACGAATGCCAATGGATACACCGCTATCGCTTTCGCCGTCAGTCTCCTTTTTGCTTTTCTTGTCGGACTTGAACGCAAAAAGCTGACCAAATGCACGAACGTCAAACCATTGTTCACAAGCCAACTTTACTGTTTCGCTTGAGCCTAGTTTTTTGCCAAGCACGGCATCTGCTCTTGCTTTTAGGCTTTTTGCATCGTCATTTTTTCGATCATCTGACTGTACAAAAATACTTTGGCCACTCTCCAATAGTCGATCTCTGAGTTTGCGTTTAATACAAACGTCAGTAATTTCCCCATGCCCGTCATAATCAGCGCGTGGGCGATTTCCGTTAAGCGGATCACCGTTAGGGTTGGCGTGTGTAACGCGCAGGACAACGGCAAAGTCTATTTTGTTTTGCAATGTGCTCATGATGTTTTCCTTAATTGGTTTCGGCAGCGGTGATTTCAGAATTCTCGTCTTGTTCCGTTTCAGGCTTGGTTCGGAGTGTCTGTCGTTGGCAGTGATAACCCAGCAAAAACTCTCCAGATAACTTTCTGTCCTCCATAAAATCATCTGCCTGAAATAAGTTTACAACATCATCAAGCTGGCTTTCCATTACGGCGAGAAATGCCGGGCGCTTGGATCGCAAGCGAGTTTTGTAAGGGCTTAATGAAAGCTCAATCGTTTTCCATGTTGAAAACGGGTGGTCGGCAAAACGTTGCATCAACTTTGCGGCACTGGTATCACGTTTCTCGCCGCCAACATACAACGCACGATCTTCGATGTTTTCCGCAATCGCCAAGAGTCGGCCATATAAGTAATCACGGCTGGTTCGATTCAATTCTAATGCCATTTTGTAATCCCTTTTTTTGTGATAACCGCTAAATAATGCACAGGCAATGCCAAGATATTTTTCCCATTCCCAATGCTCAAGTCCAACTCGATTGCTTACCCTGCGAACTATAGATTCCACAAGATCACGAGGAATCTTTTGACCATCGATAATGCAAGGTAGCAAACGCTCTACCGTTGCCTTGCGAAGCTTTTCATCCAATCGGCGACCAAACGCAGCTTCAGCAATATCCTTGGGAGCTGGTGCGCCAACAAACTTTATGTCCTTGCTATAGTTTTGATGCCAAGCATAGTCTTTATGCCATGCTTCAATTCGATCAAGGAATTCAGAACGATCAAGTTCTCGGTAATAGGTAATCGCCATGCGACCAGGTGTAGCTGAATCCAGTCCCATTACCACAATTTCGTTGGTGGAGCCGAGTTCAACCCGATACCCAGCGAGTTTCTTTGCCAGACGCTGACCAAAAGCTTGCCCTGCACCGCTTGGATTCACATGATCCTGCTTGGCCTCCGATTCATCCGATGGGATTCCAAATAGATCAAAAGAATTCGCAAGTGGGTCCGGTATTCTCTTTCCAGATACAGCCCACGCAACAACGGCTTGATCGCCATTTCGGTAAGCCTGCCGTGCAATCAGCCAACGCAGTGCGTTGTGCGCTTTTTGCGTGACCTCGAAGCTCACACCACAGGCTTGGTCGGCATCAATAAATCGTCCGCGAAACGTAAACCCGCTAGTGTCATTGGATGAAATAAATTTTGCTTTATCCGCGCCATGTCGAAGCTTTGCGGGATGTTGCTCCGCCAAATTCAGAATATCGCCTGTGACCAAACAAAGTCCCTTGCTATCTTTTTGGCTGCTATAGAAACCAATCCAAGCATCCATCAAACGCTGATCTTTCCAAGTTTCGGGCAAGGGTTCACCGGGAATTTCCACACGCCAGCGAATGACTGCTCCATCGGGTGAGTTGCCATTGGGCATGATGCCGAAAATCGCAGGCGCTTCTTTTTTGTCGCCTACCCACGCTGCCAGCAACTGACCATTTTCATTGATGGGCAAGATTTCTTCTCGCACAAGGTCGCCAATCAAATTCCCCTTCTGCACATAAGTTTGAATCGCGATTATTTTGGGATGCGAGAAAGATGAGTTCGCCCAGTCGGACAGCTGAGATAGGTAAGTCTTATGGGGTTCTGTTGGCTCGCCTGCAAACCCTGATGTCACCACACCACCAAATCTTATGAAGTCACCCGCAAGGTATTGCAGCTTGTCGCATAGTGGGTGATTGATGGGCTTGCTTCCTGACCGACCAACTGATGCCTCGGTGCATGGCACAAGCGTTACGCCTTGTCCTTTTGGAATTACATTGGCGCGTAAGAAATTGCCATTTTCATCAATGCTCACCTCGATATGAGCTTGTTGTGAGGTATGGCATATCGGTTCAAGTGAGGGCGCTGAGTCTGACAAGTCTCCATGGCCTGCACACTGCTCATATGTTTCATAGAGTTTGTAAATCCAACTCATGTCAGCTCCTCCAATGACAAGGGGTCTTCATTTTCTACATTCAGAAGATTCTGGCCCCGCTCAAATTTCTTGACGGACATTTCTCTGACGAACTTACGAACTTTGCAATCCTCAGGGCGAGTAAATCGAATCACGCCATTTACCATCGTGGGTTGCCAAAAGCGCGCATGGAGTTTGTTGTCGCCAGTTTCATCGGGATAATCAAAACCGTGAAACATTAGCCCATATGCGAGTTCGCCATCGGTGTCGTAAGCTCCTTCACCCGTGCCAAACTTGCAGGGTTCGACATAGCTTTGGCAGTCACGGGTGCCAAGAAAAATGTCTTGCCGTCCCCCACGCTCCAGCATTCGCTTGGCGACGATGTGATGCTTGGCTTCATTGCGGTCTTCTGCGAGTTCAGGCCGGTGTGTATTCCATTCAAAGTGAGCTTTTATCTGATATTCAACATCCGACAGGAAGGTGTAAATCGCCAGAGTATTTGGCGGCGTTTCTTTCTTCTTAGGATTTCTCTCACTCGGATAAATACCCTCGAAATTTAGTGGTTTTGTGCCTTTGGTCTGAGTGCGAATGCGCTTCATCACCCGAACTTCGTCAATCACCCAAACAATGGTGGGCTTCCAGTAGATCGACTTGGCAACGCCCTTGAGCGCTTCATAAGTCGGTATATGGTAGGAACACTTCTCGCCGCCGATTTTTGTCAGTGGATCGGTGAAGAGCGCGAATCGCCCCCACACCTTGAATTCAATACTGCTTCTTCTGAAATCAGACACAATGAACCTCCATTTTTCCTTCTGGGGTTAAGCTCAACCCGAAATCCTCGTTGTAGTAGCGGACATCTGCAAGATAAAGAATGTCTACACCATCCTGTATTTCATGTAAGGCATTTTCTTTTTGAAGCTTTTCCAACTGGTGGGGAAATACGTTGACGGTATATTGCTGCGCCCGGCGCAAGAGTTTAAATTGTTTTTCAACCTCGAATGCTCCGCAAAGTTCACCAATCAATTTTTTGCCCTTAATTCCGTATGGCACGATAACGCCACGGGTCGGCGCATCAATCGACTTGAACGCCTTGGCGGCAGCCATGAATGACTGACGAAGATACAGATTGAATGGCGTACCCTGACAACGGCGAAATTCTTCTGTTGCATTGGGATTGCCAGCAAGCAGGTTTAGCAACGTGTCATCATGCCCCAATACTTTGCTGCTCACCGGGTAATCCATTTCGCCACGCCGCTCCGCAAAATAGTAATTGAAGTAGCAAGCTATAGCAGGCGGACTAAGCAAGTCGTTATCAAATCGGGCGGGTTCTTTTTCAAACTCATCAAGAAGCCGCTCCGTAACTCGCTGACCACAAGCGATGTCCACGAGCATATCCACTCGCTCTTCGCTAAGGTTGACGACATGGACATGCCCAATATCCCGCAGCCCATTCCGGTTGCATCTACCCGCTGCCTGCGCGATGGAATCCAGCCCTGCAACTGAGCGGATAACTGCGCCAAAGTCCACATCCACGCCCGCTTCAATCAATTGGGTGCTGACGCATAGTATTGGCTCCTTGGCTTTAAGTCGTTGCCGGATTTCTGCCAGAATTGCACGCCGGTGAACTGGACACATGCTCGTACTCAAGTGGTAAATCGGCATGGCTGTCTTTTCATCGCGGCACAACTGAAATATCGCTTGGGCTGATTTCTTGGTGTTAACGATCACCAGGCAACTGTTGGCTTTTCTGGCTTCTTCCATTGCAAGAGTTGCAACTTCCTTATCCGACCAGCCTCCGGGCTTTCTACGATTGAGAACTTCGACCCGTTTGAGCTTTCTGAAAAGTTCACCCACATCAGGCATGATTTCATTGTCCGGTGGAATGCGTAGCGCACCTCTGGATTTTTCCACCATATCCATGAGCGGTTGTGTGGCTGTACACAATACGACTGTCGTGCCGCAATGCTCAACGAGATAATTGATAGCGTTGCAGAAGATGTGAATGCAATTAACGGGGAGCGTCTGTATTTCATCAAAGACCAATACAGCATTTGCCAATTGATGCAGCCGCCGTGGCCCGCGTGTGCCCGCACCGAACAGCGTCTCAAGCATCTGTACGTTAGTGGTGTAAATGACTGGAGCATCCCAATTTTCTACCAACATTTTGGTTTTCCAATTTTCCTCTTCCGGCATGAGGTTGGAATGATGCTCAAGCACAACGCTATTGGATTTCACACCTTTCGGTTCAAGAACTTTCCGAACCACGTCGGCATTCTGGTCAATGATAGAGGTAAATGGAATGGCGTAAATTATCCGTTCCATTTTGTGCTTTTCAACGTGATGCAATGCGAAGCGTAGGCTGGCGAGTGTCTTGCCTCCGCCTGTAGGGACTGTCAGCGTGTAGATGCCTTTGCCATTCTCTGCTTTGTCACGGCAATGTTGAGAAATACTAACACGAAGTTTGTCGATGGGCTTTTTGCGTTCTTTGGTATCAAAACTTGATAGGTGGTTATCAAGCAGATTTATCAAGTGCATCCATTCGCCATATTGCCCATGTCGCCTAGCCTTTGCGGCGTGTGGTTTTTCAAAGTCCGCACTGCTAATACGGTCAGCATCAATCAGGCAACTGAATAGGTAACGAACAAGAAGTCCCACCTTGAACCGGACGATTTGTTCATCACCGCGCGTTCTTTCTAATTCCGCAATTTGCTGGAGAGATTTTATAACGCCATCAATGAGCTCTGGTTTGCTCACCAATTCACGAAAGCGCGCCTCAATGGTTTTATCCATCTTGGCGATAGCCTCCCGAAAATGGGTGAGCCCATCGGGCTTTTCAATTCTTTTTGTAAACCGGTCTTCGCCAAAGCTGTGGGTATCAGAGGATAGGCAATCAATCAAGCCTGAGTGATGAGAGGCAACGCACAAGGACAGCATCTGCCCAACAATTGGTCCCATTTTGCCATGCGTGGAAAGCTCCTGCCAAACGAGTTGCGCCCCAGCGGTGGAATGATCTACCTTACCTTTCTTGCTCTTCGCATCCACATAATCATCTTCGTCTTGGTCAATCAAACCAACGGCGGATTTCAGATAAATTTGAAACTCATCGCTGTACTTGCCCAAGTCATGGAGCAGACCAATCAACTCGCCTTGATCCTGCAAGCCAATCTTGGCTGCCAGAGACTTTGCAATTATCGAAACCTCAAGTAGATGAGTTTCTAAACTTTGCTCTCTTTTATCTGATTTTCGTTGATGCGCGATGTATAAAACGGCATTGTTCATAATATTGGCACCCGTATTGATCGTACATGCTAACACCCCCACAGGCTCAAAACCTGAGCCTGTCAGTTAAATTTTTGCAAATAGTTTTTTCTGTGATCAATCAGTTATCTGCAACCCCATCCGCTCGCGCAGTTCGGCGAAGACAGTGGGATCAACCGGTGGCTTCGTATGCTGGTTCTTCAGTTCAATCCTGCAGCAGGACTTCGACCATTTCCTGGCCAGTTTTGGTTTTTGATTATTTGTAGTGGTGTTTTGCTATTCAGGGCGGGGAGTTTTTCTTGCGGCCATTGGCGATAGTGTTTCCGCAATAACTCCGTGATTTGCGCCTGTACTTCCGGGTGGTTGTTCAGTTCTTCCCGGTGTTGTCGGGTGTGGGCCGTTTCATTGTTGTCTTCCGCCTGTGCGAGCATAGCTTGCGGTGATTCGATCACGCTGGTTTTTCGATAAATTTATCCACCACATCCTTTAGTTCAGGGCACTTTAGCTGCTCCTCAAGTTTGAGGATTAATTTTTGATGCCTGTCTAATGGATGATCATTCAATTATTCACTTGCCTGAGAATCAGGAATCTGTTGACGCTAACTGAAAACTGACCGGACATTACAGCAGCATAGCGTACTATACCACTGTGACCAAGTCGCTCAGACTGAGACTGGTTTCCTTTAAATTGATGGGGTTACGTATGGTTGGCAATTTTGTCATCAATGAATGGCTTGAATCCAGGATCAGGCAACTCCATGGGTGGAATCGTACAGGCCTTACAAGGAACACTAAGGAGTCGTTCATAAATAACTGTAACACTTGAATCACATCTGGCGGGCACACTGCGGCGTTGTTCGTCGTCGCCATAGCTCGCTATGACTCCTCCTCTCGCCTTGCATTGCATCCAGCCAGACGCGCTCAATTATCACACT
>JAUXRH010000253.1 GCA_030682075.1 Nitrosomonas sp.
ATCTCTAAAAATTCAAGTTCCTAGGCAAGACAAGGCGCGAGAAAAAAATTTGAGCGCAGCATATGGTTGATATGTAAGAGAAAATTTTTTATGAGCAACGCCGTATTGCGACGGAAATTGGATTTTTAGAGGTGCCCTTAAATACTTATCCACGACAACCTGCTATGGATCAAAAAACAGAAAATCTTTCAACTGACTCCGATTTACCGCTCCGTGAGGATATTCGACTGCTGGGGCGCATTCTCGGTGATACCTTGCGCGAACAGGAGGGCTCGGCCGCATTTGATCTGGTTGAGCACATCCGCCAGACTGCGGTCCAGTTTCGCCGTGCCGACGATCTTGCCGCCAGGCAAGAACTCAAAGCCGTACTTAACGATCTACCGCTGCCACAGGCAGTCCAGGTTGTGCGTGCATTTACCTATTTTCTACATCTCACCAACGTTGCGGAAGACCAACATTATGTGCGCCTCACCCGTGCGGATGAACTGGCTGGCCTACCCTTGCGCGAGGGTGCTTTCGTCATTGCCATTGAACGCGCTATCCACGCCGGAGTCAGCCTGGAAGCAATTGATCATTTTATAGAAGGCGCGCTCATCGCACCCGTGCTCACCGCTCACCCGACCGAAGTTCAGCGCAAAAGTATTCTGGATCGTCAGCTCACCATCGCACAACTGATCGCATGGCGTGACCGCACGCAGCTGACGCCCACGGAAATAGCCAGCACGGAAGAAACGTTACGGCGCAATATTCTGACGCTATGGCGGACACGCACCGTGCGCGCCGTAAGACTTACCGTCATTGACGAAATCAACAACGGCTTATTTTATTATGATCAAACTTTTTTTGATCAGCTACCACGCCTCTATGCGGAACTCGAAGATCTGCTGGCGCGACACAATCCCGGGCATGAAACACGCGAAATCCCATCCTTTTTACGTATCGGTAGCTGGATCGGCGGTGATCGCGACGGGAATCCTTTTGTCACTGCAGAAATGCTGCGCACTGCGCTGCGAATGCAATCCACCCACGCAATGGGTTATTACCTGGAAGAACTGTATCAATTGAGCGCTGAGTTACCACTAACTGACCTGCTGGCACCCGTGTCGGATGCGCTCAGAATACTTGCAGACTGCTCTCCCGATATCATGCCTGAGCGCGCCAGCGAACCCTATCGGCGTGCCCTGACTGGCATATACTCACGCCTGGCAACGACCGCCAGAGACCTCAACGATATGACGCCAATGCGTAAACCGATCGGCTCGCTACCGCCCTACCGTAATGCCAATGAATTTGCTGATGACCTCAACATCATTCACCATTCACTCGTGGCCAATGGCGGTACACTGCTGGCGCACGGTCGGTTACGTCATCTGCGCCGTGCCGTGGATATTTTCGATTTTCACCTGACTACCCTCGATCTGCGGCAAAATGCGGAGGTACACGAACGCGTGGTGTCGGAACTGTTCAGCTTTGCGCGCAATGGATTAAATTATCAAGCGCTGACCGAGAATGGGCGCATTGCGCTGTTACTTGAGGAACTGACGACGCCACGACCGCTCGCCTCATCCAGTGTCACCTATTCCAGTGAAACCACTTCGGAACTTGAAATTCTTCATGCCACCGCGGATAGCCATCGCCGCTACGGTAGCGCATGTCTGCCAAATTACATCATCTCTAAAACAGATGGCATCTCGGATATATTGGAAGTCGCATTATTGCTGCGTGAAGTCGGGTTGCTGCGCCCGCACGAAAAAAAATTGGCTGTCAATATCATTCCGCTGTTCGAGACCATTAGCGACTTGCGTCGCAGCAGTGAGGTAATGGACAAGCTTTTCGCTCAACCGGCGTATCGGGAATTATTAGCCTCGCGTCAACATACGCAGGAAGTCATGCTGGGTTATTCTGACAGTAACAAGGATGGCGGTTTTATTACTTCGGGCTGGGAACTGTATAAAGCGGAGATCAAACTTGTCGAAGTGTTTCGCCGCCACAACGTTCAGCTGCGGCTGTTCCACGGACGCGGTGGATCTGTCGGACGCGGCGGCGGCCCGACCTACAATGCCATTCTTGCCCAACCTGAAGGCGCGGTTGCTGGTCAGATCCGCATCACCGAGCAGGGTGAAGTCATCGCGAGCAAATACTCTAATCCCGAGATTGGTCGACATCACCTCGAAGTTATCGCTGCCGCCACACTTGAGGCAACTTTGCGGCTGAAAAATCAAACGGGCGCACCGAAGCAAGCATATCTCGATGCAATGGAAGAACTCTCAGGACACGCTTTCGCGGCTTATCGAAAACTGATCTATGAAACACCGGGGTTTGAAGATTATTTCTGGCAATCCACGGTTATCTCAGAGATCAGCGAACTCAACATCGGCAGCCGTCCCGCTTCCCGCACCAAGTCCCGCTGCATAGAAGACCTGCGGGCAATACCCTGGGTTTTCAGTTGGGCACAATGCCGACTGATGCTGCCGGCGTGGTATGGATTCGGCTGCGCGATTGAAACCTGGAATCTGACGTACCCCAACACGGGATTAAAGCTGCTGCAAGAGATGTATCGAGAATGGCCATTTTTCCGCACGTTGCTCTCAAATATGGACATGGTGATGGCGAAAAGTGACCTTGCGATCGCCTCGCGCTATGCGGATTTGGTGAGTGACGCAGCGCTGCGTCAGCGAATCTTCCCACAGATTAAAGATGAATGGCAGTCAGCCCTTAATGCACTACTTGCGATCACTGGACAAACTGCTTTACTTGAGAACAGTCCCATGCTTGCGCGGATGATTCGCTACCGCCTCGCCTACCTGGACCCACTCAACCATCTGCAGCTTGAACTGATGAAGCGCTACCGAAGCGGGCAACAAGATGAGTGGATCAAACACGGGATCAACCTGAGTATTAACGGAATTGCGGCCGGATTACGCAATAGCGGCTAGCTTATGTACAGCCGCAACTAACTAATATCCTTTAAGGAAGCCCTGAATAAACAACCCTGTGGCAAGACCACGGGGTATTAGAAAAGCGCAAGCTGACGCAGTTCTTCTTTTGGCTTGCCTTGGTTCTTTACATACCGCGCAACTACACCCCAGTCCGTTCTTTCCCCTACAGTTGCAACATAAGCCATCCGTCCAAAACTCACCGCCCCAGCATGAGCCGGAAGGGCAATTGCTGGGACAATGCCGTGTCGGAAAGCTTCTTCCATGCCTTAAAAACCGAATTGATCCATCATCAAACGTTTCATTCTCGGGAAGAAGCTGAACAGGCTGTGTTTGAATATATCGAAGTGTTTTACAATCGACAGCGATTTCATTCAGCTAATAGCTGCGCCAGGGTAGAGTCAGCGTTTCCATCGCTATCAAAAATATGCCTTAGATTTTTATTTTTTATTTTTTATTTTGGCTTCACTATCCAACGTACTTTCAAGAAAAACACGACTCGCTAGAATATCTTCCGCTTCTAATGTGATGAGATCAGTTTTGGACAATGATTTCTTTGTTCCAGAAAATAATCGATTTGCTTGGCGCAGTCGAGCACGATCAAGCGCGTTGCGAACCGAACGAGCATTGGCAAAATGCTCCGACTTCATACGCAGGCGTATATATTTCCCGAATGCCTCTTCCCCGGCTGTACTGAAACAATAATTCTGGCTTGCTAACATTAATTTAGCGATTGCAACTAATTCATCTGGACCATAATCCGGAAAGTCGATATGGTGCGCTATACGCGAGCGCATGCCGGGATTGCTATGAAAGAATTTATCCATGCGATCTTTGTAGCCTGCCAGAATAACAACCAAATCTTCACGGTTATTTTCCATCGTTTGCAGCAGAATTTCTATTGACTCCGCGCCATAATCACGCTCGTTCTCTGGCTTATAAAGGTAATAAGCCTCATCAATGAAAAGAACACCCCCCATTGCTTTTTTAATGACTTCTTTTGTTTTTGGTGCGGTATGTCCAATATATTGACCGACCAAGTCATCTCGGGTTACCGAAACCAGATGCCCTTCACGTACATAGCCCAGGCGATGTAAGATTTCTGCCATACGCAGAGCTACCGTCGTTTTCCCTGTGCCAGGATTTCCAGTAAAACACATATGTAAACTGGGTGCGCCTGCAGATAATCCTAGTTGTTTGCGAACGCGATCGACCAGCAACAAGGCTGCGGTTTCACGAATACGAGTTTTCACAGGGATTAAACCAATCAGCTCACGATCTAGTTTATCCAGAACTTCCTGGATATTAGATGCTTGGAACTCTGCATCCAAATCAATCGATGTATCTTGAGTCGATGTTAAGTTTTTAGTTTGCTTAGACATGTTTGATCATCTCTATAGGATAGATACTGGCAATATATATCTATTGTATTAATTTAATAATCAGGATTATTTGTTGAATGCAAAGAAACTTCATAAGGGCACCTCTAAAAATTCAGAGTTCTAAACAAGACCAGGCGCGAATAAAAAATATTGACGCAGCATATGATGGATATGTAAGGAAATATTTTTTGTGAGCAACGAAGTATTGTGACGAAACGGGGTAAGCAGGCAAG
>JAUXRH010000327.1 GCA_030682075.1 Nitrosomonas sp.
CTAGTCGACCCAGGGGATCCAAGTCAAGTAGTTTGTCATAAAATTCCACTACATTTGTAGGGCTTTTTCCTACAACTACTAAAAATTATCCAAATACACAATACCTTGTAGACAGTGATGGCTTTCCTGAATTATGTGATTGAAACCTCTTTCTTCTTTTTCTGTCCAAGGGATTTAGAATTTAATGCCCGGCTTTCTTTCTTGACTTAATACTTCACTTCTTCCAGTATCATTTAACGCTTATCTCCCATTCTCGCCATCCTCTTAGAAGAGGAAAATATAATCCCAGTCTCACAGGTCGTTTGTCTATCATTTGCATGAGCGCTGCGTAACGTTTAAGTTGATCACTGTAGCGCGCTTGTTCCCTATCAAGAAAAGTATCTACTCCTGTCCCTTCGTGACTACTGGTTTTATAATCAATAATCCATCGGTTACCATCAATACTGCAGAAGGTACGATCGACAACAACATCTATTCGCTCGCCATTGATATTCGCTGATATTCTTTGCTCATTCTGAGCATTTTGTTGTGGACCGAGTATCCATTGTCCTCGGCTATCACTGACTGCGTGTGTAAGCGCTGTCGCCACACGTTCAACAGCAAGCTCAATTTCCTTGCCATGACCACTCATGCCGCTAACGATTAGTGCTTGTTTAAAAAAGTCACGGAGTGTCTGAACTCGTGCCGTATCCCAGCCTTTCATTTCATCTTCAGCTATACGCTGCAGCCAACGATGAACAACCTTGCCTATATGTCGCGCTATTTCACCAACCCATGAAAACTCTATCTCATTCTGCGTGACTTCTTTATCTTGTAGAATGTGCCATGCGACAGGATTTGGCGCGACAGGAAGTCTCCAGCCAGAATCAAGTCGGTAGATTGACTGATCAATTATCGTTTCCCTCTTCCGCTGCACTCCTTCTTGAAAAGAAGAAGGAGCACGCTGCATAGTTCGTTTTTCTGTGGCTATGGAATAGATCGAGTGAATAATTGGCCATAGTTTGCTTAACAACGTTCTTGTTGCGGGTTCTTTTAACTCGTGCAAGCCTTCTTTATTTAGCAGAACTTTGATATCACCCAATAGATGCAAATGCTTTCTGGCGCGCGTCGCAGCAACATAGAGCAGTCGTTGATCCTCAAAACTTTCCTTCTGATCATCAAGTTTTTGCAACCAGGCGTAAATTGGATCACTATCTGCACCAGATTCCTGAATCGGCGCAAGAAGCAAATCTACACACCCCGCTTCTTCATTTGCATAAAGTTTGGCACGTGGCCGCTCGATCCATTTAAGCAGCTTCTTATCATTATTGCGTGACGTTCGGCCAAGGCCAGGCACAATAACCGTATCAAATTCCAGTCCTTTAGCCTTGTGGATGGTCATAATTTGTAATGTATCGTCAGCTTCCATATCGGGCAATGCATAAAGCTTGGCCAATCCTTTCTCAAATATCGCAAGTTCTGGAATACTGCCCGCCACTTCATGAGTCTCAAGATAATCAAGATAAATCATTGCATCTTCAAGATCGGTTCCGCCCTGCGTCCTGCTCTCTGTACTGGGACTCAGGCAACTCGGCCCACCCAGTGCCGACCATGCCGACTCAACTGTTATACGTAACGACTGACGATAACGATGATCAATGCAACGAGCCAATATTTCTCGGATGCGGATAAGACGCGTTGCACCATCAACCTAAAAAAATCAGTTAAGCAGCTTGCTATAATCAGAAGCAGTTGAATTAAATGAGTTAAAGCATGAAACTTCCGCCTGGAATCATTCACCCAGATGGTGAGCATGAAATAACTGTCGCTCAAGAAGAAATCGGCGTAC
>JAUXRH010000001.1 GCA_030682075.1 Nitrosomonas sp.
AACAATTGATCATCATGTACAAAGCTTCTTCGTGCAAGCCCTGCAACTCGATGTCAGAACATTGAGGCTGGAAGCCAAGTGAATCAAGCATTCCAATGGTATTGTCAGGTTAAAATGAACTTCGAAACGTTAGTTCTAAAAATTCAGAGTTCTAAACAAGACCAGGCGCGAATAAAAAATATTGACGCAGCATATGATTGATAGGTGAGGAAATATTTTTTGTGAGCAACGAAGTATTGTGATGAAACGGGGTAAGCAGGCAAGCCGCAAAGCGGCTGCTCGCAAATATGGATTTTTAGAGGTGCTCTCAACATTTTTCAGCTTATTCCCTTGCTAAAAGGGCTTAACTTATGCCATTCGGGTCAGATACCTAACCGCGAATTTTTACAATTCTTATATCTGCGAAATCAAACAACAGCAGAATGCCGTTTCTATTTATCGCTTGACTGTCACCGTCTGCACCTGCATTGGCCAGGCACCCCGGTCAATTACTTTCGCACCCTCAAACACGATATAGCTCTGCCGCCCATAATGTGGCAATGGACGTATTAATGCGGCAAGCGAAGCGGCATCCTGAGCAGACACTACGGCGAGTGTTATTCCATCCACACGAGTAAGTGTCCATGCCTGCGCCGAACCTTTGTCGGCGACAATGTCGGGTCTTGCGGGCAGGTTGTGTTCGATCAGCCATGCGTCAATCTGTTGCCGCAAGCCAATCACCAGTATGGGTATTGCTGGCAATTGATTGGCTGCGGGAATTATTTCAGGGGTACGGTGTTGTAGTTTGCTGGCCAGGGTTTCTGCCAGATGATAAATTTCACCCTGCTCAGGTAACAGGATCGTCGCTGTTGCCTGATTGACCATTACTTCCCGTAAGATGGGTGGTGCTTCACCGGGTGCGAGCTGACGAAACAGACGTAAATCCGGGTCAAGGACGACTTCCAACGGCTGATGCTTTAAATCCAGAGTAAAAGTCTGTTGCTCATGCTGTAATGCAAGGTGGCGGGTTTCTTCACCTGCCGCACTACGAATAACAATGGGGACTTGTAACTGGTAGACAGGGGTTGCCTGTTCCAGAGTCAAGGCGATCTGGTGGCCCGCCTGCGTCTGCCTTTGGCTTGCTTCGACAATCCTGATCGCGGGCGCGCCAGCACGATCCAGCCATTGATTGAAAACTGAGTTTAAATCCTGCGTGGATACCATTTCAAAAATACGTTGAATATCCTGCCAGGAAGTGATTTTAAAACGTCGCATGGTCCAGAATGCCTGGATAGCACGGTCAAACATTTCTTCACCCAGCTGATCGCGCAGCATAAAAAATAGCATGGCGGCCTTGTTATAGCCCACGATTTTCGTGGCAGCATGTGTCCGCGAGGTAAAAGAACTCAAAGGTGCATCCTGGTCAGGTGCTAGTGCCGCGAAGTCACGTAACCAACCCAATCGCATTTCACGTGCAGCCGCACTACTTTCACGTTCTGTATAGGCGTAATCTGCCATGAATGTGGTCAAGCCTTCTGACCAGTTGCCTTTCCTGTAATCTGGATAAACACCATTCCCCCACCAGTTATGCAATACTTCATGGCCCAGTGAAGTCGCACGGATAAAGGGCAGTCGTAGCACGTCTACGCCAAGATACGTCAGGGTTGGCATTCCAAATCCGGTGGGGGTCGGGCTGGAGACCACACTGAATTCAGTAAATGGATAATCGCCTATCCATGATTCATAAAGTTCAACGTATCCCTTGACCGAGTCAAGATAGCCGGGCGCCAGTTGGCTGATTTCCGGGTGAAAGTAAGTGCGCAATTGAATCTGTTTGCCATTTGCACCTTGCATCGTATCCGTTTCAATACGGTATGGTCCCGCCATCAGGTCAATCCCTTCGGCTGGAAAAGGAAATTCAAAGCTTGCCTGATAGCCTTGCGTTGATTCAGTTTCTTTAATGAGCCTCCCAGCCACCAGTCCTCGTTGTCCTGACGGCAATTCAAGATTGACTCGATAATGTACCAACGCACCCACAATCGAGGGGTACCAGCTGGATGAATTGGGTAAATAGGTGCCTTCATCACTGCTTACCGCTACGGGCCTGCCCAGCGTTTGTTGATGATCCAGCGCGGTGTCCAGCGGAGACAACTCCCCGCGCCAATGAATTTCAATACGATAGGATGTGCTCAAGCTAAAAGGTATGTGCCAGGAATGATAGTGCGGACTGGTGTCACTGCTGGGCTCAAGCGGTTTACCCTCAATCAAGGCTTGTGTCACTTCAAAACGGCGACCCAGTATCAGCCGCAATTCCGTTGCATTCTTCACCGTTATCACGCTGCGCCCTTCCATGCTATGCGCTGCAGGATCGATGCGTACATTGATATCGTAATCAATGTCCCCCGCCCTGTTGATTGCCGCTGCACTGGTAACAACACAAAATGCAATAACCATAGCAAACAAGCATCTGAATAAATGCCACCCTGTCATGGAATTATTCATTTTATAAGGGAGGGAATTTGGCAATAATTTCAATTGTCTCGTCATTTCGCTTCACCTTAAGTGGCAGCCAGGTCCCCGGTGCATGGCGTGTTACAACATTGATGACATCACTGGTGTCCTTGATTCCAAGACCGGCTATTTCTAAAATGACATCTGCTGCCAGGAGCCCTGCTGTTTCCGCGATGCTATCCTTTTCAACTTGCAGCACATGCGCACCGCCATGTGCGATTTCAAAGCGGATGCCCAGTCGCTGGCGCATGGATTGAGTTGCTGGTGAGACATAAGGCATCACACCGAAGACTGCGTCCGCATAACCTGGAACAAACGTCTGACATGACCGGCTGGTATCCCAGGGTAATAATGACGTAATGTTATCAATGCCGAGATCATGCAACTGATGCGGCACACCATAGCCATGCAGAATGTGCCCGGTTCCCATGACACCTACGACCAGCGGCTTTTCCGTTCCATTGGGTACATCGTGTGCGGCATGGATGATCTGTGCCATGGCTCTATCCCAGAGCTGCTGGCCTGCAATGAAACGACTGAAATCGGGATCATCATGGTCAATTTCACCTTCCTTTTTGTCCTTACGCTCATGCTGCTTGTAGATCGGCAATAAAAAATTCACGTAGTCCTTGCTCGGTAATGCTGGACGTGACACGCCTTCACGCTCTTCCACGGGTACACTATAAAAGCCTTTTTCAGTAACCTGTCGTCTTAAACTGGTCTCAATATTCAATGCACGCATGGGAATCTGGTTCATGCGTGCAAAATGAAATAAGGGTAAATAAAGATCGGCATCGGTGCTCCAGACAATATTCCATTGCGCCGCCCTGAGAAATTCCTGTTCATCC
The DNA here is from genome assembly GCA_030682075.1 of Nitrosomonas sp. Taxonomy (GTDB): domain Bacteria; phylum Pseudomonadota; class Gammaproteobacteria; order Burkholderiales; family Nitrosomonadaceae; genus Nitrosomonas. The sequence continues at coordinate 3,339 of JAUXRH010000001.1, forward strand.
AATTTGCCTGCCACCCATTGGTCAAGAACCGCTTGTACCCGACGTGGAAACATCTCAAACCCGATTACCATGTTTGGGCGAAGGGCATACAGTGCTGCCAGTGTCTGCAACTGCCAGCGATGATGTTCCCTGTTTATATGAGTTTCACCCAGCAACACGACATCACTTTTTACGGCCCGTGCGATGATATCCCGATTGGAAATTTTTCCTCCGTCCGGCACCATCCAGCTTCCCACTGTGACACAACCCGTCCACTGAGGTTTGTAACCTGGCCTGATTTGTTCCGTCGCTGAACCCAGGTTAATACTGCATAGCAGTAATAGGATACCCATCAAACCAAAGTATCGCTTAGCGCTAAGATTTGTCATTTTTTATTTTTCTTTCCTGAATTCAAATAATGATCCATTACCCAACCCATTTTCTGGCATTTCTGAATAGGCGCATCCACGGGCCATCTTCACGTGATTCAGTGGATTCAGTCGACACGGGTGGATACCATGAATGCTGGGCTATTCGAAACACGCGTTCCGGGTGCGGCATGAGGATATTGAAACGCCCATCTGGGGTGGTAATACCCGTAATTCCCTGAGTAGAGCCATTGGGGTTGAGTGGATATACTTCAGTTGGTTGTCCCAGATGATCGACAAAACGCATGGCAACAAGTGGGGAAATTTCTGCCAGATGACGACTGTCAGAAAACTCTGCAAACCCTTCACCATGCGCAACCGTTATCGGCATACGGCTTCCTGCCATTCCATCGAAAAGTATGGAAGGATTTTGCGGGATCTCCACCATGACAAATCGTGCTTCAAATTGTTCTGATTGATTACGTACAAAATGAGGCCAGTTTTCTGCGCCGGGAATAATTTCATGTAAATTGCTCATCATCTGGCACCCGTTGCAGACACCCAACGCAAAGGTATCGCACCGTAGAAAGAATGATTCAAATTCTTCACGTAACCGCGCATTAAATAGTATGGATTTAGCCCAACCTTCTCCTGCGCCCAATACATCACCATAAGAAAACCCGCCACATGCCGCAAAACCTTTATAGTCACTGAGTGAAACACGCCCGGCAATGAGGTCACTCATATGAACATCGATTGCTGTGAATCCTGCCCGGTCAAAAGCTGCGGCCATTTCCACATGACCATTAACACCTTGTTCACGCAAGATCGCAATCTTTGGCCGGATTCCTGTTTGAATATAGGGTGCGGCAATATCCTCATTGAGGTCAAAGCTTAACTGTAATTGCAGACCAGGGTCAGCGCTATCCAGTATGCGGTCATATTCCTGTTGCGCACATGCCGGATTATCACGTAATTTTTGCATCTGGCAGGTTGTCTCTGACCAGGCACGATGCAAAGCTATACGGCTTTCCGAGAATACAGGTTGATGCTGAAGCATAAACTGCACGTTATCGTTGTCATTCGGATGGCCAATAACAAAGCTGGCATCCGCCAAACCTGCTTCAGATAATTTTTTCAATACTTCATCGTGATGCACGGACTTAATCTGTATAACAGCACCCAGTTCCTCATTGAATAAAATAGCCAAAATTTGTTCGTCTACAGGTGCCTTTGCACATAAACAATCTAAATTAATGGATATGCCCGTGTGTCCAGCAAACGCCATCTCATTTAATGTCACAAACAAGCCTCCATCGGAGCGGTCATGATAAGCAAGTAGTCTGTTTTCACGATTTAGCCGTTGTATGACCAAGAAAAAACTCTTGAGTTTCTCGGCGCCCTCCAGGCTTGAGATATCAGGGGCGACATCACCCACCTGCTTATAAACTTGTGTCAATGCCGAGCCACCCAGCCGATTTTTCCTGGCACCCAGATCAATCAGTATCAACTCAGTCTCGCCACAATCCTTTCGTAATTGGGGTGTCAGTGTGTTACGGGCATCTGTTACTCTGGCAAAAGCTGAAATAATCAACGACAGTGGTGCTGTGACTTCTTTTCTAACGATTGAATTGCCTTCAGTCGATTCTTCCCATGAAGTTTTCATCGACATCGAGTCTTTGCCCACAGGAATACTAATGCCGAGTTGCGGACAAAATTCCATGCCAATAGCATAAACAGCGTCATACAAACCAGCATCCTCCCCCGCATGCCCTGTCGCTGCCATCCAGTTCGCCGAGAGCTTGATTTCGCTTATCTGTTCAATCATTGCTGCAGCAATATTGGTAATGGCTTCGCCCACTGCCATACGTGCTGCTGCCGCTGGGTCGAGTAATGCCAAGGGAGTGCGTTCCCCAATTGCAAACGCTTCCCCCAGGTAAGTTTGATATCCCATCAAGGTTACTGCCACATCAGCTACCGGGACTTGCCAGGGACCTACCATTTGGTCGCGTGCCGTCATGCCGCCAACACTCCGGTCTCCAATACTGATTAGAAACGTTTTATCCCCCACAGCAGGTAATCTCAATACCCGATAGGCGGCATCTGTCAGATCCAATTCTGTTAAATCGAATGGCTGTAGTGATTTTTCTATATGCGACACATCTCGCGTCATTTTTGGTGGTTTACCCAATAAGACGGAAAGCGCCATATCGACCGGCTGGATATCCGATAGCTGATCTGTCACGATTAGCTGCTCTTCTATAGTTGCTTCGCCAACAACTGAAAATGGACAACGCTCACGCGCACAGATCTGCTGAAATAATTCAAGCATCTCCGGCTTGATTGCTAATACATAGCGTTCCTGTGCCTCATTACTCCAAATCTGCAGGGGCGACATACCCGATTCTTCCGAAGGAATATCACGCAAGTTAAATCGACCGCCGCGCCCGGAATCATGAATTAACTCGGGCAATGCATTAGACAAACCACCGGCACCAACATCATGAATAAATAGAATGGGATTGGCTTTTCCTGTTCTTTCCATCTGCCAACAGCGATCGATCACTTCCTGCGCACGCCGTTCCATTTCAGGGTTACCCCGTTGTACTGAATCAAAGTCCAATTTCTCTTGATTAGAACCGGTATCCATACTTGAAGCGGCGCCGCCACCCAAACCAATCAACATTCCAGGACCACCCAACTGGATGAGTTTTGAGCCCGCTGGAAATTTTTCTTTGTCTACGTGTTTTGCTGAAATTTGGCCTAATCCACCGGCAAGCATAATGGGTTTGTGATAACCACGCATTTCACCCGCAACAAATTCCTCAAAGGTGCGAAAATATCCGGCAAGATTAGGCCGTCCGAATTCATTGTTGAACGCGGCCCCGCCAATTGGTCCTTCCAGCATCACCTGTAACGATGAAACAATACGCGAAGGTTTACCATAGCGTTGCTCATTATCGGCTTGTGTTTGATATATTTCCCATGGCTGAATAAATCCAGGAATATAAAGATTGGAAACCGAGAAACCGGTGAGTCCAGCCTTAGGCTTTGCTCCTCGACCCGTCGCACCTTCATCACGAATCTCACCGCCTACACCGGTTGCGGCTCCCGAAAAAGGTGAAATTGCTGTTGGATGGTTGTGGGTTTCCACCTTCATCAGCAGATGTGTGGATTCTTCCGCATAACCATAAACTTGATTTTCACCCGAATAGAAGCGAGTAATGCAAGCACCTTCAATGACAGAGGAATTATCTGCATAGGCCACCAGGGTGCCCTCAGGATGTAATTGGTGGGTATTACGAATCATCCCAAACAGGGATTTATTCTGCGGCTTCCCATCAATTACCCAGTCTGCATTAAAAATCTTGTGGCGACAATGTTCCGAATTAGCCTGTGCGAACATCATGAGTTCTACATCCGTCGGATTACGCCCCATCCGTGTAAAATTACTGACGAGATAGTCAATTTCATCGGCGGATAACGCGAGACCCATATCATTATTTGCTTTTTGCAATGCAGCTAACCCACCCGTGAGGATGTTTACTGTATTCAGTGGCGCGGGTTCAAAATGACGGAATAATTTTTCAGCGGCATCAAACGAATCAAATACCGCTTCGGTCATACGGTCATGGATCAAGGCAAGTAACTGACGTTTTGTTTCTGCTGTGAGCATTCCATCTGTCTGAATATAAAATGCGATGCCACGCTCTAGCCGCTTAACTGCTTCCAATCCACAATGCTGACTGATATCGGTTGCTTTTGATGACCAGGGAGAAATTGTGCCCGGGCGTGGCAAAACCAGGAACAGTTCACCCGTTATTTCGAGTGTCTGTTGCGCTGGGCCATAGTCCAGAAGTTTATTCAGAATATGCATTTCATCAGTCTGCAAATTACGTTCTAATTCACAGAAATGCCAATATTCAGCATAAATATGAGACACTTGTGAAATTGTCGTTTTAATTGAGTCTGTTAATTTTTCCAGACGAAACGATGAAAGTGCACGGCCACCACGAAGTCGAAGCATTAGAAATTTGATAACATTAAATTTGAACAGTGTAATTTTACACGAGAGATAACCCAACCGGTTTCTAACCGAGCAAACAATTCATGATGAATCGTGCCACTCCTGTTTATCTGACTGCTGAGATTCGTGAGATTGAGCGAATGGCAGCTACTTTGCCTGATTCTGCTAACCTGATGGAAGAAGCTGGATTTGCTGCGGCACAAATAGCAGCCGAAAGATTATTACGCCATGATAAGTACCAAGTGCTTATTCTTGCTGGACCAGGAAATAATGGTGGCGATGCATTTGTTGTTGCGCGCTATCTTAAGCAATGGTGGTTTAACGTAACTTTAGTTTTTACTGGGGACCGCAGCAAATTATCGAATGATGCGAAACAAGCGCTGGATGCCTGGCTAATGATCGATAACAACGTATTCAGTGAGATTCCGGCTAATGAAAAGTGGCATGGAATTATTGACGGATTATTCGGTATTGGTCTTGATCAACAAAATAATCGTAACCTTGAAGGTAACTATCTAAATCTGGTTAATGCAATTAACCAGATGAATCTGCCTGTACTTTCACTGGATGTTCCTAGTGGCCTGGGGAGCGATAACGGGTGCGTGTATGGTGCCGTCATTCACGCTACGATAACTGTCACATTTATTGGATTAAAGCCAGGGCTCCTGACTAACTTTGGCCCCGAATATTGCGGCGAAATTTTAGTACGCGACCTCGGTCTTGATGTTTTCGCAATGATGACGCCGCATATATGGGTCATTAATCAACAGGCTGTCCAGAAATTATTGCCTCCCCCTCGCCCGGCCAATAGCCATAAAGGCACATTTGGCAGTATTGGCATCATGGGTGGCTCCACCGGAATGATTGGCGCAACGCTATTGGCCGGCAGAGCCGCCTTAAAACTTGGCGCAGGTCGTGTTTATCTGGGGTTAATTGCCCGTAATTCACCTGTCGTCGATTCAACACAACCTGAATTAATGCTTCGATCGCCACATGAATTATTTAAACTGGATAATCTGACATGCCTGGTTATTGGTCCTGGTTTAGGTATGGAATCTGATGGCTACTCCTGGATTAATTGCGCACTTAGTTCCGAGCTGCCACTCGTAATCGATGCCGATGCATTAAATCACATTGCCATTCATACTCACCTGGCTGAAAAACTACAGCAACGCCATACCCCCGCCATCCTGACACCTCACCCGGCTGAGGCCGCCCGTCTTTTAAATTGCAATACGGCAACTATACAAAATGATCGAATGGCTGCAGCACTAAAATTATCAGAACGATTTAACTGTCATGTCGTGTTAAAAGGTGCCGGAAGCATATGCGTTTCACCTGATGGCGATCACCACATAAATGTCAGTGGAAATTCTGGCCTGAGCAGCGCGGGAACAGGTGATGTATTGTCAGGTATTATCGGTGCATTGCTGACACAAAACTTAGAAATAAGAAAAGCATTATTACTCGCTGTTTTTCTACATGGTGCCGCAGCAGATTCCTTACTTAAACAAAATAATGGCCCCTTGGGTATGACAGCATCTGAAATCACAGATTCTGCACGCCTCTTATTAAATAGCTGGATCTACAATTCTAATAATTCCGGTGATAAAAATTAACTTACCCCTAATTTCGTATCAAGCATGACCCTTCTCCTTCTACCCACCCCCTGGTGCAATTTTTCCGAACAATAGTAGCCATTCTATTGGGTAATAAGAAATACGGGTTAAATTCTTCTCTTCTCCAAACCTGAACAAACCTATCGCATGATATTTTCACCAACAAGTGTCACAGTATGCGGGTGCTTGCCTTCACAATACTCTAAGGATTATTTTTATCATGCTGGTTGCTATTGGATATGTGGTTATCATTATTTCAGTATTTGGTGGTTTCGCGTTAGCAGGTGGCCATTTAGCAGCTCTGTGGCAGCCAGTTGAGATCCTTATGATCGGTGGGGGTGCCATCGGCGCATTTATTGTTGGCAACTCAGGCAAAGCAATTAAAGCTACGCTAAAAGCACTACCTAGTGTTTTTAAAGAAACAAAATACACCAAAATTGTGTATTTGGAATTAATGACACTGCTTTATGAGATATTGGGAAAAATACGTAAGGAAGGATTGATGTCAATCGAAGAAGATGTCGATAAACCTCAAGATAGTCAGATTTTTACAAAATACCCAGCCATTCTTTCCAACCATCATGCCATTGAATTTATAACGGATTATCTGCGCCTTATGGTCGGTGGAAACCTTAATTCGATGGAAATTGAGAATTTAATGGATAATGAACTGGAAACCCATCATCAAGAAGGGGAAGTTCCAGTTCATACGGTTGCAAGATTGGGTGACGGGCTTCCTGCCTTTGGAATTGTTGCGGCGGTTATGGGTGTTGTCCACACGATGGAGTCGGTTCATCTTCCGCCTGCTGAACTCGGCATGTTAATTGCCGCAGCGCTGGTTGGTACTTTTCTGGGTATTCTTCTGGCATACGGTTTCGTATCCCCCTTGGCTGGCAAACTCGAACACCGACTGAATGAATCAAGCAAACTTCTTGAATGCATCAAGGTGACACTTTTAGCTAATCTTAATGGTTACTCTCCTGTGCTGGCAGTGGAATTTGGCAGAAAGGTACTCTTTTCTACCGAGCGTCCAACATTTATGGAACTGGAAGAACATGTTAAGAAAAGCAAAAACAAATAACCTCATCCATAAGATAGCAGTTTATTGTGTAATAACTGAGGTAGTGTATGGCTGATGATCTTTCGCAACGTCCCATTGTAATTAAACGTATCAAGAAAGTTGCTGGTGGTGGACATCATGGGGGTGCCTGGAAGATAGCCTATGCTGATTTTGTAACGGCGATGATGGCGTTCTTTTTATTAATGTGGCTACTCGGTACCGCCTCGCAAGACACATTAAAAGGAATCTCTGATTATTTTCAAACCCCTATGAAAATTGCGTTTTCTGGTGGTGATAGCGTGGGTGATAGTTCCAGTATCATTAAAGGGGGCGGTACTGATCTGACACGACAAGACGGCCAGGTTAATAAAAGTTTCGCACAACCGATTAATCTCGAAGCAGCTCGTGTAGAACGGGAACGTATCGAGCATTCACGACTTATGCAGCTGAAACAGAAGATCAAACGTGCTATTGAATCAAACCCCACATTAAAAAAATTTGAAAATCAATTATTATTGGATATCACAACAGATGGCCTACGCATCCAGATTGTTGATGAAAAGAATCGTCCGATGTTTGCAAGTGGCAGTGCAACATTGCAGCCTTATACTCGATTCATACTCCATGAGATCGGTAAAACGCTCAATGATGTCACCAATAGGATCAGCCTTACCGGGCATACCGATGCGACGCCTTTTCCATCCGGGGAGAGAGGTTACAGTAATTGGGAACTATCAGCTGATCGGGCCAATGCTTCACGAAGAGAATTAATTCATGGTGGAATGGCTTCAGACAAAGTACTTCGCGTTGTTGGACTCTCATCCGCCGTGTTATTTGACAAGCAGGATCCATATAATCCGATCAACCGCAGGATCAGTATTATTGTCATGAATGAAAAAGCGGAACAAGAAATCACCAAAGATACCCAAAGTTTCAACGTGGGTAATAAACAAGATTTAAACAGGGAAGCTTTAGATGGGGTTAGATCCAATGCTCAGTAATTTTCTCAGTTGGTACCGGCCATTGCTTATTTCTTTGCAACGATCATCACTATTAGTCGCCTTATTTATCCAGCTGTTGACCTTGTTTACTATTTCCTTATTAGGAATAACCCTACCCATAGTTACATTAAGCATATTTGAATTAGCCGTGTTACAAGGTATTTCCGCAGCGATTATTAGCCATAAACTAAAAATGCCCATCTGGTGGGTACCCATACATTTGATATTCATACCGGCAATAATCACTACTTTAGCGCTTACGCTATCCCCACTCTGGTTTTGTGGGGCTTTTTTTATACTGATTCTTATGTTTGGAAAAACTTATCAGACAAAGGTGCCACTCTATCTTTCAAGTCATAAAGCTGCCAGTGTGTTAGCTTCTTTGTTACCTAAACACAAAGATTTTTCTTTAATTGATCTGGGCTGTGGATGTGGTGGGCTATTGGCACACATCAGTAAAATTCAACCAAAAGGAAATTTCTTTGGAGTAGAAGCCGCCCCTATCCCATTTCTTCTGAGTAAATTACGCACCATGGCTAACTCTTCCAACTGCCGGATTCAATGGGGAGACTTCTGGAAACATGATCTTTCTCCATATGACGTTGTTTATGCATACCTTTCTCCTGCACCAATGGAATCACTATGGGACAAAGCCTGCAAGGAAATGCGTCCCGGCAGTATTCTCATCAGCAATAGTTTTATAATTCCCGGGGTAAAGCCAGAGAAATGCCTGAAGCTTAATGATCTGACAGATTCAACGCTTTATTTATGGCGAATATAGACGGCATCGTATCGTTCTTTAGTGACGGCGGCGCCAGGTTGTTCCTTTTGCGCCATCTTCAAGGACGATACCCGCGTCTAATAACACCTTACGAACAGCATCAGCCTCAGTGTAATTACCTTCTTTCCGGGCATTTAACCGCTGTAAAATCATTTGCTCTATCTGTTTTGGTGTAAATAATCCTTCATCGTCAGAATCAATATTCTGTTGCAGATAATCTTGTGGGTTTTGTTGTAGCAGCCCTAATATGCCACCGAGTCCTCTAAGTAGGGTTGCCTTTTGCATTGATCCGGTTTTATTAACTTCACTGGCGAGATCAAATAATACAGCGACAGCCTCAGATGTGTTGAAATCATCATTCATTGCTTCCATAAATGTCTGGGCATCGATATTTTTCCAGTCTATTTCTGCATTGGAAACCGCATGATCTTTTAATGCAGTATAAAGTCGATCTAATGCATTCTTTGCATCATTTATATGATGATCGGAATAATTCAGCGGGCTGCGATAATGTGCGCGGAGTATAAAAAAACGAATCACTTCTGGTTGATAACGCTTAAGGACATCACGCACAGTAAAGAAGTTACCTAATGATTTTGACATCTTTTCATCATCTACCCGCACAAAACCGTTATGCATCCAGTAATTCACAAAAGGATGACCATGCGCGCCCTCGCTCTGCGCAATTTCATTTTCATGATGTGGGAACTGTAGATCCTGTCCGCCACCATGAATATCAAAATGCTTGCCCAGGTAATGTTCGCACATTGCCGAGCATTCGATGTGCCAACCAGGGCGCCCTTTCCCCCAAGGTGAATCCCAATTGGGTTCGTCCGGCTTCGCTGATTTCCATAAGACAAAATCAAGGGGGTCTTCTTTATGTCGATCGATCTCTACCCGTTCTCCAGCACGTAAATCTTCCAGGGCTTTACCTGAAAGTTTTCCATAACCAGGAAATCTGTGAACAGAAAAATACACATCACCATTGTCTGCAACATAAGCGAGCCCTTTCTCCACTAATGTTTTAATCATGGCAATCATGTTTTCGACATAATGTGTCGCTCGCGGCTCATGCGATGGTGATACCACACCTAATGCCGCCGCATCTTCTTCCATTGCACGGATAAACCGGTCTGTAAGAATCTCAAAAGATTCTTTATTATCATTTGCTCTTTTAATGATTTTGTCGTCAATATCCGTAATATTACGCACATAAGTAACATTAAAACCAATCGTTCTAAACCATTGCACAATAGTATCAAATACAACTAATACACGCGCATGTCCGAGATGACAGTAATCATAAACTGTCATGCCACAAACATATATCTTGACGCTTCCGGGTGTTAAAGGGACAAAATCCTGCTTTGTTCTGCTAAGAGAATTGTAAATTTTAAGCATTGTGAGTAGGTAAGATTGTGGAGCTGGCCATCTTCTTGGTAGAATCCCAGATGTCTTAGGCATAATTATGCAAAATGCCTGCATGAAAATTATAACATAATGAGCGTTCTGGATACCCATCTAGACGCAATATCTAATATACCAGGAGACCCTGTGCGCATTATTCAATCAATTGTTTTCCTTTCATTCTTTTTAAGTAGCGCTGCCTTTGCAACGAACCCAAGAATTAACATCAAAACAAATCTCGGCTCTATCACTGTTGAACTCTACCCTGACAAAGCACCTAAAACTGTTGAGAATTTCTTAAGTTATGTAACCGACGGATTCTACAAAGACACAATTTTTCATCGCGTCATACCTAACTTTATGGTACAAGGCGGCGGTTTTGACAAATCTTATACACAGAAAATAACAAAAAACCCCGTCGCAAATGAAGCTGACAATGGTCTTAATAATCAGATTGGAACGATTGCAATGGCGCGCACATCTGATCCACATTCCGCAACAGCACAATTTTTCATTAATGTTGCTAATAATGCCTTTCTTGACTACTCTGCACCTAATCAACGCGGCTATGGTTATACTGTGTTTGGCAAAGTTATTGACGGAATGGCGATAGTTAATAAAATTGCGGCTATACCAACTGGATCCGGAGGACCATTTCCAAGTGATGTACCGAAAACAAGTATTATAATTGAAGACATCGAACTGATTTCAGTTGCTACGACAGCACCTGAAGTAAATAACAAAAACTAGGGACGAGCATGATTAAAATAAACACTAATTATGGTGATATAGGACTTGAACTTGATAACGAAAAGGCACCAGACACCGTACATAATTTTCTTGATTATGTGAATAGTGGTTTTTATGACAACACCTTATTTCATCGTGTTATTGATGACTTTATGATTCAAGGAGGGGGATTTGAACCCGGTCTAAAACAAAAAAAAACAAATGCACCGATACAAAATGAGGCAGCCAACGGTTTAAAGAATGATGCCTACACAATCGCCATGGCACGCACATCCGATGTACATTCAGCCACTGCACAATTTTTCATTAATCTGGCCAGCAATGGATTCCTTAACTACAGCGCACCAACCTCTCAAGGTTTTGGATACTGTGTATTTGGCAAAGTAATAGAAGGTAAAGAGGTAATAGACAAAATAAAGAAAGTCAAAACCGGGAATCTCAACGGACACCAGAATGTTCCTCTAGAAGATGTCATTATTACCAAAATAGAAGTCGTTTAACCAAGGTTTGGTAAGGAGGTACATCATAACAACCCTCTGACCAAATCGGCCTTAATATCTTTTGGTGATTCCAGCCCTACTGCGATGCGTAATAAACCATCAGTAATGCCTGCTTGATCACGAGCTTCTTGACTAATGCGACTATGAGTAGTCGTCGCTGGGTGAGTCAATGTGCTCTTTGCGTCGCCTAAATTAGCGGTAATAGAAATTAAACGTGTGTTATCTATCACACGCCAGGCAGCTTCTTTACCGCCTTTTACTTCAAATGATACGATACCACCGCCGGTTTTCTGTTGGCGCTGGGCTAGTTCGTATTGTGGGTGTGATGGCAAACCAGGATAATATACCCGTGATATATCAGGCTGTCTTTCAAGCCATTGCGCAATTTCCATAGCATGTGTCGTATGTGCATCCATACGAATTTTAAGCGTCTCCATCCCTTTTAGAATTACCCAGGCATTAAAGGCACTGAGTGTAGGCCCCGCTGTGCGCAAAAATCCAAATATCCCACCATCCATTAATAAATCGCGGTTACCTAATACAGCACCACCCATTACTCTACCTTGACCATCCAAATATTTAGTTGCCGAGTGAATAACGACATCCGCACCAAGTTGTAACGGATTCTGTAAAATAGGCGAACAAAAACAATTATCAACTACAAGCCACGCATCCGTTTTTTTCGCTAATACAGATAAAGCCGCTATATCAGAAATTTCTGTCAATGGATTAGATGGGGTCTCTAAAAATAACAGTTTTGTGCCAGGTCTTATCGCTGCATCCCACTCTGAAACATCAGTAGCAGATACAAATGTTGTCTCAATCTCAAAACGTTTTAGAATATTGTTAAATAAATTAACGGTAGCACCAAATAAACTACGTGAGGCAACGATGTGATCACCTGCTGACAGTAATCCCATAACACATGAGAGTATTGCGGACATCCCTGTAGAGGTCGCAATGCAGGCTTCAGCACCTTCCAAAGCAGCAAGCCTTTCTTCCATCGCAGTAACAGTAGGATTGGTAAAGCGTGAATAGATATTACCTGGCTCTTCACCAGCAAATCGTGCGGCAGCCTGAGCTGCACTTTCAAATATATAACTTGAGGTGAGATACATCGCCTCAGAATGTTCATTAAACTGGCTACGGTGAATACCTGTATGTAATGCAAGTGTTTCTTGATCAAGTTCGTTTGACACGTGAGACCTTATTGAAATATTTAAACTGCACAGTAATTTTTAGACAAATCTTATTAATTTTAATAACTCATCAATCCGGATTGATTCCCCTATCAATCCAGCGTAGCAAAGGTTAGATCTAACTGTGTGCTAAATCTATCTTGAGCTGTTTTTAAACCAGAGTTACGCTGCAATTCAATTCTATTTAAATATTCTGATGTAACATCACCCGTTACATACTCACCATCGAAACAAGAGGTTTCAAAGTTTGAAAGTGCCGGGTTTACTTTTGACACATCATTCTTTAAAGCATCAAGGCTCTGAAAAATGATATAATCTGCCCCAATTTCACGACCAATGTCATCTTCACTACGATTCGTTGCAATGAGCTCCTGACGAGTCGGCATATCAATTCCATAAACATTAGGATGACGCACAGGTGGCGCAGCAGAAGCAAAATAAATTTTATTTGCGCCAGCTTCCCGTGCCATCTGTACAATTTCACGGCTTGTTGTACCACGCACGATAGAATCATCCACCAGCAAGACGTTTTTACCTCGAAACTCAACACCCATCGCATTAAGCTTCTGTCTAACAGATTTACGGCGCAATTGCTGCCCTGGCATTATAAAAGTCCGCCCTACATAACGGTTCTTAACAAAACCTTCGCGAAAGTTTACACCAAGATGATTGGCTAATTGCAATGCACTGGGGCGGCTGGAATCAGGAATAGGAATAACCACATCAATATCAAGATGTCGCATATCCTTGGATATCTTGTCAGCCAGGCTCTCTCCCATATTCAGTCGTGTCTCATATACCGAAACACCATCGATCATTGAATCGGGGCGCGCCAAATAAACATATTCAAAAATACAAGGATTAAGTGTCGGGCTGTTAACACATTGTTTACTATAGAAATTTCCACCTTCATCTATAAAGATTGCTTCACCAGGCGCAACATCGCGTATCAGTTTAAACCCTAATATATCCAGTGCAACACTTTCAGACGCAACCAGGTATTCTGTTCCTTGATCAGTCTCCATCGAACCAAATACGAGTGGGCGAATACCATATGGATCACGAAAAGCTAGCAGACCATAGCCCGCAATCATCGCAACTACAGCATAAGCACCCTGACAACGCTGATGTACGCCGGTCACTGCCGCAAAGATAGTCGCAGGGTCAAGCTGATAATTATGTGTACTTCCTTGTAACTCATGGGCCAAAACATTAAGTAGTACTTCTGAATCTGAATTAGTATTTACATGACGTAAGTCTGCCCGAAACAATTCTCGATTTAGTTGCGCCGCATTTGTAAGATTACCGTTGTGCGCCAACACAACACCAAAGGGTGAGTTAACATAAAATGGCTGTGCTTCCGCTGAAGAGCTTGCAGATCCAGCAGTAGGATAACGTACATGACCAATCCCCATATTACCCACTATCGTGCGCATATTACGAGTACGAAACACATCCCTAACCATGCCACAGCCCTTGTGCATATGAAAAGTATTTTCATGAGCTGTAACAATACCACTCGCATCCTGACCGCGATGCTGCAACATTAATAGCCCATCATATAGTAACTGGTTGGCAGGTGATTTTGCCACAATGCCGAGAATTCCACACATAGACAGACTCCGTGAATATGACTCGGATCAGTGAAACACTGAAAAGATATCGAATAATTTACTCATAGAAACACTTATATATTCCATTGCAAGTACTACTAATAATCTTTATCGGCTTCAAAGTTTATCCGACGGGATAATTCATTTGGCAACCAAGGGGTAATTTTCATCGCAGCAACTTCTAATGGGCGATTCAGCAAAGACTGTTGCCAAAATGACTGCCTAGGTAATGCAGTCAATCCAGCTATTAAAACGAGTATCATCACAACCAGAAACCCACGCAAGAAACCAAAAATTGCACCAAGAAATCGGTCAATAAATCCAAGTCCTATACTTTTAATGATCGCTGATAAAAACATTGTAATGAGCATCATCACTAGTAATGTGGAAATGAAAACAGCGATAAATGCTATTAATATACGTAAAGTATTCCCACTCACACTAGAGGGCAGCATTGGTTCAAAATTGACTGCAAAAGAACTGGCAATCACAAATGCCACGACCCATCCGGCTAGTGACAATACTTCACGCACTAAACCACGCATAATACTCACCAGAATCGATACAAAAATAATGCCTAAAACGACATAATCAAGGATGGTCATTCGGGAGCACGTAATGAATGTACATTAAGTAGCGACACAAACTTATATTTACCCAAGACAACTATTTATTTCGCTGTTACTACACCAGTAAATCCGAGCTGCTTTAACTTTACCAGCTCGACTTCGGCGGCTCTACGAGTTGAAAAAGGTCCGACGCGAACCCGCATTATTTCTTTATTATCAATCCGTAAAATTTCGGTATAAGATCTAATACCATTTGTAACAAGATTCTGCTGCTGCTGCCTTGCCTTAGAATGATCCGAGAAAGCACCTAGCTGAACAACAAATTCAGTCACCGGGGTTTGTGGATTACTGTTAGTAGGGGTAATGGATTTTGTTTCAATTTCTGATTTTGCTTCAATCACTCTCTTATTAAAATGTGGTTTATTCTGTGGAATAGGTGTTAAATTTTGTTTAACTGGCTTATCTATCTGATTTTTATCAATGCCACTCCCCCCCAAAGGCTGAATGGGCAATTGCTCAGCAGGTGCAACTTCTTTATAAGTATTGATAAGCGGCAATTTATCGGAATCCAATAATGTCGGTGAATAATCAGATATTGCAGCTCCAGAAGGCATATGTATCGCTATTTCATGCTGCTCTAGTTCTAGTTTTAGCTCATCATCAAAAATCATTGGCAAAATCAGAACAGCTAAAATCACCAATGTTATTGCACCAAGTAAGCGTCTTCTAGCACGCTTCCTTAACAATAACTCTTCTTCACTAATATTCATTGCCATTTAAGATATCCGATTATTACTCGCGCCAAATTGTGCTTTTGTATTGCAACACGGCACCCACTGTATAAAACGAACCTAGAACGCAGATTCTATCATTTTTAGTTGCATGCTTACAGGCAAATACATAAGCTTCTGCCGGGTCAGAAAAAGCAATAACTTTTCCATTATCCCTTGTTAGTCCAAAATTTTTCAACACCATCACCAGTTCGTCAGCACTGGCGCCACGTAATGTCTGGATACTTGATACCAGCCATATATCTACACAATGTTTCAGGGCTTGTACAACACCTTCCATGTCCTTATCTTTCAGCATTGATAACACCGCATAAGTCTGCTGAAAAGAACCCATGGCGTCAAGATTTGACGCTAAAATAACTGCAGCAGCAGGATTATGTGCAACATCCATAACTTCAACTGGTTGACCGGAAAATACCTGAAATCGTCCGGGCAGTTTCACATCTAGCAAGCCCTGTCGGATATCATTCATATTAACAGGTAAGCAATCTCTCAGCATATCGAGTGCCATTAGACAAGCAGTTGCATTCTGTAGTTGATTAGCGCCTCGCAATGCGGGATAAGGAAGGCAATGATGTTTACCCTTAGGCCCCCAAAACTGCCATTGATCATCCTTGGTTAAGTAACCAAAGTCGTCGCCGATTAAAAAACATTGGGCACCGATTGTATTTGCATGCTGTTGAACCGTTAAAGGCGTGTCAGGCTCTGCACAGATGGCAATTTTCCCTTTTCTAAAAATACCTGACTTTTCAAAGCCAATAGCATCGCGAGTATGACCAAGGTACTCCATATGATCGAGACCAATGCTGGTAAGTATTGCACAATCTGCGTCAAAAATATTAACCGCATCTAAGCGTCCTCCCAAGCCAACTTCCAGAATCGCAACATCAACACCGGATTGAGTAAAAAGGCGCATTGCAGCAAGTGTAGTAAATTCAAAGTAAGTTATGGAAATACCGCTACGCACTCTTACTTGCTCAATTGAGTCAAAAGCTTCGCATAGTGAATGATCGCTTACCTCTTGCTGATTAATGCGTATGCGTTCATTAAATTGGAGTAAATGGGGAGATGTGTAACAACCAACGTTAAATCCTGCGCAAGTTAAAATAGCTTCCAGCATAAAACAAACGGAACCTTTTCCATTTGTACCACCGACTATTATAAGAGGGAATGTTGGATCTAACCCAAGCATGTCCTTAATTTGATTAACGCGCGACAGCCCCATCTCTATGGGTTTAGTATGGATATGATCCAGGTAAACCAGCCATTTATCTAGAGAACCTGGCTCTGGATTAAAACGAGTCATATGTTTCAAAGTATCTCTCATCTATCCCAAAGAGATCAGTCGCTCGAAGAAAAAGTAGATATTTAGGTGGCGGCTGGTACGGGTCCCCGCATCAACAATGTGCAGAGATTCGACAACTTATCACGCATTTGTCTGCGATCAACAATCATATCTATCGCACCATGTTGAAGCAGGAATTCAGTACGCTGAAACCCTTCTGGCAATTTCTCTCGCACGGTTTGTTCAATGACACGTGGGCCAGCAAAACCAATCAATGCTCTGGGTTCAGCTATTACAACGTCTCCAATAAAAGCAAAACTGGCAGATACACCCCCCATTGTCGGGTCAGTTAATACAGAAATAAATGGAAGTTTTTCTTTACTTAAATGTGTAAGTGCTGCAGATGTTTTTGCCATCTGCATAAGCGATAATAAGCCTTCTTGCATACGTGCACCACCACTTGCGGTAAAACAAATAAATGGGATATGTTTTTCAAGACATACTTTTATGCCACGAACGAAACGTTCGCCAACAACTGAACCCATTGAACCACCCATAAAGCCAAATTCAAATACTGCTACAACAGCAGGTACTGTCTTTATAGTACCTTGCATTACAATCAGGGCATCGTCTTCATCCGTATTTTCTTTCGCCTGTTCTAATCGGTCAACATAACGTTTACTATCTTTAAATTTAAGTGGGTCAACGGCGATCACTTCAGCACCAATCTCTTGACGACCCGCAGTATCAAGCAGCAGGTCAAGGCGAGTCCTTGCTGAAATACGATTATGGCTATCACATCTAGGACAGACGTTAAGGTTTTTAATTAAATCCGTATAATAAAGAACCGCCTCACAAGCGCTACATTTACTCCAAAGCCCTTCTGGAACAATTTTCTTATCACCGTGTTCTTTCCGCTTAATCTTGGGTGGGATAATTTTCTGGAACCAGCTCATAGATTTGATTTTTTTAAATTAGCAGTGAGATTCAATATTACTTTCATTTCTTATCGATTGCGCATCGCAATGATTTTAACAAGTTTCCAACATTTACCAATAATTCAGTTTTAGCTGATTTTTCAATTTCATCAATGATACGACTACCAACTACTACCGCATCAGCTAGCACTGACACGGCCTTAGCCGTTGCACCATCACGTATACCAAAACCTACACCAATAGGAATAGAAATATGAGCTCGTAGTCGTGCCAGCATATTGGCGACTTCATTTAAATCAAGGTGTGATGCGCCTGTTACACCTTTCAATGAAACATAGTAAATATAACCTTGTGCAAATTTAGCTACTTGTTGCATACGATTTTCCGGTGTCGTAGGTGAAAGCAAAAATATTGCATCAATGTTATATTTATTAAGCTGAGTTACCCATGCTTCACATTCTTCTGGGGGGTAGTCAACCGTCAACACACCATCAATGTCACATTCCTTCGCTTTGACTGCAAAGTTCTCATACCCCATTGCCTCTATAGGATTAGCATAGCCCATCAGAACCACAGGTGTAACCGCATCAGTTTGTCTGAAGTCTGATACCATTGCGAACACATCATTCAGACCAACATGATGTTTCAATGCACGTTCAGATGAACGTTGAATCGTTGGCCCATCTGCCATAGGATCAGAAAATGGTACACCTAACTCAATAATATCTGCACCTGCTTTTACCATCTCATGCATTAAGGGGACGGTCAATGTTGGCTCAGGATCACCTGCCGTGATAAATGGAATCAGTGCTTTTCTATTTTGGGCTTCAAGTGTGGCAAATGTGCTAGCAATACGATTCATAGTTTTATAATTATATTAGAGCGCTATTCCAGACATTTCGGCTACTGTGGCCATATCTTTGTCTCCACGGCCAGAAAGATTAACCAGTAATAACTTGTCTTTACTTAGTGTGGGTGCATATTTGGCAGCATATGCCAGTGCATGACTGGATTCCAAAGCTGGCATAATGCCCTCAAATCGACAAAGCGCATGAAATGCTTCCAGCGCTTCATCATCCGTTATGGCTTGGTATTCAGCGCGACCAATATCTTTCAGCCATGCATGTTCAGGCCCTACACCAGGATAATCCAAACCAGCAGAAATGGAGTGCGTCTCGGTGATCTGGCCATTTTCATCCTGAATCAGATAGGTGCGATTACCATGTAACACACCAGGCTTACCCGTCATTAGTGTCGCCGCATGCTGGCCTGTTTCTATGCCCCTTCCTGCAGCTTCCACCCCAATCATTCGCACCTTATCATCTTCGATATAAGGATAAAATAAACCAATGGCGTTTGATCCACCACCGACACAAGCTATTAATGCATCTGGCTGCCGTCCATATTCCTCCTGCATTTGAACTTTTGCTTCATTACCAATAATAATCTGAAAATCACGTACCATCATTGGATAAGGGTGCGGCCCAGCTACCGTTCCAATGATATAAAATGTATTTTCGATATTAGTGACCCAATCACGCATGGCTTCATTGAGCGCATCTTTCAGAGTTCGAGAACCAGATTCAACTGGTATTACGGTAGCACCCAGAAGTTTCATGCGATATACATTGGTAGCCTGACGTTTTACATCCTCAGAACCCATATAAACCAAACATTCCATGCCATAACGTGCCGCCACCGTGGCGCTGGCCACACCATGTTGGCCTGCACCCGTTTCAGCGATGACACGTGTTTTACCCATCCGATTAGCCAGCAATGCCTGACCAATTGTATTATTAATTTTGTGCGCACCAGTATGATTCAGGTCTTCTCTTTTTAAAAGAATTTGTGCACCACCCAAGTGGGCTGACCACCTCTTCGCATGATAAATAGGACTGGGGCGCCCCACATAATGCTTTAGTTCATAAGCAAATTCAGCTTGGAAATCAGCATCATCACGATAACGCTCATACTGAACGCGCAAATCTTCAAGTGCCGAGATCAACGTTTCAGCAACAAATATACCCCCATAAGGGCCAAAATGGCCACGCTTATCAGGAAGATCATAAACTTTCACTGTCTCGAACTCCTTGCATGAAAGCAGAAATTTTTGTTTCGTCTTTTATACCCTTTGCAGCTTCCACACCACTTGATACATCGACTGCCCATGGCTGAGTCTGCTTAATTCCTAATGCTACATTACCTGCATTAAGACCCCCGGAAAGGATCACCGGTAAGGATAAATTCTTTGGAATCAAATCCCAGTCAAATACATGACCAGTCCCACCCGGCAAACCTGATGTATAAGCATCAAGTAATAAACCCCTGGCATTTTTATAGCGTACAGCATATTGTAACAAATCTAAGCCTACTCTGACTCGAATCGCTTTAATATAGGGCAAAGAAAATTGATTACAGAACTCTGGCGATTCATCACCATGAAATTGCAACAAATTTAGACCTGCCGCAACAGAGGTCTCTTCCACCCATTCCCGGGCCGGGTTAACATAAACACCCACTTTACACACAAATGGCGGCAATGTTGCTTCAATTTCATGGGCCACTTCAGGCGTGATAAAACGCGGACTTTTTGGCCAAAAAACAAACCCAATCGCATCCGCACCAAACTTTACAGCTGATCGTGCATCTTCGCTACGAGTAATCCCACATACCTTGACACGTACTGACATAATTAAATTAAATTAAAGAAAATACAAAATAGAATTACTATTTGGCCTGGAATCATTATGGTGGATATCACTTAAGGTCAGATAGTTACTTAAGACTGCTCACCTATTTATGACAGGTAAAGCCATCAAGGAAGGAAATGCACTGAAATCTGGCAACCGCCACTTTGAATCATAGGTAACTCCGGCCAAGTAAAGTCCTGCTGCAGAGAAAGTTGGCGCAGCATTGGTTCGATCACGACTGTTCATCAACATCTGCATCCATTCAGGAGAATGTTTACCTTTACCTACGTAAACAAGGCATCCTACGATATTACGTACCATATGATGCAAGAATGCATTAGCACAAAATTCAAAAATGAAAATATTACCCCGGCAAGAAACCTCTAGCTTGGTTAGTTTACGTATTGGAGATTTTGCTTGGCATTCTGCGGCTCGAAAAGCTGTAAAATCGTGTTCTCCAAGTAATATTCTAGCGGCGATTTGCATTTGTACGAGATCAAGCGGTTGGTGCAGCCAACCCACTCTTTTATTGTAGAGCCCTGGACGAACAGGGTGATTGAGTAATAAATACAAATAACGGCGTCCGCTTGCGCTATAACGTGCATGAAAATCGTCAGAAACTTCTGATGCCCATAAAACCGCTATATCATCTGGCAGAAAAGTATTAACTCCTCGAATCCAGGCATTTAATGGGCGATGTACCTGAGTGTCGAAATGTACGACTTGATATAACGCATGAACGCCTGTATCTGTACGTCCCGCCGTAACAACTCGTATATTACTGCAGGCAATTCTAGACAATGCAGACTCAAGCGCGTCTTGCACTGAGCAATTTGTTAACTGACTCTGCCAGCCACAATAACGCCTGCCATCATATTCCAGAATCAGTAGGATTCTCACAGAATTTGAGCCAAAATAGCAAATTTAGACAGATGATGTTTTAAATTATAAATGGGAATTATCGCCACAAATTAACTACAAGTTCTCTAGCATTGCCTTTGCACTTTCTTTTTGCTGAGGATTGCCTTCATTCATGACTTCCTCCAGTATTTCTTTAGCACCTTCACTATCATCCATTTCCATATAGGCTTTTGCCAGGTCAATTTTAGTTTCGACGGCCTGCCATTGTTCTCCCTTTTCTTCTATTGCTACATCACCTGCTGAACTCGCAGGTGATTCGTCCAGATCTTGAATAATAGCAGCAGTTTTTGGTTTAGCCATTAGCGTTGCATCTTCAGAAGACAACGCTGCAGTAGAAGTTTCAAATTCATCAGGGAAGTCTATTGCTAAATCAAGCTTCTTTTCTTCAGTTTGCAATTCCGACTCATTCGAGACGAATTGCTCTGGAGTACTGGCTTCTGTAGGGGCATCAAGATCAAATGCAATACTATTATCTACCACACTTCGCTCAGTTTCCGCACTGGATATGTCAGTAACCGCCATAGATTCATTCGCATCCGTCGCATTCTCAAAATCCAGATCAATCGTATCATCAATTTCATTTGCTGCTGGAGTTGCCGGTTGTTTCGTAGTTTCAGAGTTCTCTCGCGGTATTTCAGCCGTAACTAGGTCAACATTTAGATCCTGATCTAGCACACCACCTTCATTTATGGGTGTCTCAGGGTCAGCCAAAGAAGTAGTTGTGTCTATATCCATATCTTCCAGAACCTTGTCCAGCTGCTCACCATGCTCAGTTTGGTTATTACTTTCATACACATCATCTAAATCCAAATCTAAATCAATTTCATAATCAGATTCATACTGAACATCAGCAACAGCCACAAATTCAGGCGATTCTTGCGTCAAATTTTCTGATTCAAACGATGTGTCAGTAACAGTATTTAGCCTATCATGACTAGCTGCCACATTTTCTTCCTCATCCTCAGGAAAATCCAAATCAATCTCATTTAAATTATCTTCGATTTCATCAGTAACCAATGCATCTGTATCATGAACTAAATTAGATCCAGTGCTATCCTCGTCAACAGAAACGTCATTTACTTCTTCTGATACTAATGAGTCAGCGGCCACCACCGAAGAAGCCACTCTACTGTGTAAAGGCGATGGCATATAAAAATCCATTTCATCAGGGTCTGTTTCATTCTCTGTTTTTTTACGACGCATCTTGTTCATGACAAGAATACCCAACAACAGGAGAACCAATGCACCACCCACGTATTCAATATTCCTCATTAGTTGATCCACGAGAGACGTCTCTTCAGATGCCTCAGATAAATCTGGTGTTATCACTGATTGAGCCTCAATAGACTGAGGTGGTATTATTAATGTTTCATCAGAAATATCAGTGCCCGAAGATGATGATGGTAAAATCACTTTTGACTCAAGAAAAGTTTCAGCCTGAGTCTGTGCCTGCGCTAAAACTGGGTCTTTCAGTTCCAAGAGCCTCTGCAGATTTTGTATATTCTTTTCCAGTAATGCGATCCGCTCGTTTGCCTCTATTAATGCCAGACTCCGTGCAATAGAGTCCTCTTCAATCATTTGAATTCGATCCTGGGGCGAACCCACCCCACCATAACCTCCCGAAGCATCACCATTAAATGAGCCGCTTGAAAGCCTGAGTATTTCTTCTGGTCGTCCTTTTAATGACGCAGCCTGTTCCCCAGTTAGCATAGTCGTAATCTGACCAGCATCGGCATGTTTTAATACTTCACGTTTCGGCTGTTCATTTGATGCTGCAGCGAGCTTATTTTGATAATTACGCCAATTCACAATCTGCACTTTAACTTGCGCGTTTGCTTCTGTTTCAGAAATTGATTTAATCTCACTATTACTAGGTATGCGCAGAATTTTGCCTACCCTGAGTAGATTAATGTTATCTCCTATAAAGGCATCACGATTTGCTCGAAAAAGAGCAATTAGCATTTGATCGAGACTTACTCCTTGGGGTGAAACTTGCATGGCAATACGAGACAATGTATCACCTCGAGTTACAGGACCATAGGTAGTTTTACTCGGATAATCCGGGTAAGATCCTATGCCAGAATTACTTTTAGCTGTTATCTGTTGAACGACTGAGGCGGTTGGTACTTCAGATTCATTTGAACGTATTTTTACAGCAATGGGCACATTTCGAATTGTTGGTGCAACGAGTTCTGGTTTTTCTGATTCAACTGGATCTAACAATACGGTATATTCACGCATCAAACGTCCAGACGCCCAACTAAGCTCTATGAGTATGTTCAGAAAGGGCTCGTTAACTAATTGAGGTGAGGTAATCTTGATATAAGAATCACCATTAGCGCGTGGCTCAATGGAAATTTGTAATGTAGAGAAAAAAGGCAGATAAGTAATTCCAGCCTGACGAAACGCTTCATGTGAAGCGAGGTTTGCAGTTAAAGAAGAGATCTCGTTATTTTCTACTGCGACCAAATCAATTTCAACTTTAAGTGGTTGTCCCAGAGCAGAATTAAGTGTTAATTTCCCAAGACCAGCCGCATAAACAGTCCACGGTAACAGAAAAATAATTACAAGGAAGCTTACTCTAAAATAAAACTTATACACAGAGGTACCCTCTTTAATTCTTGGGAAGATAAAAGATGCTAGCATTGTACCGTGCTGATGTAAGCTGAAATTATGCCTTATATTACATGCTAATTCATTTTAGGGCACCTCTAAAAATCCATATTTGCGAGCAGCCGTTTTGCGGCTTGCCTGCTTACCTCGTTTCGTCACAATACTTCGTTGCTCACAAAAAATATTTCCTTACATATCAATCATATGCTGCGTCAATATTTTTTATTCGCGCCTGGTCTTGTTTAGAACTCTGAATTTTTAGAGGCGCCCTTTAAAAGATACTCGCAACCTCAACTCAATACAACATTCCCATCCATCAAACTGTAAACCTTATTAAATAGCTTATTAATTCTCTACTAAAATGCGTAGCATTCTCCGTAATGGCTCTGCTGCACCCCACAGCAATTGATCACCAACCGTGAATGCTGATAAATATTCACCTCCCATACTGAGTTTACGCATGCGTCCTACCGGGATAGATAATGTTCCAGTAACTGCCGTAGGTGTTAATTCTTTAGTGGTTCTTTCACGTTCATTTGGTATAAGATTTACCCAATCATTTGATTTAGAGACAATGTCTTCTATTTCATCCAAAGGCACATCCCGTTTCAGTTTAATCGTTAACGCCTGACTATGACACCGCATAGCGCCAACACGCACACAAATACCATCTACCGGGATTTGCTCATTTTCATGTCCCATAATTTTATTTGTTTCGGCTTGGCCCTTCCATTCCTCGCGACTTTGTCCGTTACCCACATCGGTATCTATCCAGGGAATCAGGCTGCCAGCAAGCGGTACGCCAAAGTTTTCAACCGGAAATTTCTTATCACGTAATATTCCAGCCACCTCTCGATCAATATCCAGTATGCTCGATGCAGGATTATCCAATAAATCTTTAGCGACACGGTGCGTTTCACCCATTTGTTGAAGTAATTCACGCATATTCTGTGCGCCAGCACCAGAGGCGGCCTGATAGGTCATCGCATTCATCCACTCGACCATATTTTTCTCAAATAATCCACCGACGGCCATTAACATTAAACTCACCGTGCAATTACCACCAATATAGTTCTTTACACCATCATGTAACGCTTGTTTGATAACAGGTTTATTAATCGGGTCAAGTATAATGACGGCATCTTTTTCCATGCGGAGTTTAGAAGCCGCATCAATCCAGTAACCTTGCCAGTTAGCCTGACGCAATCTACCAAACACCTCGTTAGTATAATCACCGCCTTGGCAGGAGATAATAATATCCATTGACTTAAGCTTTTCAATATCGTACGCATCTTTCAGCGTCGGAATATCTCTTCCAATATCCGGTCCTTTTCCACCTTTCTGAGAAGTTGTGAAAAAATCAGGCTCTATCAGTGAAAAATCATCTTCCTCACACATACGCTGCATTAGTACCGAACCAACCATGCCACGCCAACCAACAAATCCAACTCGTTTCATTTGATTATCTCTAGTCCTTAAATATCACAATCTATAGCGCTTCCAAAACTGCGTCACCCATTTCAATGGTTCCAACAAGGGTCATTCCTTGTCCAAAAATATCACGCGTACGATAATTTTTGGATAAAACTTTTTTAACTGAATTTTCAATTCGTAATGCGGCTTCTTCTTGATTAAAAGTATAACGTAACATCATCGCAACTGACAGTATTGTAGCCAACGGATTAGCCACATTCTTGCCCGCAATATCAGGGGCTGATCCATGACTTGGCTCAAATAATCCCTTATTGTTCTGATCTAGTGAAGCCGATGGCAGCATGCCAATAGAACCCGTCAGCATTGAAGCTTCATCGGATAAAATATCGCCAAACATATTGCCTGTCACCATCACGTCAAATTGCTTTGGATCACGAATCAATTGCATTGCTGCATTATCGACCAGCATATGTGAGAGTGTTACATCGGGATATTCATTTGCAGTTTCAGTCACAACATCACGCCAAAGTTGAGTACATTCAAGTACATTCATCTTGTCAACCGAGCATAACTTGCGATTCCTTTTACGTGCTGTCTGAAAAGCAACATGTGCAATTCTGCGTATCTCTGTTTCACTATAGATCATCGTGTTGTAACCAACCCGCTGGTTATCTCGCTGTTCAATACCACGTGGCTCACCAAAATAAATATCACCCGTCAGTTCACGCACAATCATGATATCCAAGCCTGCAACTACTTCGGGTTTTAAGGTTGAAGCATTAGCCAACTCAGGATATAGGATCGCAGGACGCAGATTGGCAAACAGATTAAGTGCCTTACGTATTCTGAGTAATCCTTGTTCAGGTCGTTTTGAACGTGGGAGCGCATCATACTGTGGGCCACCTACCGCACCAAGCAAGACTGCATCTGCTTCATTAACCAGTTTACAAGTCACCTCTGGAAAAGGATCAGCCGCTGAATCGACGGCACAACCACCCAATAAACCTGATTCTAATTCAATTTTCAGGCCATCACTCTTCAGCGCTGTTAATACTCGCACACCTTGAGTAATTATTTCCGGGCCAATTCCGTCACCGGCCAGAACTGCAATCTTCATATAACCCTTTGCAATCTAATGAAATATCTCTAAAGAAACAACCATGGCTGCTCAATACGCCGTTTTTGTTCAAATTGCCTTATCTTTTCTTTGTGCTGCAAAGTCAGGCCTATTTCATCTAAGCCATTTAGCAAACATTGTTTCCGGAACGGATCAATATCGAATCGAAAAGCATCACCACTGGGTGTTGTGACCGTTTGAGCGGCTAAGTTAATGGTCAGAAAATATCCACCGGTTGCTTCTACTTCGAGAAATAACTGGTCTATGATTCTTGCATCAAGCACGATGGGTAACAGGCCAATCTTGAAACAATTATTGTGAAAAATATCTGCGTAGCTTGGCGCAATAATGACTCGAAAACCGTAATCCTGAAGTGCCCAAGGCGCATGTTCACGGCTTGAACCGCATCCAAAATTAGCACGCGCCAGTAATACCTGCGCACTCTTGTAACAGGGTTGATTCAGTATAAAATCAGGGTTCAATTTACGTTGAGATACATCCATGCCCGGCTCGCCATGATCCAGGTAGCGCCACTCATCGAACAGATTTTGACCAAATCCTGAGCGTTTGATCGATTTTAGAAACTGCTTGGGAATGATAGCATCGGTGTCGACATTTGCACGATCCAATGGTACTACCAGTCCTTCACAGAAATGAAATTTCTCCACTGGCTAGTTTGCCGATTTCTCAATTGCTTCGCCGCCCTTCTGAATATCCTTCCCCACCCCACTCAACGTATTGCAAGCAGACAACTGGAGAACAGCAATCAAAGCAATCATTAAGGACAACATTTTCATAGTAACTCCCTTATAGTTTAATAAAAAAGAAAATCTTATTTGAAGTTTAAATTTCCCGCACATCAACAAAGTGTCCCGCCACCGCTGCTGCTGCTGCCATTGCCGGACTCACTAAGTGGGTTCTTCCGCCCGGCCCCTGCCTGCCTTCAAAATTACGATTGGATGTCGAAGCACAGCGTTCTCCTGGCGCCAGTCGGTCATCATTCATGGCCAGACACATTGAACAACCCGGCTCACGCCACTCAAATCCGGCTTCCCGAAAAATTTTATCAATCCCTTCCTGCTCAGCCTGATGTTTGACCAAACCAGAACCTGGAACCACGATAGCGAGTTTAATTGTAGATGCGATCCGCCTGCCCTTCACTACGTTGGCTGCTGCACGCAAATCTTCAATCCGTGAATTGGTGCAGGAGCCAATGAATACCTTATCCAGAAAAATTTCATTGATGGGTGTATTAGGCATTAATCCCATATACTCCAATGCATGTTCGACATCTTGCCTTTTTGCCTTATCAGTAATCTGCAAGGGATCAGGTATTCTGCCATCGATTGTTGTCACCATTTCAGGCGAAGTTCCCCAAGTAACTTGCGGTTTAATCTGGCATGCGTCCAGTGTTACCACTTGGTCAAATACAGCATCTTCATCACTTTTCAAGGTGCGCCAAAATGTAATTGCCTTTTCCCAATGCTCACCTCTCGGCGCGAAGGGACGCCCCTTAATGTAGTCAATCGTAGTTTGATCAACCGCGATCATCCCCGCACGTGCACCCGCTTCAATTGCCATATTGCAAAGCGTCATACGGCTTTCCATCGAAAGCGCACGTATCGCAGATCCTGCAAATTCAATCGCATAACCAGTACCACCTGCCGTACCAATCCTGCCAATTACTGCCAGTGCAATATCTTTGGCGGTAATAGCATAACCGAGTTCACCATCAACCAATATTTGCATGGATTTTGCTTTTTTCATAAGCAGGCATTGCGTTGCAAGTACATGCTCTACTTCTGATGTGCCAATGCCAAACGCAAGACAACCAAAAGCGCCATGTGTGCTGGTATGTGAATCACCACATACGACCGTCATGCCAGGTAAAGTGGCGCCCTGCTCTGGGCCAATCACATGAACAATACCCTGGCGCAGATCGTTCATCTTAAATTCTGTAATGCCAAATTCATCACAATTCTCATCAAGTGTATCCACTTGCAAACGTGAAGTTGGGTCTGCAATACCGTGACTTCGATCAGTTGTCGGTACGTTATGGTCGGCGACTGCAAGAATGGAATCCACTCGCCATGGTTTGCGCCCTGCAAGTTTCAGCCCTTCAAAAGCTTGCGGGCTGGTAACTTCATGTACCAGATGTCGATCAATATACAGCAGCGACATACTATCCGATTCATCAGATTCAGTATGAACAAGATGTTGCCGCCAAAGTTTATCGTATAAATTTTCCATCTTCCAAGCCCCCCGCAGTACCTTGGGATTATCCCATAAAGTAGCTATTATAAATAGATTCCACACAGCGCTCGAATTGCCTCGCTAAAAAAGTAACCCAAGTGTAGCGTAAAAGGCTATCGTTGCCTCGCATTAAAAGTAACCAGTAAAAACAATGATTTACCCGTATGAATAGGCAAGAGAAGCCAGCATATTGGAGAGCGATTCGTGAATGTTATAAGAACTCGAATCATCATGAGAAAGATCGTATACTGAATGCATCTTGCACGGCGTGTGGTAACCAACGCAAATTTGCGATACGCAGGCTTGGCCAAACGCTTAAAACAATAATCACAAAGCAACGGCCAGTGTGTATTTCAATCTGCAATTGAATGACGGGCACTTCTAAAAATCCATATTTGCGAGCAGCCGCTTTGCGGCTTGCCTGCTTACCCCGTTTCGTCACAATACTTCGTTGCTCACAAAAAATATTTCCTTACCTATCCATCATATGCTGCGTCAATATTTTTTATTCGCGCCTGGTC
>JAUXRH010000020.1 GCA_030682075.1 Nitrosomonas sp.
AGCAAAAATTAAAAAGCGGCGTGCTATAAACACCATAGTTTGACTCACCATTTGGGTGAGCCGGCATTTGTTCGAATTGTCTCATGTATTCATATCGTTAGTCATCTCGGATAACGGTCAACTGAGGTTTTTAGGTTCAAGAAACGCGTTAACAACGCGACAGCGTTTTGCCCGCAATTGAGCTTTCCAGGGTAACTACCCAATCATCAAAATAAGCTAAAAATCCGTATTTACTTAACACATCAATTCATATTAATTTAATTACAATCAGCTCTCCATACAGATCAAACCTTCAATTATTATGTTTGACCATCACGACTCGCTTGAAGATTTAAACAAACATCTGCCTTTAAAAGACAAGATTGTGAGTGCCCATCGCGTCATTACAAAAAAATTCAGTTTCGTCTCTCGCATTGCGATTACGCTTTACGATACTGAGACCAAAGTACTGTCAACCTATATCGACAGCAGCGTTAAAAAAAAACAACTTAAGCATTACAAGGCGCTATTGGATAGTGCGCCATCACTTATGGAAATACTGGAAAAAGGCCGGCCGCGTGTATCTAATAAACTGGTGGTTTTTGATAAAAATAAAAAGGAGCATACCAAGCGGATTGAACGCGAAGGGTATGCGGCCAGCTATACTATGCCCATGTTTCATAATGGTGAATTCATCGGTTTTTTGTTTTTTAATTCGTACGAGAGTGATGTATTTACTGAAAAAGTCTTGTGTGATCTGGATGTGTACGGCCATCTGGTGTCACTCATGGTCATTAATGAACTCACCGTCATGAAAATTATGGGTGCTGCCCTCAAGACAACCTGCCATATTACTCACCAACGCGACCCGGAAACAGGCAGCCATCTTGATCGAATGTCGCGTTACAGTCGCATTATCGCCCAGTCATTGGCTGAAAAATATGAACTGGATGATGAATTTATTGAGTATGTCTTTATGTTTTCTCCTATGCATGATATTGGCAAGATAGCGATTCCTGACAACATCCTGCTGAAACCAGGCCCGCTTGATCGTGAAGAACGGGCCATCATGGACACCCATGCACGCAAAGGCAGAGAAATAATTGATGACATTATTTTGAATTTTGGATTTGATGGTATCAATAACATCAACGTTCTAAGAAACATTACTGAGTTCCATCATGAAGCCGTCAATGGCAGTGGTTACCCGGAAGGCAAAGTATGCAAGGAAATTCCTCTTGAAGCGCGTATCGTCGCGGTTGCTGATGTATTTGATGCCTTAACCTCCCGCCGCTCTTATAAGGAAGCCTGGAGCAATGACAAAGCTTTTGAAATGCTGAAACAACTGGCAGGTGAAAAACTGGATATTGATTGTGTCAATGCCCTGATCAAGAACCGAGAGGAAGTCGAGCAAATTCAACAACAATTCAAAGAAATTTTTTACGGTTAAAGCTACCGCCCGCCTGCTTTCTTATTACTTTATCTCCGAAACACTCAAGGGCACCTCTAAAAATTCGGAGTTCTAAACAAGACCAGGCGCGAATAAAAAATATTGACGCAGCATATGATTGATAGGTAAGGAAATATTTTTTGTGAGCAACGAAGTATGGTGACGAAACGGGGTAAGCAGGCAAGCCACAAAGCGGCTGCTCGCAAATATGGATTTTTAGAGGTGCCCAGAAGAACATTAGAGTATGTTATTGATTATCTGAAAAGCCAGGAGGCTGTCCGAGAATAGTAATCGTAGTCAGCGCTGGCAAAGAACAGAGAAAGTTGTATCAACTACCGATTCAGCCTTAAGTCCAACGTGATTCCACGGTCAAATCATTTTCCAGGACAAGTACTCCCCTGCACGAAATGGAATCAAATTCTCTGCGCCGAATTCAAGCTGCGTTGGAATGATCCAGGTTTCTTTTTTCAGTGTAATGTGGTCATGATTACGTGGTAATTGATAAAAATCCGCCCCATGAAAACTGGCAAAAGCCTCCAATTTATCCAAGGCATTCGCCTGCTCAAATACTTCTGCATAAAGCTCAATAGCGGCATGTGCGGTGTAGATCCCGGCACAGCCACAGGCGGTTTCTTTATTGGATTGGGAATGTGGTGCGCTATCGGTACCTAAAAAGAATTTTGGGTTGCCGCTGGTTGCCGCTTCGATCAAGGCCAGTCGATGCGTTTCGCGCTTCAGCACGGGCAAGCAGAAATGGTGTGGATGGATGCCGCCCTGAAAGATCGCATTACGATTAAGTAACAGGTGATGCGCAGTAATGCTGGCGGCAACAGGGTTCGCTGTTTCATTAACAAATGTGACCGCATCACGGGTGGTGACATGTTCAAATACAATCCGCAAGCTTGGGAAGCGCTGCATAAGCGGCAATAAAACACGGTCAATAAAAAATTTTTCTCTATCGAATACATCCACGTCTGGATCCGTCACCTCGCCATGCACCAACAACGGCAGGTTAATCTGCGCCATCATTTCCAGCGCGGCATAACATTTGGAAATATTGGTAACACCCGCAGCCGAATTCGTCGTAGCACCTGCCGGATAGTATTTGATGCCATGAACCACACCACTTTCTTTTGCTCGAATGATGTCTGCTGGCGCAGTATTATCAGTCAAATAGAGCGTCATCAATGGCTCGAAACAGGTT
Organism: Nitrosomonas sp.; assembly: GCA_030682075.1. GTDB lineage: Bacteria > Pseudomonadota > Gammaproteobacteria > Burkholderiales > Nitrosomonadaceae > Nitrosomonas. Next base: position 2,634 of record JAUXRH010000020.1, read on the forward strand.
AACTGCGTTGCGGGTAATGCGGCCAGAATCCGTGCCCGATACGCCAACGCCATTTCAGTTGTCACCACCGGCGGCTTAAGATTGGGCATGATCATGGCGCGCGCAAATTGCCTTGCAGAATACGGCAATACTGCACACATCTGCGCATCATCGCGGAGATGCAGATGCCAATCATCAGGGCGAGTTATGGTTAGCGTGGTCATTTTAATCTGCTGTTAAATATTCATTGGAGCGGTCAACTGAAGTTTACAGGATTATACCTCAGGCAAGATAACCGTTTCTTTCAGCGATGATTCCTGGCTCTCTTTCAGGACTAATGCCAATTTATATAAGGTGTTTTTGTTTTCTCCGGTAATTTCAGCTGCCAGCTTAACCGCCTGTTTCAGCGGCAAATCAGCCAGTAATAATTTCAGTGCATGCTCGGCTTGTTCACTGATTATCCCTTTATCCACGGCTTCTGCGCCCGATAGCAACAAAACGAACTCCCCTTTCTGTTGATTGGTATCCGCCTGCAACCATGCCAGGGCATCGCCCAGAGCACAGACGTGGATCGTCTCAAACAATTTGGTCAACTCTCTGGCGATCGTGAGTTGACGTTGCGCACCAAATACTTCAATCATATCAGCCACACAGTCAAGAATACGATGCGGCGCCTCGTAAAATATCAGTATGCAGGACTGTGACTTCAACGTTCCCAATTCACGTTTGCGCCCAACGGTCTTATTAGGCAGAAAGCCATAAAATAGAAAATGAGGATGTACCATTCCTGCAGCTGATAAAGCACACACGGCCGCGTTAGCACCAGGGATGGGAATCACGGAATAACCCTGCGACCGTACCTGATCAACCAATATTGCACCGGGATCAGAGATGCCTGGCGTACCGGCATCGGTAACCAGTGCCACTGTTTTTTCCGTCGCCAGCAGCGCTATGATTTTTTCTGCCACTACGGCCTCATTATGCTGGTGCAAAGCAACTATTCTGGTCGTAATCGAATGGACTGTCAGTAGATGTCTGGCGGTCTGCGTATGCTCAGCAGCGATCACATCAACCGATGCGAGCACATCCAATGCACGCAGACTAATATCACGTAAATTTCCTATCGGGGTGGCAACCACATATAATGCACTTTTTGCAAGCATTTTTCTCACGACACGACACGATGCAACAGTTTATTAAAATCTTTCTGGTATTGATCGTCACACTATACGGTAGCCCGCAGGCATTTTCTACTGATGCTGAAGATTATTCTATGGAAGATGCGGTAGCGGATGTACCGCTAGTGCCGCATATTGCATTGCTACTGCCATTACAATCGTCTTCATTTGGAGACGCTGCTGAGGTAGTACAACAAGGTTTTGTCACGGCAACCATGCGAGGTGAAGCATTACCGCTGATCATCCGAGTTTATGCAACTTCTGCTGATCCGCTGGATATTCTTGTCTCTTACCAGGAGGCGATAGCTGCGGGTGCCGTCATGGTCGTCGGACCGCTTACGCGTGATGGCGTGTCAGCCCTGGCTTCAAGCCATCTAATAACCGTCCCCACACTGACATTGAATGCTGCCGACAGTGAACATCAGGTTATGCCGCCCAATCTCTATCAGTTTGGCTTGCAAATGGAGAATGAGGCGAGTCAGGTTGCCGCGTGGGCTGGCAGAGAAAACAAACAGCATGCCATCATCATTAGTGACAACAATCCATTATCCAGAAGACTGCAGACCGCTTTTGCCAACCAGTGGTTACAATTGATCCCCCATGCCACTGTTGATTCCATCGCTTTTGATGCTGACCAGGGAACCCTGAACACATTGCGCAGACATACTGCGGGCAAAGACGCCCTCATTTTCCTGGCGTTAGACGCGGAAAAATCCCGCCTTTTACGCCATTATTTAAACCCCTCGACACCCGTTTATGCCACGTCGCAGATTTTCATCAACAGCAGTGATTCATTATTTAATCATGACCTGGATAATATTAAATTTTTAGATATGCCCTGGTTATTGCAACCCGATCATCCGGCAGTGATGGCATATCAGCGTGCAGACAAACCTTTAAGCACCGATATGGAGCGTCTCTATGCCCTTGGCATTGATGCTTTCCGGTTAATGGCGCTCATGTTTCAAGCCCGCTCAGCGCATGAAGTTTCACTGGATGGCGTAACGGGCTACATCCGCTTTGTTCCACCCAACCAGTTTGTTCGTGAGCCAATAGCCGCCAGGTTTGATAAAGGCAGGGTATTGCTGGTAAATATACAAGAAGAAGTGCTTATCAATGAAAGGTAATGATGCCGAGCAATATGCTGCATCCTATCTACAGCGCCAGCATCTCACCCTGTTACAACAAAATTATCGCTGCCGCTTCGGTGAGATTGATCTGATTATGCGCGATAGCGCAACACTGGTATTTGTCGAAGTCAGAATGCGGTCGAGCGAAGCTTTTGGAGGGGCCGCAGCCAGCATTACCTCGTCTAAACAAACAAAACTGTTACATACCGCGCGACACTATATTTCCGGATTAAATGCCGAACCCGCTTGTCGTTTCGATGTCGTACTGCTGTCTGGTGCAGATGGCCAGAAAGTAGAATGGATCAAGAATGCTTTTGGTGAATAAAAATCACCTTAACAACGCATTATCCGAGGTGCCTGCCGCACCGCTATAGATCTGTCTCACGTCCGCCAGGCAGCGCACTATAAATTAATACTACGCCCACCATCTACTGCAATAATCTGACCCGTGATATAAGGCGCATCCGCAATCAGAAAAAGCACCGTTCTGGCAATATCATCTGGGTCACCTGTCCGTTTGAGCAGTGTCCCATGAATAATCTGCTGGCGCGCTGCTCCGTCGGTCCACTCACTATCTTCGGGCCACAGAATGGGGCCGGGAGAAACACCATTCACCCGGATTTCAGGTGCAAGTTCCTGTGCCAGCGACTTGGTAAGTGATGCCAGCCCACCCTTGGCCGCATTGTAGATGACATAGTTTTTCAATGGCCGCTCCGCGTGGATATCTACAATATTAACAATACAACCCTGTTGTTGCTGCAAATACGGAGCTGCTGCCTGCGCTAAAAACAACGGCGCCTTTAAGTTGCTGCCCACCAGATCATCCCATGCTTCCAGGGTACAGTTGCCTAACGGCGTAGAAAAGAAACTGGAAGCATTGTTGATCAGCACATCCAGCTTGCCAAATCGTTTGGCCGCCTTATCGATTAAATCAGGTAGCAACATAATATCCAGCAAATCGGCTTGTACCAAAGCAACCGAATCCGAGCGTATTTGATTAAGCTCAGTTTGCAACTGTAACGCTTCTTCCAGCGAAGATCGATAATGCACAATCAAATTTGCGCCCCGCGCATGTAACTTCCGACAAATAGCCGCGCCCACGCGTTTCGCACCCCCCGTAATCAGCACCACTTTTCCTTGCACAGACATCTCCTTCAAGCTGTTACACTATTGCACGATTGATTAGAGGGCACCTCTAAAAATCCATATTTGCGAGCAGCCGTTTTGCGGCTTGCCTGCTTACCTCGTTTCGTCACAATACTTCGTTGCTCACAAAAAATATTTCCTTACCTATCCATCATATGCTGCATCAATATTTTTTATTCGCGCCTGGTCTTGTTTAGAACTCTGAATTTTTAGAAGTGCCCCAGGAGTCTGTCGGACTTAGCGAATAGACACCATAGAAGTCCCACCGGACTCATGTAAAAGGCTATTCAATGAAATTAAAAAACCACTTTAATCACTATTTATCATTCAATATGCCAGTAATAATCCACCCGATCGATCGAAGCAATGCCTATCCGACAGACTCCTAG
>JAUXRH010000022.1 GCA_030682075.1 Nitrosomonas sp.
CAGAGCCAGCGATTATGCACAGGCCTATTGCCGTATTTCAAGCTATCTGCAGTCTATGGCCAATAGAGGGTACAACCCGCTTATCGCCATTCAAATCGCCCTGGCGGGGGATGCTCATAAAGTATGGGGCGAGTAGTTACAATTTTAGTTGAAAAATAAATTGATATTTCCTTTTTGTAGTACTGTTAGTAGCGTGCAAAATGGTATCAGGTCCAGAATCAAGAATATCTGATCGTAATAAAAACCAGAGTCAAGTACCGACATCGCGAGTTACTCAAAACATAAATCCCTTCGTAACCAGGCATTGCATATACTTACAGGCAAATTTCTTAGCTTCTGCTTCAATCCTTATTCTTCAACCAGTTCTCTCGCATACCCCGTGCCTGAGAAAAAGCCTGTTCCAGTGCATCGCCCTCATTATTTTTTAATAGCTCCTGCAACAATTTAAGCTCATTCTGGTAGGCATCGATTTGTGTGAGCAACGCTTCACGATTGGCCAAACAGATATCCCGCCACATTTCCGGGGAGCTGCCGGCAATCCGGGTGAAATCGCGGAAGCCACTGCCGGCAAAGCGTAACAGGTCGTCTGGATGATTTGTGCTGCTGTTGCGCAGGTGATTCATCAGGGTAAAGGCCAATATATGGGGCAGGTGGCTGGTGGCGGCGAGGATTTTGTCATGCTCGTCCGCATTCATTTGCGAGACTTGTGCGCCACAGCTTTGCCACCAGGCGGTGACTTGTTCGAGCGCGTGAGGATTGGTTTCTGCCAGAGGGGTGAGGATCAGGGGCTTGCCACGAAATAAATCGGCCTGTGCGGCCTCCACGCCACTTAATTCAGCGCCCGCGATAGGGTGTCCAGGGACGAAATTTTTCAGGTTGTCAGTCAGGCAGGTACGTGCTGCGGTAATGACGTCTTGTTTGGTGCTGCCGACATCGGTCAGGAGGGTTCCCGCTTCAAGATGGGGCGCAATTTGCGCCATGATGTGGCGGGTCTGACCTACGGGCATGGCCAGTAGCACCGCATCTGCGTTATGTAAGGCGGAGGCGGGGTCAATAGCCATTTCGTCGATCACACCCAGATTCAGCGCGCGCTGCATATTTTCCTGGCTGCGCCCGACGCCGACAATATGCTGAACTATCCCCGCCTTACGCAGTGCCAGTGCGAAGGATCCGCCAATGAGACCAACCCCGATAATGACCAGTTTGTTGAGTATCGTGTGCGCCATGGGTGATCCGGTTGGGATGTCGTGCTAAATGGTGCGTCCGATGGCTGCGGCAATTCCTTTTAATGACACCATCAGGTCTTTAAACTCCTGCGGATTGAGTGCCTGATCGGCATCACACCAGGCTTCGCAGGGGTTCGGATGGGTTTCTACCAGTAAGCCATCGGCACCCGCCGCAATAGCGGCACGGGACAGGGCGGGTACCATCCAGGCTTTACCGCCGGCATGGGAGGGGTCAATGATCACAGGCAGGTGCGTTTCTCTTTTCAGTACGGGAATACAGGTGACATCCAGTACATTGCGATAGGCGGTTTCAAAGGTGCGGATGCCTCGTTCACAAAAAATGATGTTGTGATTGCCGCCGGCAGCAATGTATTCGGCCGCCATTAACCATTCGTTAATGGTGGCTGAAATTCCGCGTTTGAGGATAACCGGCTTGTTGATACGGCCCACTTCTTTGAGCAAGTCGAAGTTCTGCATATTGCGCGTGCCGATTTGAATGACGTCAACCTCTTGTTCGAGGAAGGTGTCGAGCATGCGGACGTCCATCAGTTCAGTCACGATGGGCAGGTTGTATTTGTTGGCGGCTTGACGAAATATTTCCAAGCCATCCTTGCCTCGACCCTGAAAGGTATAAGGGCTGGTGCGCGGTTTAAAAGCACCGCCTCGCATCAGCCGACAGCCGGCAGCGGCGACACTCTGTGCTGCGAGATCCATTTGTTCCGGTGTTTCAACGGAACAGGGGCCGCCGATGACCTGGATTTGATTGCCGCCAATCGGAATTCCATGTACGTCGATGATGGAATCCTGTTTGTGAGATTCGCGCGAAACAATCTTGTATTGTTTGACGATGTGCATGGAAAATTCGACCCCTGGGAGGGAATCAAACATTTCCGGGTCAAGTTTATGTTCGTCACCAATGGCGCCAATAACGATACGGTTGGTGCCACGTGAAATATTGACACTATGACCTAAGTCTTGAATTTTTGTGACGACGGTAGCGATTTGTTCTTCGGTAACATCCTGATTCATTATGATGATCAAACCAATTCTCCCATTGCATGCTCAAGTGATTTTAAGAATTTCTGATTCTCGGATTCCAGACCAATGGTAACCCGAAGATGGTGTGGCATTTCATAAGCGCCCAGCGGGCGTACAATAACGCCTTGTCGCAGAAGACTTTGATTGACTTTTCTGGTGTTGGTTTCATCGCCTGCGACACGAAAACTGATGAAATTGCCATAAGATGGAATATATTCCATCCCCAGTTTTCGTAATCCGTCAGCCAGTTGTAGCATACCAGCCCGGTTAAGCGTATAGGCACGTTCTACAAATGCGTCATCCTGCAAGGCAGCTAATGCACCGGCAAGGCCAATACTGTTCACATTAAATGGCTGGCGTACCCGGTTCATCAGATCGGCGACATCGGGGTGAGCGAGCCCATAACCCACACGGACGCCGGCAAGTCCATAGGCTTTAGAAAAGGTGCGGGTGATAATCAGGTTGGGGAATTGCTTTAGCCAGCTAACGCTGTTTGTTCTGTTAGCTTCGGGCAGGTATTCATTATAGGCTTCATCCAGAACGACCAGTACATCCTGAGAAACGCGTTCAAGAAAACGTAATAAATCCTCGGCACTGGAAAGCGTGCCGGTGGGATTATTTGGACTGGCGATAAAAACGATGCGTGTTTCGGGTGTAATGGCATCCAGCATGGCGGGAAGATCATGACCATAATCTCTGGCCGGAACTGAGACGCCTTTTGCGCCGATCGTTTGTACCAATAATGAGTAAATAGCAAACGCATGTTGTGAATAGATGGCGGTTGCACCGGGTTTCAGGAGCATCCGTGCGGCAAGATCCAGTACGTCATTGGAACCATTGCCCAAAATGATTTGATCCGTACCGATAGCATAGCGGTCTGACAAGGCGGCTTTTAATTCAAAGCCACTGCCGTCTGGATAGCGCGCAACGGCATTCAACGTTTTAATCATGGCCGCGAGTGCCAATGGGCTGGTTCCCAGCGGATTTTCATTGGATGCGAGCTTAATGACGGTAGATTCTTCCAGTCCCAACTCTCGCACGAGTTCTGAGATGGGTTTACCCGGTTGGTAGGGTTGGATGGCACGGATATATTCCGGGACAAAGTCACATAAATTCATAAAATTAATATCATTCAGTAATAAAAAGGCAGGAATATCGGGATAATTAGAACCGATCCAAGGACCGGCATGGTGTCGTCATCATCATGTCTGTATTACGCCGCAGGATAAGAACCGAGTATTTTCAGGAATGCCGCTTTCTTACGTAAAAGATCCAAGGCAGTCAATACATTTTCATCCTGTTGATGGCCTTCGATATCCACATAAAAGACATATTCCCACATTCCGGTTCGTGATGGGCGAGACTCAAAACGCGTCATACTGACGCCGTACTGCACCAGCGGCGCGAGCAATTCATGAACGGCGCCGGGACGGTTATTGGCCGACATCACCAGTGAGGTTTTGTCTTTGCCAGACGGCGATACTTGCTGTGTTCCAATGACCAGGAAACGCGTGGTATTTTTTGGGTCGTCTTCGATGTTCGTGGCGCAAATAGTAAGCTCGAAAATTTCGGCGGCCTGTTTGCTTGCGATGGCTGCGGCATTTTTTTCCTGGGAGGCCAAACGGGCCGCTTCGGCATTACTTGAGGCATGGATACGTTCTACACCGGGTAAATTTGTATTAAGCCACTCATGACATTGGGAGAAGGATTGCGGGTGTGAATAAATTTTTCTGATAGGGGAAAGCGCGGCGTCCTGTGCCATCAGAAACTGATGGACGGGTAGCTGGATTTCGCCGCAGACGGTTAATGATGTTTGTAACAAAAGATCCATCGTGCGGCCAATGGCGCCTTCAGTCGAATTCTCGACGGGGACAACGCCGTAGCCGGCATGACTTGATTCCACCTGACGAAAGACATCGTCTATCGAATGGCAAGCCAGGGTTGTGATGGTACTGCCAAAGCGTTTAAATGCCGCTTCTTCTGAGAAAGTACCTCGTGGGCCCAGGCAGGCGACCGTCATGGGCTCTTCCATGTTGCGGCATAGTGACATGACTTCAGTGAAAAGTTGTGCTATCCGTTCATTGGACAAAGGGCCGGGGTTTAATTGTTGCAAGCGTGCCAGTACCTGCGCTTCTCGTTCAGGCCGATAGACAATGCCATTATTCTTTCTGCGCCCAATCTCCAGCGCAAGTTCTGCACGTGCATTGACCAGTTTGAGTATTTTATCGTCAATGGCGTCTATCTGGTCGCGTAGATGTTTGAATTGTTCGCTCATGGAAAATAGAGTTTAGTGGCTTATGAATTTTCTGCCAGAACCGGCAAGTAGCGCGCCATTAATACCCCCGAGATGGCAGTAAGCTCATCAATCACATGCTGCGGTACCGGGCTGTCAACGTCGACCAGTGTGTAGGCCATTTCACCGCGTGATTTGTTGGTCATAGTGTGTATGTTAAGACCAGCTTTGGCCATATTGGTTGATACCTGTCCCAGTATATTGGGTACGTTGGCGTTGGCTATTGCCACACGATAAGGGGATTCACGTTCCATGACGATATTGGGGAAATTCACGGTGTTGGTGATATTACCATTCTGCAGATAATCCGTTAATTGATTTGCCACCATGACCGCGCAATTTTGTTCGGCTTCCATGGTAGAGGCGCCCAGATGGGGAAGTGTAATCACGGCGTGATGATGTTGCAATTTCTGGCTGGGAAAGTCGCAGACATAGTATTTTATTTTGTGTGCTTCAATTCCTGCAAGAATGGCATCTTCATTAACAATTCCTTCACGTGAGAAATTCAACAGGATCGTGTTGGATTTCATTTCGTTGATACTTTTCTCATTAATGAGCTGACGTGTTGTATCCAGCAGCGGAACATGCAGGGTAATAAAATGACTGTGGCGAAGCAGGTCCTCAATACTCTGTGCCTTTTTTACTTCGGACGATAAATTCCAGGCACCTTCTATGGTTATCTTGGGATCAAAACCGATAACTTTCATGCCCAGCTTAAGCGCCGCCTCGGCTACGAGCCGGCCGATTTCACCCAGGCCAATAATCCCCAGCGTGCGTCCGGGTAGTTCGATACCGGAAAATTGTTTTTTACCTTCTTCAGCTTGCTGATGCCGTGCGGTATTGTCTCCATTTAATCCCTTGGCAAAATCCAGAGCGGGAATTAAATTGCGTGCTGCTATTAGCATACCAGCCAGCACCAGTTCTTTTACCGCATTGGCGTTGGCGCCGGGGGTATTGAATACCGGGATGCCCCGAAGATTCATGTCCGCGACTGGAATATTGTTGGTACCTGCACCGGCGCGGCCAATCGCAATCACACTTTGGGGAAGCGCCATTTGATGCATATTATGCGAACGGACCAATATGGCATCTGGATCAACCAGATCGTCACCAATCTGGTAATGATTCGCAGGAAAACATTTTAAGCCAGCAGGCGAAATATGATTAAGGGTAAGAATACGAAAAGTTTTATTGGCACGTTCAGGCATTTCTGGCTGCAAACTCCTTCATGAAGGTTACCAATGCTGAGACACCCGCGATTGGCATGGCATTGTAGAGTGAAGCACGCATACCACCGACTGAACGATGGCCTTTTAATTCAATTAAGCCGTGTGCTTCGGCCTGCTTCAGAAATGCGCCATCCAGTTCAGCGTTCTTCAGTGTAAAGGGTATGTTCATGCGTGAACGATCAGGTTTGGCTACAGGGCAGTGATAAAATTCAGTCGAATCCAGTAAATCATATAATAGGCCAGCTTTGGCAATGTTATTCTTTTCTACTGCTGCTAATCCACCCATTTTCTTTAACCATTCCAATACCAGGCCCGTAATATACATGGCATAAGTCGGCGGTGTGTTGTACATGGAATGATTGTCAGCATGGACTTTATAGTCAAAAAGGGTAGGTGTGCCGGGTATGGGAACTCCCAGTAGATTTTCTCGTACAATAACAATTGCTAAACCAGCGGGGCCGATATTTTTCTGGGCACCTGCATAGATGAGTCCAAACCGAGTTACATCCAGTGGACGCGATAAAATGTTGGAAGACATATCGGCAACTAAGGGAATGTCTTTACCTGGCCGCGATAAATCCGGTATCCAGTTAAATTCCACACCCCCAATGGTTTCATTTGAGGTGTAATGGAGATAGGCCGCATCTGGATCAAGATTCCATGCGGCTTGCTTTGGCGCATAAGTGAATTTCTCGGTTTCAGATGAAGCTGCGATGTTTACCGTGCAGTATTTCTTTGCTTCAGCGATCGCTTTTTGGGACCACTGACCAGTATTGATGTAGTCAGCCTTCTTTTTGCCATGCAGCAGATTCATCGGCACCATGGCAAATTGACTGGAAGCACCGCCTTGCAGAAATAAAACCTTATAGTTTTGTGGTACCGCCAACAGTTCACGGAAATCACTTTCCACTTTTGCAGCAATGGACATAAACGCCTTGCCACGGTGACTCATTTCCATTACTGACATACCACTACCATGCCAATCCAGCATTTCGTCTCTGGCCTGTTGCAGTACTTCCTTTGGCAATACGGCAGGGCCTGCACTGAAATTATAAATGTGGGTCATCATGCATCCTTGTAACTCTGAAATAGAGAAGTTAAGCGCCTGTTTGCAATTGCCGGTTATTCTTCTTCGTCGGTTTCAATGACTCTTTCCAGTCCTGCAAGCTTCTCGCCTTTGTCCAGGTTGATCAGGGTAACCCCTTGTGTGGCGCGGCTCATTTCACGAACTTCGTTGACACGGGTACGAATGAGTACGCCACCGGTTGTAATCAACATAATTTCATCATCGGGTTTAACCAGTCTTGCGGTCACTACCTTGCCGTTACGTGCGCTGGTCTTAATCGCGATCATGCCCTGAGTGCCACGATTATGACGCGTGTATTCATTAATCGGCGTACGTTTGCCGTAGCCATTCTCGGTCGCGGTTAATACCGAAAGTTCTTCATTTTCAGCAACCAGCATGGAAATCACTTTATGCCCTGACGCCAGCTTCATGCCACGTACGCCACGTGCCGTCCGTCCCATTGGCCGCACATCATTTTCATCAAAACGCATGGCTTTGCCATTATCAGAAAATAACATGACATCATGTTTTCCTTCGGTCAGCGCGACGCCAATCAGGAAATCGCCTTCATTCAGCCCAATGGCAATAATACCGTTACTACGAGGACGGGAAAATTCTGATAATGGTGTTTTCTTGACAGTGCCGAAGGAAGTCGCCATGAAAATATATCGCGTTTCATCAAATGATTTTACGGGCAGGATGGCGTTGATTTTTTCATCTTTCTCAAGATTTACCAGATTGACGATGGGTTTGCCTCGAGAGGCTCGCCCCCCTTGCGGCACGTTATAAACTTTGATCCAGTACATACGGCCAAGACTGGAGAAACACAGAATATAATCATGGGTATTTGCAATAAACAGATTGTCGATGAAATCATTATCTTTGGTACCCGTGGCTTGTTTGCCACGTCCACCGCGTTTTTGCGCCTGATAATCACCCATTAGCTGTGATTTGATGTAGCCATTGTGTGATAGCGTGACAACGACATCAGCGGGGGTAATGAAATCTTCCATACTCAAGTCTTGCGCATTAACCACGATTTCGCTGCGGCGTTGATCACCAAACCGTTCTCTGATGGAAATCAGTTCATCTGTGATGATGGTGGTAATACGTTCTGGATGGGCAAGAATGTCAAGAAAATCGATGATCTTATTCATAACATCTTTATATTCTTCTACAATTTTGTCTTGTTCCAGCCCTGTTAAACGCTGCAAGCGCAATTCCAGAATTGCTTGTGCCTGTGCGTCGGACAAACGATATCCCAGTTCGGAATAGCCAAACTCTGCGGCTAAGCCATCAGGACGGAACGCTTCTGTATCTGAGGTGGCGCGAGAAAGCATTTCTTCAACGAGTTCGGAGCGCCAGATTCTTGCCATCAATCCTTCTTTTGCTACCGATGGAGTCGATGCTGCTTTAATGAGCACAATAATTTCATCAACATTAGATAATGCAATCGCAAGACCTTCCAGGAGATGACCCCGTTCGCGAGCTTTCTTGAGCTCAAAAAGTGTACGCCGTGTGACAACTTCACGTCGATGGCGTAAGAATGCATCCAGTATTTGTTTAAGATTCAATAGGCGTGGTTGTCCGTCCAATAAGGCAACCATGTTCATGCCGAAGTTATCCTGCATCTGTGTTTCTTTGTACAAGTTATTCAGTACAACTTCCGCAACTTCACCACGTTTCAGTTCAATAACAACACGCATACCGGATTTGTCGGATTCATCGCGTAAGTCAGAGATTCCTTCCATTTTTTTATCTCGAACCAGTTCGCCGATGCGGATTAACAAATTTGCCTTGTTTACTTGATAAGGTAATTCATCAACAATAATGCTTTGGCGGTTGCCCTTCTCCATATCCTCAAAGTGGGTGCGAGCGCGCATGACAATACGGCCGCGCCCAGTACGATAGCCCTCTTTTACACCCTCCGTGCCGTAAATGATGCCGGCAGTAGGAAAATCAGGTGCCTGAATGATTTCGATTAATTCATCAATACTGGTATCCGTATTTTTCAGCAAAGTAAGGCAGGCTTCAATGACGTCGCTGAGGTTATGCGGTGGGATGTTTGTTGCCATTCCAACAGCAATGCCAGAGGAGCCATTGATCAGCAGATTCGGTATTTTTGCGGGCAGAATCAGCGGTTCACTTTCTGATTCATCATAGTTGGGGCCGAAATCAACGGTTTCTTTATCAAGGTCAACTAACAGTTCATGTGCAATACGCGACATGCGAATTTCGGTATAACGCATGGCAGCGGCATTATCACCATCGACCGAACCAAAGTTACCCTGCCCGTCCACCAGCATGTAACGTAGTGAGAAGTTTTGAGCCATACGGACTATGGTGTCATAGACCGCCGTGTCGCCATGCGGGTGATACTTACCAATCACATCACCCACAATACGTGCAGATTTTTTATAAGGTCGATTCCAGTCATTGGAAAGCTCGTGCATGGCAAACAATACACGTCGATGTACGGGTTTGAGGCCATCACGGACATCGGGTAGTGCTCGACCCACAATTACACTCATTGCGTAATCCAGATAGGAGCGCCGCATTTCCTCTTCGAGGCTGATGGGCAAAGTTTCCTTTGCGAATTGATCCATTTTATGATTTGTTAAGAACGGTGAATTGAGAGATACACGCCATATTTAGTCCGAGCACTAAAAGCCGCCTATTCTAACATGCCGCTACTATTTCACTGTTAACTTTGATGCGGTCGTTTAATAAGTTCGTTGCAAATCAATAAATTTTTGGAATAAAACTTGAAAAAGCTGGCTAAATAGGTAAAGATGCGATCTTTCATAAATTAAACCTTACACGGCGGCTAGTACCGCCGTATTGCATTTCTCTTCTCTTATAAAAATTGAGTGCTGACCTGTGTCTGATCTGATGAACACTTATTCGCAGCTCCCAGTAACCTTTATCAAGGGTGAAGGGGTATGGCTGTGGGATGATCAAGGCAAGCGCTATCTGGATGCGCTTGCTGGTATTGCGGTATGTGGCCTGGGTCATTGTCATCCCAGGTTGACCAAAACACTTTGTCTGCAGGCTGGAACGCTGATTCATACTTCCAATCTTTATCACATTGAGCGGCAGGAAAAATTAGCAACTAAATTAGTTGCTTTGTCTGGAATGGATAATGCCTATTTTTGTAATTCAGGCGCAGAAGCAAATGAGACCGCAATAAAAATTGCAAGACTTCATGGGCATAATAAAGGCATCGATTTACCTACGATTATTGTAATGGAGCAATCTTTTCATGGCCGTTCCATGGCAACTTTAACTGCGAGTGGTAATCGTAAGATCCAGGCCGGGTTCGAACCCTTGCTTACTGGTTTTGTGCGGGTTCCCTATAATGATTTGGAAGCCGTGCGTCAGGTTGCGGTTCATAACAGGAATATAGTTGCGGTATTGGTGGAGCCCTATCAAGGTGAAGGCGGCGTTAATATTCCACAAAAACAATACTTGCAGGGATTGCGTCAGTTATGTGATCAATATGACTGGTTTTTAATGCTTGATGAGGTACAGAGCGGTATTGGACGGAGTGGGAAGTGGTTTGCTTTTCAGCATAGCGATATTATTCCGGATGTTATGACCTTAGCCAAGGGTTTAGGTTCAGGCGTTGCAATTGGCGCCTGCCTTGCAAAAGGTGTGGCCTCGGAAGTATTTAAGCCCGGAAATCACGCCTCTACGTTTGGCGGCAATCCATTAGCTTGTGCAGCTGCAATCACGACATTGGATGTTATTGCGGAAGATAACTTATTAAGCAACGCAACGCTAATAGGTGATTTTATGCGAAATAGATTCAGGGAATTGCTTGCTGACGAAACTGGTGTCGTACAAATTCGTGGTCAAGGGTTAATGATCGGTATCGAGCTTTCCAAGCCATGTGGTGAGTTGGTGAAGAAGGCGCTGGAACAGGGATTACTCATTAATGTAACATCAGAAAAAGTGGTTCGTTTATTGCCGGCGTTAGTAATGCAACAGAATGAAGCCGAGCAAGTAGTCATTGCTACATCCAAGTTAATAAAGGAATTTCTAACTGATTGAGTCTATAGATATAACGTTTGAAATTAAATGTTAGATCTATCTGATTCAACATTTAACAAAGCCATGCAACTAAAGCACTTTTTGCAATTCAATGATTTCAGCCGCGAAGAATTTGAAAATTTATTTGAGCGAGCCCGATGGATCAAGCGCGAATTTAAACAATATCGGCGTTACTGGCCGCTGGCTGATCGGACGCTGGCAATGATTTTTGATAAACAGTCGACGCGGACACGGTTGTCATTTGAAGCGGGGATGCAACAGTTGGGCGGAACGGCAATTTATCTCTCGACGAAAGATACACAATTGGGGCGCGGAGAGCCAGTGGAAGATGCGGCGCGGGTGATTTCACGTATGGTGGACATCGTCATGATTCGTACTTATGAGCACGATATTATTAAACGCTTTGCTGAGAACTCAAGAGTGCCAGTGATTAATGGTTTAACAGATGAATATCATCCATGTCAGATAATGGGTGATATTTTTACCTATATTGAAAAACGTGGGAGTATCTCAGGCAAGACGGTGGCATGGATTGGTGATTCGAACAATATGTGCAGAACCTGGTTGCAGGCAGCGGAAATATTTAATTTTACCGTGCATGTTTCTACGCCACCCGGCTATGAAGTGAAGCCAGAAAGCGCGGGTTTATCTGGTACAGATCACTATAAAGAATTTACCTGCCCGGAAAGTGCAGCCAGAAATGCAGATCTAGTGACTACTGACGTTTGGACCAGTATGGGGTTTGAGGCAGAAACCGAGGCGCGAAAAAATGATTTTGCGGATTTTTGTGTGGACTCGGAAATGATGGCTTATGCTAAAGATGATGCTTTGTTTATGCATTGCTTGCCAGCTCATCGGGGAGAAGAAGTGGCCGCAGCCGTTATTGATGGACCACAGTCAGTCGTATGGGAAGAAGCAGAGAATCGGTTGCATACCCAAAAAGCATTAATGGAGTATTTACTGCTTGGGAAGATCTGAGTCGAAACAGAAAATTAAAAAAGTAACTAATTAGAGATTATTATTAATAAATAAGTATGAAAAAAATAAGTAAAGTTGTTCTTGCATTTTCCGGCGGATTGGATACTTCAGTAATTCTGAAGTGGCTGCAGGATACCTATCAATGTGAAGTTGTTACATTCACGGCAGATATTGGGCAGGGAGAAGAGGTAGAGCCTGCGCGTGCAAAAGCTAAACAATTGGGCGTAAAAGAGATCTATGTCGAAGATTTACGAGAAGAGTTCGTGCGTGATTACGTTTTTCCCATGTTCCGCGCCAATACTGTCTACGAAGGCGAATACTTGCTTGGAACAAGTATTGCACGGCCATTAATTGCGAAAAGACAAATTGAAATTGCTAAAGAAACAAAAGCTGATGCTGTTTCACATGGCGCAACAGGTAAAGGAAACGATCAAGTACGTTTTGAGTTGGGTTATTACGCTTTGCAGCCAGATATTAGTGTGATTGCCCCGTGGCGGGAATGGGATTTAACATCGAGGGAAAAGCTGTTGATGTATGCTGAACAACATAGTATCCCAGTTGAGATGAAGAAAAAAAACGGCTCACCTTATAGTATGGATGCAAACTTGCTTCATATTTCCTATGAGGGCCGTATGCTGGAAGACCCTGCTAAAGAGCCAGAAGAGTCGATGTGGCGTTGGAGTGTGTCGCCTGAGAAAGCGCCTGATGAAGCAGAGTATCTTGAACTCGATTATTTGCATGGTGATGTTGTTGGAATAAATGGAGAGAAATTATCACCAGCAAGTATTCTCGCAAAACTTAATCTGTTAGGCGGCAAACATGGCATTGGACGATTGGATCTGGTAGAGAATCGCTATGTCGGAATGAAATCACGGGGGTGCTATGAAACGCCGGGCGGCACCATTTTGCTGCGCGCACATCGGGCGATAGAATCAATCACGTTGGATCGCGAAGTGGCACACTTAAAAGATGATCTGATGCCACGGTATGCAGAGTTGATATATAACGGCTATTGGTGGAGTCCAGAGCGAGAGATGCTGCAAGCAATGATTGATGCCTCTCAATCTTTTGTTAATGGAGTGGTGCGTTTAAAGCTTTATAAAGGGAATGTCATCATTGTCGGTAGAGATTCCAAAACAGATTCGCTGTATACGCCAAATATATCGACATTTGAAGAGGATGAAGGGGTATATAATCAACAAGATGCGGCAGGTTTTATTAAACTCAATGCATTACGATTGCGTATAGCAGCGGAGAACAGACGCAGAGAATAGCGGGGTAATCGGGCCAAGGCCGAAAATCGCCCGAATGTCACTCCAAATATGTTTATATAAAACAATTGGTTAGATGGAGTTACTTAAGAGAACATAAAATAATCTATAAAGCGGTAGGTGTAAAAAATAGTTAATACACATGTGCATGTGATGTCGCTTAGCGAATGTATACGGGAGTTGTGATGCCAACGTTTGATATTGTTTCTGAAGTTGATAAGCAGGAAGTTAAAAATGCGATCGATCAGGTAAATAAAGAAGTTGGAACGCGATTTGATTTCAAGGGCTCGGATACCAAGGTTGCGCAGGCGGAATATACGCTGATAATTTACGCAGATGACGAATTCAAGATCAGTCAAGTCGTAGATATTCTGAGAACTAAGCTAACAAAACGTCAGATAGATGTTCGTTGTTTAGAGATGGGGGATATAGAAAAGGTTGGTGGAAATAAAGCTAAGCAGCAAGTAATTGTTAAAACGGGACTGGATGCAGAGCTTGCTAAAAAAATAGTTAGGTTAATTAAAGATAGTAAACTGAAAACACAAGCGAATATACAAGGAGATGTTGTTCGAGTAACCGGTGCAAAGCGAGACGTATTGCAGGAAACGATTCAATTAATTAAAAGTACAATAAAAGAATTTCCTCTTCAATATCAGAATTTTAGGGATTAAAAAAGAGCCTGACTATCTGATACAGAGGGGGATGTTAATTTTTATCAAAGATTGGTAGTACAAAATAAGATAAACTCTGTGGCAAAGAAATGGCTGAAAAGTAATTAAGCAAGCTGTCAACGCTAAATAGAAATGTCCGCTTTTTCAGTTTTTCACTTTCCCAGGAGTCTGTCGGACTTAAGTGATCGTAGCGAGCAAAGTGGGAAAGCGAGGACGGATTGGCCGGATTTTGAGGCGCATAGTCATTCTATGCAACGAAAAATCAGGGTAATATGAACCGTTTGTCCCATTTGCGCAGTAGATCAACCTTAAGTCCGACAGACTCCTAGCCAGCCGCCGTGCCTGGCAGGTACTGATACCCATCCGTCTGGCCGCCTCCTGCTGGCTGATTTTATTCTCCTTCAGCAATTCCAATACCTGCGCACGTCTTACTTCCTTTTGATTCATCAGTTTGTCTATCTTCAGTATATCCGCCACGGCTTTAACAACACCGAGTGTATCAACAGCGGACATTTCTATTTGGGAGAAACCGGACAAGATTACTTTGCGCTAACACAAAGTAATCTATAGCTTGACAGGGATGGATAAAACTCATAGAATCTTCAGTCTTTTTCGCTGCTCCTTATAAATCGATTTATAAGGATGAGTGCTTTTACTGCTCATAAAAAACCAAAAAAAGGATTTTGATAAATAAATGGTGCAAATAAATAGACGGGACAGCGAATGCTGTCTCAGTTCTTTAGGAAACGTAAATGCCGACAATTAGTCAATTAGTTCGTAAACCTCGGGTAGCAAAACGAGTAAAGAGTAATGTTCCTGCATTGGAGAATAGTCCGCAGAAGCGAGGTGTATGTACCAGGGTATACACAACGACACCTAAGAAACCAAACTCAGCATTGCGTAAAGTTGCGCGAGTGAGATTGACAAATGGCTTCGAAGTTTCAAGTTATATTGGCGGAGAAGGTCATAATTTACAGGAACATTCGGTTGTGCTAATCCGGGGTGGTCGTGTAAAGGATTTGCCAGGTGTTCGTTATCATACAATACGAGGAAGCTTGGATACGGCGGGTGTTAAAGATCGCAAGCAAAGTCGATCAAAGTATGGATCCAAGAAGCCTAAAACAGCATAGTAAAAATATTAAATCCTTTCAGGTGAGCATTCAGCTAACTGAAAAAAAAAGCGAGGTGGAAGAGTAATGCCTAGACGTAGAGAAGTACCAAAACGAGAAATATTGCCAGACCCTAAATATCATAATGTCGAATTGGCAAAGTTCGTAAATGTGCTAATGACGCGAGGCAAGAAATCAGTAGCCGAGAGAATTATATATGGTGCATTGGATCAAATTGAGAAAAAGATGGGAAAGGATCCAATCGAAACATTTACACAGGCATTATCCAATGTGCGCCCTATGGTAGAGGTAAAAAGTCGGCGAGTTGGTGGAGCTAATTATCAAGTGCCAGTTGAGGTTCGGTCAGTTCGTCGTAATGCGCTAGCAATGCGATGGCTTCGTGATGCGGCCAGAAAAAGAAGTGAGAAATCGATGGATATGCGTCTTGCGGGAGAGATGTCAGAGGCAGCGGAAGGTCGTGGTGGTGCGGTTAAGAAGCGTGAAGAGGTGCATCGTATGGCAGAATCTAATAAAGCGTTTTCACATTTCCGTTTCTAGGAGTCTGTCGGACTTAAGTGATCGTAGCGAGCAAAGTGGGAAAGCGAGGATAGATTGGCCGGATTTTGAGGCGCATAGTCATTCTATGCAACGAAAAATCAGGGTAATATGAACCGCTTGTCCCATTTGCGCAGTAGATCAACCTTAAGTCCGACAGACTCTTGGGGCACCTCTAAAGATTCAAAGTTCTAAACAAAACGAGGCACAAGTAAAAAATGGTGACGCAGCATATGTTTGATAGGTAAGGAAACATTTTTTGCGAGTAACAAAGTGTTGTGACGAAACGGGGTAAGCAGGCAAGCCGCAAAGCAGCTGCTCGCAAATCTGGATTTTTAGAGATGCCCTCTATTTGGTCAAACAAAACAGACAATGCACTCTCTTAAAAGAAGTACAGGTGCTATCTATACATTCAAGATTATGTTCGCAACTTGCTCCAATAGATAGAAAAATACTTACTGATTTTTGATAACTTTGACAGCAAACTACTGTAAGGCACTGTTAAGCTGCCACCTGTTGTTGAGGTTGACAATTCCTGGTTTTACCTGCACGGGACGGTATGTTGCATAAACCACATACATGATTGGAGTATATCTCCAGCGAGTGTACTAAAAAATTGCCGCTGCATTTTGTGCACGGCGTTATACTTAATACTTTGCTATCAATGAAGCGTACCAGTGTCCATGCACGCGTTAAGCTTAATACACGCTGAAGGTTATTAGCTTCAATATGTTCAAGGTATAGTTTGTAACTCTTTATAATAGCGTCAATACCATGAATATCGGCATTAGTAACAATATAGTTATAAATGCCAATGAATAAGGATGAATGCATATTTGGCTGCCAGCTCATGAACCAATCTTCCGAGTACGGCAGCATACCCTTTGGCGGAGAAACGCCAGCAATTTCCTTATATAATTTTACCAATCTTTCACGGCTCAGGTTGGTATATACCTCCAACACTTGTAACCGCGAGCCTAGCTTAACCAGTTCAGTTGCAAGTTGAATTTGTTTTGCTTCCGTTAGAATACTTTTATTACGCATAGCATTAGCCCTTTTTTACAAACAAGTTAAGCAATTACTTCAGCTGGTTGACCAGCCATTAATATGGCTGCATGCGAATGTGATACCGCCTTGTCACTTTCATGACTTATTAGCAATTCTGCAATTAAGTGGTCATTAAACCGGAATCGACATAACAGCGTATTACTAGCAGCCATTCTCAGAAGCTGACTAGAACTAAGGCACTCGATAATATCGGCAATCTCCTGGCTGATTCCTAACCTGTATATTGCTGCGACCTTATCTTCCCGAACCAATTGCTGCGCCAATAACATATACCCAAGATTTATTTCTCTAATTTCATCAAGAATCTGATTTGTTTCCATTTTGATACTCCTTTTATTTAATACACAAGAAACCAAACAAAATGTGTGACGCAGTGGAAACATTGTCAATCTGGACGGGGATTAAGTAAATAGAAGTAGAACCAAAACAGACATAGGGTTTTTCCCTACGAACATATAGGAATTTCGCCTACAAGTACATGAAATATCTATTTATGACAGATAGTTATGTTGCAAACAAGGCCCATTCCAGATGAATGAATATTAAAACCAGCTACGACCAATTAGGCTAAAGTATCTGTTTTACGTTACTTCACAAGAAGTGACCGGTTTTTTTGCGTCAGCAGGCTTACTGAATAGCGGGGTAATCGGGCCAAAGCCGAAAATCGCCCGAATGTCACTCAAAATATGTTTATATAAAACAATTGGTTAGATGGGGTTACTTAAGAGAGAGAATAGAGGGCGCCTCTAAAAATTCAGAGTTCTAAACAAGACCAGGCGCGAATAAAAAATATTGACGCAGCATATGATGGATATGTAAGTGCGGGACAACAGGGTCGCGTCTTGCGTTAATACAAATAACAGCTGAAAATACGGAGTAGGAGTGGAATGTATGTTGTATCGCAAGACCTGACACCGTTTGTGCGATCACTTAAGTCCGACAGACTCCTAGAGAACCTTGCGCCCATCACATCCTTCGTTATATAAAAAATTGTTCTTTGGTCTCTATACCCCGACAGGCGTCGTCCTCTTCATCTTGCATTTCTAAGCTGCCTGTGCGGCAGCGAACCCGCCGCATCGATACGACGAAGCACGCGGGATTTTCTAAGCTGCCTGCGGGACAACAGGGACAACAGGGTCGCGTCTTGCGTTAATACAAATAACAGCTGAAAATACGGAGTAGGAGTGGAATGTATGTTGTATCGCAAGACCTGACACCGCTTGTGCTGTTTTCCCAGCGTGTTGGCGTATGTGCGATTTCCTCCAACGCACGACGGATGAGCGTTACCTCCTACCTGATTATCATTTCCTGCAATCGGCGCAACCAATTACGAATGCTCTCGCCAGCAGATTTTGTCCGATCATGTCCGGTTATGCCTCTTCGCCATACCTGACAAAACAAACATCCCTTGCCTTCAAATCAAAAAAACAACGAGTTATCTAGCAGACTTGCTTGAACAATATCCCCAGCAGCATGTCCGGTTCATGTCCGGTTCTCGCCTTCCCATGTCCGCTCAGTCCGGCGATATAGAGTGCCCGCCCCCTTGCCCACCCGCAAAAACAAGCCCGCATCTTCCAGCTCAACAAGGTCGCGCCGCGCTTGGCGATCCGATACATCTGCCGCGAATCGCTGATGATATTCGCCGGGGCGAATTTGGTCGCCAGTATTCATCTGCGCCAGCAATGCTTGCTGCCTTGGATTGGCTATTAGCGGTGCAGCTTCTTGCCCAGTGCGCCCAAAGATTGTCAGCGTCACCCCAGTTGGCCGGTCTGCCCATTTTGGCGTGGGCAGACCGTGGTCATGACACACCCTGATAATCATCTGCGCGCCGCGCCCGATACGCTCCATCAAACCGTGCAGATACAGCACATGCGCAATGTCGGGATTGGTCGGCAATGAGGGATGGTTTCTGGAAAGATCGGCGGGCTTCATCCCCTCGGGGAAATGACCAGAGTTCCAGATTTCAATCCGGTTCGGATAAATGCCAACCGCGATGCCCCCCGAAAATCCCGCGTAATCCCGATGTGCAAAAGCATTCACCAGCCCCTCACGCAACGCCTCAAACGGATATTCGGGACGATCCTCACGGCGCAACTCGCCGACCTGAAATTTGGATTCCCACTTCACATGCTGGGAAACAATATCGAAAGCCTGCTCGAAAACCTTGACCAGCGGCCCATGCAACTGTCGGTCATCCAGATAAGCATCGCCGCCCTTGTCCGACGCAAAGCGGGTTACACGCACTCGCGTCTGAGGATGACGCAGTGCCGGATTTTTTGCGAACAGCACATCCGCCGCCTGCGTAAACCCCTTGGACGAATACACCGCCAACGCCTGCAAAACCGAAATATCGTCATCGCTGTCATGAAACGAAAACCGCCCAGACTCTTTCGCCTGCTGCGCGGTGCGACGTACCTCATCACGATCCAAATCACTTTCTTCCATCGCCATCGAAGGACGGCGCTCCCAGCGTTCCGCCTCCACCGACTTCGACTGAACCATGTCGCGCAACGTGGCGGCATCCGCCATGCGCGTGGCACTGCCTTGGCGCACATAGACGCTACCGGCCAAAACATAAGGTCGATCTTTACCCTCCGGTACCTCAATGGAAAGAATGGCTTTCCCATCCTCTTGATCCTTATTCACCGTGAATAAAGCCTTGGGGGTTATCGCCTCCAGCAGATAAGCGTGAATCGTCTGAATATCGTCTGCAACTGGCTCGATACCAACCAACTTGCCGCGCTCATCCACCCCGCAAAAAATCGTGCCACCGTGCGTGTTCAAAAACGCACAAACCGTCCGAGCGATCGTTTCAAGATTGCGTACATCGGCCTTGAACTCGGTGCCCAGCCCCTCACCCTGCCGAATCTGCCTCCTTATAAGTTCCGCAATCATTGCTTGCCCTCCTGTGCCACTCGCTGCGCCACTGCTGCCGGATTCTCAAAGTGCTCATCAAGAAAACTCTCCACCTCCTGATACCGATGAAACTGCGCGCTTGCATACAACTGCGCATCCTCCGGGCTTACGAATTTTTGTACCCAATTCCCCTCGCGCTCGGCAAATTGCACATCATGGCGTATCGCCGCCTCGTACATATCGATCACGCGTAAATCATCAATCACTGAATTTTTCTTCAACCCCAGTGCAGCGCGCTTCTTGGCATTTTCGTAACCAGGTTCAAGATTGCTCAGCAGCGTGCGAGCAAACACTACCTGGTCGTGAGCCAAAATCCAGCGCGGCTTGTTCAACTCAATCGCCCGTAACAACTCCCGATGCGTGATGGAAAGCGCACCCGCACCCCCTTTGCCGGAACCGTAATGCGTGGTGATGATGCTCAGAAACAAATCGCACTGCTCAACTGCGTGCAGACAGTTATCGAACGTGCTCTTGGTCGAAACCACCGGCATCGTTCCCTTGTGCGACATCCACACCTCATAGCCGAAACGGGTCAGGATGGCATAGATGCGTTCGAGCAATTCCTCGATGCCGTAAACGGTCGAGGACACCATGACGATCAGTTTCTTCTTTTTTGGCATATAGATTCGAACCATTTATCGAAGGCGAAAAAGATGCTCATTGCGAAGACGCAAGAGTCTTTCTCCATTGTTGAATTACTGATGCGGCCACTGCGTCGCTCAACCATACTGTTTGCTGGAGAACCTTAGTATTCTCGTCATTGGGGAGCTTCGGATTACATAATTTCGTGCTCATATCCAACAAGTTTTTGTATAGTATCGGATTTTTACTGAATAGCGTGTTATGGCGATACCATCCCAATTCTTTTAACTGGGTGTTGACTAGGGCAGCATAGATGTATTTTGAATAGCTTAAATTCAGTTCCATATTCACGTATTCACGAAACACGTCTGCCTCAACGATGACATCTTTTACATTTAAAATCTCCCTAATAACCTGCATGACGGCATCAGTGTCGATATTGCGGAAGGCTTTTTCGGGTGTGGTATAGACCATTTTATCAACGCGAACTACCTTGCCTTCTTCCATAAAATTGCTGATATAAAATCCGGCATGACCAGCACTTTTACTTCTCAATCGCTCAGCTATTTCCTGCATAGTCATGGCTACTTTGGATTCATTAAGCACTTTGATAATGACATCGGCTTGGGTGATACGTCTTGAATCAGGATCAAGGCTTATGCTGTCTGAACCTGATTTGCCATTAAAATAAAGCCCGTATTCTTCGCCATAATCTCTAACAAAATGACGTAAGGTGAAATACTCTATTTCACTGCGTTGGACTTTGGCTTGATAGTAATAGTCGTGCAAATGCAAAGCCGTTATTTGTTTCTGTTTAAAATAGCCAATCAGATGTTGCATGATTTCAGGGATGTCAAACTGCTCAAGATCAAGGAATAGCAAATTTCGATAAGTCCCTTTGCCGCATAAATAAATATATTCAGAATCGCTAAAAGCGCTTGGTGCTTGCCTTGTCTCATCGAATAATGTCGTTGAATAGTTTTTTTTATTCAGAATTCTAACGACATCTTTCCAAGGCAATCCTTCGGGATGACAAGCTAAGGCATGGGCAACAGCTACTATTTTGCCAAGTTTTTTAGGATAAATACCTTGTTCAGTTATTTCTATTTTATCGATTTTCTCTAGTTGTTTAATGCCATTAATCGCCGAGGCTTTACTGTAACCATAGTTTGACATCAGTTCATTGATGATGATTTCTTGGGCAATAGGTGACGGATTAGTACAAAATAACTGATTGATAATTTTAGTGTTAATTTTGGTGAAAATTATTTCACGAATACTGTCGCTTTCAACTTGGCAGCATAATTCGATAAAGGCGTAGAACAGCTTATCCGTGGCGAAACATTTGGCTAAGTTGGGCAACAATACCGTTAAATCTTCAGTCATTTTTTCACGGATATTTGCCCATAAAACCTTTGGTTGTATTCTAAAATTTAATGTCAGATTGATATTGATAGACTTTTCAAATTGCCGTATTCGCTCTCTTGTTAAGTTATAGCGGCTTCCGACTTCTTCAAGGGTTTCATGTTTTTGATTAAAACCCCAACGCGAAAGTGCAACATCCATTCTCATTTCATTTAATGTCCATAAATAGCCTTCAATATCTTCAATTAAAATATTATCTATCTCATTGAATTCAATAAAAGCAATTTCACTTGATATAAACAAGCCTCTCTGTTTTATGGTTTGTTCTGCTATGTTTTCGGGTAACGCAACGAGCTTATTTTTTATCTTATTTTGCAAATTGTTTAGAGCAGTTAGAAATAAAGCACCGAATCCTTCTTGTTTTGTTAAATCAACTGTATCAAGATTTAAAAGTGTATTTACATTACGAATATCAATTTGTCCTTCATAAAATTTTTCAATCTTTTTTAATTGCTTAATTTCTGCTCCAGTTAGAAAGCCATAATTTACATAAAGTTTTGAAAGAATATTTTCATTTGTTTTTGCTGGTAAAAGCGCATTTTGTAAATTCATCAACGAATCAACGTACAACTTGCCTACCGCAGGTAATTTTGAAAAACTAGTGATATCAATATCGATAATGTCTTTAACCGTTTCAACATGATCAATTACCGCCGAAATTCTTTTTATGAGCTTTTGATATTTTTGCGATAGTGCAAGCCGATAAATGGGAGTTTCAAAATCATAGTTGTTATTAGTTGATGTAAAAATCTCTTCTTTAATAACAAAGTTAGGTTCTAGGAGTCTGTCGGACTTAAGGTTGATCTACTGCGCAAATGGGACAAGCGGTTCATATTACCCTGATTTTTCGTTGCATAGAATGACTATGCGCCTCAAAATCCGGCCAATCTGTCCTCGCTTTCCCACTTTGCTCGCT
>JAUXRH010000023.1 GCA_030682075.1 Nitrosomonas sp.
CTAGGAGTCTGTCGGACTTAAGGTTGATCTACTGTGCAAATGGGACAAGCGGTTCATATTACCCTGATTTTTCGTTGCATAGAATGACTATGCGCCTCAAAATCCGGCCAATCTGTCCTCGCTTTCCCACTTTGCTCGCTACGATCACTTAAGTCCGACAGACTCCTAGCTAAGCAATAAGTTGTTGCGTACCTGGATTCAGGATGCTGATGCGGTACTTAATCAAAAATTACGAATAATATAAAGATATTGCTTGAACAACAAGATGATGCGTCATAGTAGGGAGACTTTGAGTAAATTATTTTGTTGAAAAGATGGCTCTATGTGAAATGGCGTGGGTAATCAAATTTCATTTTTCCGCAAAGGAAGTAAATCATGTTGAGAGCACCTCTAAAAATCCATATTTGCGAGCAGCCGCTTTGCGGCTTGCCTGCTTACCCCGTTTCGTCACAATACTTCGTTGCTCACAAAAAATATTTCCTTACATATCAATCATATGCTGCGTCAATATTTTTTATTCGCGCCTCGTTTTGTTTAGAACTCTGAATTTTTAGAGGTGTCCTTTAGTACGTAAGGTGTGCGCAGGCTTACCTGAGCGAAGACTCATTTCTCAATCAGTCTTGGTCGCTGCAGATGCAGGAGTGCCACATACCCTGCAAGACGAGTCTTTATTTAGTCTGATTGAACGCCATTTCATTGTTAGGCCATCAAGCAGTATTAGGCGGCCATTCAGGGTCTTACCAATACCCAATAAAATTTTGAGTGTTTCTGCAGCCTGTATACAGCCAATGATCCCAACCAGCGGCGAGAATACGCCCATTGCTGCGCAATGCATATCTTCATTGTCGCCCTCTATTGGAAACAGGCAATGGTAACAAGGGCTGTTATTATGGCGTAAATCAAATACCGTTATTTGTCCATCAAAGCGAACAACAGCGCCAGACACAAGTGGTTTTTTTTGAATGGCGCATACTTTGTTTACATTATGACGGGTGGTGAAGTTATCACTCGCATCAATTACAACATCTGCTTCTGCCACTAATTGCAGTAACTTGTTGTCATTTACATATTCAGTCAGTGTAACGACATTTACTTCGGGGTTAATGCCTGCAAGTGTTTTTTTTGCAGAATGAGTTTTTGGTGTGCCGACCGAATCGGTGCTGTGGATGATTTGCCGTTGTAAGTTGGTTAAGTCAACCGTATCATTGTCACAGATAGTCAGTTTGCCAATGCCACTGGCTGCAAGATACATCGCTGCAGGGGAACCAAGTCCCCCTGCACCAATAATAAGCACACACGAGCGAAGAAGTGTTTCTTGTCCTTGTATGTCAATTTGTGGCAGCAGGATGTGGCGGCTATAGCGTAGTAGTTGACTATCTTCCACAATCCTTATGCCCTGACAATTTATAAAGGGACTTTAATGATAGTTAGCTATCATTCTTTTTTGAGTTTTTCACTGGTAGTGGTGTAATACCCTTTAAATAATTCATTGCCTCGATTAATAATAAGTCATCGCTAGAGCCAAACTCTATCGGGGTTGTGTTTTTATTATCATCATTATTCTTTGGTTTGGCACCAGGTTTTAGTTTTGTTTTGCTGCTGGAATCAGGTGCTGTTTTTTTTGTTTCACCATTAGATAGATGGCGACTTAGATCCGCTTCTCGTATCCGTTGAGATTCGTTTCCCTCCGATTTGTCGACGATGTCTGGCGTAATCCCTTTGGCCTGGATAGATGTGCCATTAGGCGTGTAGTAACGCGCAGTGGTAAGTTTTATTGCTGTTTCGTTACTGAGCGGCAAGATGGTTTGTACTGAACCTTTGCCAAAAGTCTGTGAGCCCATTACGATAGAGCGCTTATGATCCTGTAAAGCACCTGCCACAATTTCTGAAGCGGAAGCCGAGCCGCCATTTACCAGTGTAATCATTGGTACGGTTTTTATGTCAGCAGGAAGCCCTTCCAGGTAATCTTTACTGGTGCCGCGTAAATAAAATCTAGGATTTGCGTGAAGGTTCATTTTTGCGTCATCTGTACGACCCTCAGTATAGACCACGAGTGCGTCTTTTGGCAGAAATGCTGCTGATACGGCGACTGCGCCGTTTAATAGTCCGCCTGGGTCGTTACGTAAATCCAGTACTAACCCTTTCATGGTGATTTGACTTTCCAGGAACAATTGTTCGATAGCTTTAGCTAAATTTTCCCCAGTATTTTCCTGAAATTGAGTAATACGGATAAACCCATAGCCAGGTTCGATAAGTTTTGATTTGACACTCTGAATCTTGATGATATCTCGTATCAATGTGAAAATTAATGGTTGGGTTTCGCCCTCTCTGATGACAGTGATAGTAATGGGTGTCTTAGGCTTACCGCGCATGAGTTTAATCGCTTCACTAAGTGTCATGCCTTTGACCGCTACATCGTCTAATTTAAATATAAGATCCCCTGTTTGAATGCCGACATGAAATGCAGGGGTATCTTCAATGGGCGAAATAACCTTGATAAGGCCATCTTCCATGGTGACCTGAATTCCCAAGCCACCAAATTCGCCCTGAGTGCCGATTTGTAATTCCTTGTAGTCATCCTTGTCCAAATAGGCTGAGTGAGGGTCTAGACCAACCAACATACCATTTATGGCCTCAGTAATGAGTTTTTTATCTTCAACAAGATCAACATAATCACTTTTAATGCGGCCAAATACTTGGGAAAATGCTCTTAATTCTTCTATCGGAAGCGGGTGCAAGACTTCTTTAGTTTCTTTGTTGGCGACTGCGGAAAAATTTAGACTGAGCATGACGCCCGCGACCGCACCAAAAAGAATGAAGCCAAGTTTTTTTAGTATGTTATGCATTATGCTATTCCCGTATTTACCGATAATTTTGTTGATATTTTCATTCTACTTTTATCCAAGTCAAAGGATCAAATGGTTTACCTCTATGGCGGAGTTCAAAGTATAAACCGGAATCCATATTACCACCGCTATTTCCCACAGCAGCGATGGTGTCACCACCTTGGATGATATCACCCACTTGCTTATAAACAGTTTCGTTGTTGCCATAAAGGCTCATGTAACTATTACCATGGTCTATGATCATAAGATTGCCAAAACCCCTTAACCAATCAGAAAATACAACTTGGCCACCTGCGATAGCTTTAACATCGTTGCCACTCGTTGAGCGAATAAATAAACCCTTCCAAGTAATACTCTTACCCGAACGTGGACTGCCAAACCGACTAACAAGTTCCCCGCGTACTGGTAAATTCAGCTGGCCCTTAAGAGATATAAATGAACGCCCTTTTCTGGAAGCATCTGGTAGTTTGTGGTTGTATAAAGTTGCGGTATTCGTACTTTTCTCGGAAACCAATTTATTGATTTGTTTAGCCAGAGCGGATAAACGCTTTTCATCACGCGTTAACTTATTTATTTCATGGAGTTGTCGCGCTATTTTTTCGGAGATTTCTGACAGGATATTTTTACGCTTGGATATCTCTTGTTCAAGCCGTTTTTTTTGTTTGGATTGCTCGACTAAATTAGTTGTGATTTCTTCTTGTTTTCTGAGGCTGATTTGGGTGAGCATCTCTAGTTCATCCAAGTGTATGCGTAGCGTATCAATATTTTCTGCGCGTACTCGGGCGACATGTCCAAAGTAATATAGTTTACGGGCAGTCTGGCTAGGATTCTGTTGATTAAGCAGGGGTTGTAAATAATCCTGCGGTCCACTTAGATATTGCTGATAAAGCAATTTTCCTAATTGTTCCTGCACTTCTTTAATATTAGTTTTAATTTGCTTAGAGCGTATTTGTAATTGATTAAGACTAATGTCAGCTGTTTGTTTTTCTTTCTTAAGCTGGGCTAATTTACGATTAGCATGACTGATCGCACTTTCAGACTCCTGGAGTGCATCTGCAGCTTCTATTTTTGCAGCTTCTTTATCAACTAAATCTTTTTGTAATGTTTGGATACGATTTCTTAGTTGAATCAGATCTTCTTTATTATTTTTTTGTGAAGCATGAAGTGGATGTGATAGTGCCAGCGCACAAAGTAGAATTAGTTTGAGTGGGGTGCGCAAAAGATGATTGACATGGCAATATGCGGTCGATTTGAAGTGGTGATTTATCAAGAGAAAATACTAATTCATAAATTATGTGATGAAGCTTTAGGTGAAATATTATGTTTTTGTTTTACCCTGATTTGTCATGGCTTGCATTGCTTTTTTAATTTCCATCTGATTTCCAAGATAATAATTCCGGATGGGCTTTAAATTATCATCAAGTTCATATACTAACGGAACGCCGGTGGGAATATTGCAATTTAAAATTTCTTTGTCAGAAACATTATCGAGATATTTGACAAGTGCGCGTAACGAGTTCCCGTGAGCGGCGATTATGATACGCCCTCCCGATTGAATTTGTGGTGCGATTATATCATTCCAATAGGGAAGGAATCTATCTACCGTATCTTTAAGACATTCGGTTAGTGGGATATCTTGAGGGGCGAGATTTTTGTAACGTAGATCAAAGCCTGCATAGCGCTCATCATTGAGCGTGAGTGCTGGTGGCCGGATGTCGTAGCTTCGCCGCCATATCAGCACCTGTTCTTCACTATATTTAACAGCCGTTTCAGCCTTATTTAACCCTTGCAAAGCGCCGTAATGCCGCTCATTTAGCCGCCAAGTAAGATTGATAGGAATCCACATCTGATCCAATTCATCTAATGCAATCCACAAAGTACGGATAGCGCGTTTCAGTACTGAAGTATGAGCAATATCGAAGATGAATCCGTTTTCCCTTAATAGTCGACCCGCATTCCTGGCTTCTTCTATGCCTTTAGATGTTAAATCCACATCTGTCCAGCCAGTAAATCGATTTTCTTTATTCCAAGTGCTTTCTCCGTGTCTTAGGAGAACTAGTTTTTTCATGTTAGCCTTAAAAAATTGCGTTTTTTATTAAATGGACTGAATGAGAGAATATAGGGCGCCTCTAAAAATTCAGAGTTCCAAACAAGACCAGGCGCGAATAAAAAA
The DNA here is from genome assembly GCA_030682075.1 of Nitrosomonas sp. Lineage (GTDB taxonomy): Bacteria > Pseudomonadota > Gammaproteobacteria > Burkholderiales > Nitrosomonadaceae > Nitrosomonas. The sequence continues at coordinate 5,020 of JAUXRH010000023.1, forward strand.
TATTGACGCAGCATATGATTGATAGGTAAGGAAACTTTTTTGTGAGCAACGAAGTATTGTGACGGAATATGAATTTTTAGAGGTACCCTATAATATTATTTTATTATATTTTGACGAAGCACGCAGCATCTGGCTAATTTTTAGTAAAATATAACCCAAGGCGATGCTGGAGCATAGTTTTTATATGGCCAGTCGTAATTTGGTAATTATGGGTACTGTAACTACACTTGTTTGCAAGCCGCTTGCAAACGTAAATAAAATAACTAAATATATTATATTGCAGACCAAGCGTGTCTAATTGAGTCTACAGTGTTATTATTCCGCAGCTTGATCGACATTAACGGGGGAGTCCCGGGATGTTCCGGTCTTTGATAAAATCAATCGTTGAAAGAAGTGAATATAAGCGTATGGAATCGACAATTTTACAGGGCAATTTTCTTCTCAGACCAGAGAATTTGTTATTTGTTATTGCCGCAGCAACAAGTGCAATAATGTTGCTTTGGCCGATAATTTCGCGCAAAGCCATTAAGGAAATAGATACAATGGTGGCGATACAATTGATTAATTATAAGAATGCGTTGGTGTTGGATGTTCGTGATGATAGTGAATATGCAGAAGGTCATTTGCCTAACTCTACACATATACCTGCGGAAAAAATGGAGGACCGCTGGCATGAGTTGGAGAAGTTCAAGGAAAGGCCAATTGTAGTGATTTACAAAAGCGGCGTTCGATCTGGGCATGCGAGTTCAGTTTTGTATAAAAATGGATTTACACAAGTATATAACCTTATGGGTGGTATTGATACCTGGCGACGTGCGAACTTGCCAATAGTAAAGCGATAAGGATAAGGAGGCTGAATGTCGAAGGTAACGATGTATACAACCGGATTTTGCCCCTATTGTTTAAGAGCGGAAAGCCTGTTGCAATCCAGAGGTGTCGCTGAAATCGAAAAAATACGCATTGATCTCGAACCTGAACAACGTGTGGCAATGGTGAAAAAGACAGGTCGTCGTACCGTTCCTCAGATTTATATTGGGGAAACACATGTGGGTGGTTATGATGACTTGGCGCAACTTGATCACAAGGGCGAATTAGCTCAATTATTAGCAATCTAATTTATTTGATTGATTCTTGATGGTGTTTATCAATTTTAAACATTAAATGTAAATCGGAATAAAATTTATGACTGAGCAGCAACAACCAGTTTTCTCGATCGAAAAGATTCATGTTAAGGATTTGTCTTTGGAAATCCCAAATGCCCCGCATATTTTTCTTGAGCGTGAGCAGCCTGAAGTGAACTTGCATCTTAATAATAAAAGTGAACATGTTAATGAGAGCATGTATGAGGTACTTCTAACGGCAACTATTACTGCCAGGATAAAAGATAAGGTAATGTTTCTGGTGGAAGTGCAACAAGCTGGCATTTTTCAGATACGTAATATACCGGAAAATGAATTAAAGCCAATTTTGGGTATTACTTGCCCTAATATCTTATTTCCCTATTTACGAGAAGTTGTTTCGGATACTGTGACACGTGCTGGTTTTCCTGCAATTATTTTGAATCCAGTGAACTTTGAAGCGATTTATCATCAGAATAAACAGCAGGAAGAAGCGAATTCTGCTGAAAAAATCGAATAAATACGGAATGTGCGCGAATAAATGAGAAATGTTTTGTTTCTGAAAACTGTTCGACAGCGGCATTGGTTTATGATGATGTTGTTGGTCGTGTCGTTGGCAAATTATGAGCGTGCAAATGCAGGAGTAGAATTTCTTTCTACATCAGATGATGCTGTCATTATGTATGATGCGCCATCACTTAAAGCTGAAAAGTTATATGTGGCGACACGCTTTTGGCCGGTTGAGGCGTTAGTAAATGTTGATGGCTGGGTTAAAGTACGTGATAGTAGCGGTAGCCTTGCCTGGGTGGAACAGAAAGCATTAAGTAATCAGCGTTACGTAATTGTTACAGTGCCACAAGCAAAGGTATATCAAGCTGCAGATGTGAACGCAGAATTGGTGTTTCAGGTACAGGAGCGGGTGGTCATGGAATGGCTTGAGTCAATTGTTTCAGGCTGGGTTAAGGTGCAACATCGTGATGGGCAGACTGGGTATATTCAAGTTCATCAGGTCTGGGGTTCATGAAGATTGCAATCCTGGGAGCAGGTGCCTGGGGAACGGCGTTGGCGATTAGCCTTTCCCTGCGCCACCAAGTAACATTGTGGACCAAGTTTTCAGATCATCTTGCTGAGCTGACGATGGCGCGGGTTAATCAACGTTTTCTCCCCGGCTTTTCGTTACCCGAATCATTACAGCTAACATCCACACTTGATGCGGCCATAGATACAGCAGAGCTCGCTTTGATTGTAGTTCCTGTTGCTGGATTACGTGAAACATTACGTGGAATTGTTGCGACTGGGAAATCAGTGCCGATTATTTGGGGGTGCAAGGGTTTTGAATCGCAAGTTGCTAAACTCCCGCACCAAATAGTGCATGAGGAATATTTCGGTATCGCGCCCTGTGGTGTTTTGTCTGGACCCAGCTTTGCACAGGAGGTTGCTCAGGGTCTTCCAACAGCTTTAACGCTGGCATCGAATGACGAAGCATTTTCCAAAAAACTGGCTACAGAATTACATAGTGCACGATTGCGGATATATTCGAGTAATGATGTTATTGGTGTAGAAACAGGCGGAGCAGTTAAGAATGTTATCACCATTGCGGCGGGGATCTCTGATGGACTGGGTTTTGGCCACAATGCGCGTGCTGCATTAATCACTCGTGGACTGTTAGAAATTACCCGATTGGGAGTGAAGCTCGGCGGTTGCATGGAAACCTTTATGGGCCTATCTGGTGTAGGAGATCTGATTCTTACTTGTACGGGTGATTTGTCTCGTAATAGGCGCGTTGGCTTAATGCTGGCAGAAGGCCTTTCATTGCAGGAAATCCTGCAAAAATTGGGCCATGTTGCAGAAGGGGTATATACAGCACAGGAAGCGCTGCATTTAGGTAATGAATTAGAGATAGAAATGCCAATCACTCAAACAGTGTGTAGCATACTTCATGACGGGATGTCCGCTAGAATGGCAGTAGAGATATTGCTAAATCGTGAACCAAAAACAGAGAATTATTGATTCAAGAATCCGTGCTTTTGGCAAATTAAAATTAAGTAAGCATATGAGCCACTTGCAAAATTATCTAACGGCAAGCGGAATAAGTTAATAAATACCCCTGACAAGCCGGTTTTTTGAGTTGAGCAAATGGCCCACTATTAGGCCATTTGCTCAGTTATTCTGTCGTTTTTGTAAAAATCAGGGCATAGCTGTCCCCACAATCCATAAATTTACCTTGTTATAGTCGTTTGGCGTAGTTTTCAGGTGACTAAAATCATTATCTGGTTGGCTGTTAACGCCAGAATGCCAAACATCAGATGACACATGACCTTAGCGTGGCCGCGTACACGAACTACCCGTCCACCAAATTCATCTTTCAAGGGCGTTAACGCGTTCAACAGTGCTGCGTTCGTTATAGCGTACTGCTTCGGTGGTTTTACGGTTTTATGCCCGACCAGCTGACAACATTTCTTTTCAGCCGTTAGCTCATCTCTCAGGGCTTTATCTCGGCGCGGATGCACGTCAATCAGCGGAACGCGCCCAAGCTGTCGGCAAGCCGTTAAGCATGTCCGTCAGACCCATGCCACTGGCCTGCCGCTCAATACAGGTCAACGGTTTGATGCGCTCTTCGCCTTGTTTGGGGGCGGCCACATTTTGCAGCTGTTTTCTGGATAGGTTCCTTTTTGAGCGGCTTTTCTCGTGCCTCTATCGCAGTTGAATCGCGGGAATTATGCCCAACGATTTCGTTGACATAACTTTTTTTGATAAACGCGGCATGAACCAAATCAGGCAATTGGGATTTCGAGAACTCGGAAAATGCCCGCGAAAATGTCCATTCATCTGAAACATCGTTTTTACGTTCCCAGCCGCAAATCCGCCTTAAGGCGCTATCAGCTTCCAATCGATCCAGCAAAGTACGTGTCGTTGGCATGTTATAAATCATTTTCGCCACAAACGCCCTGGCTATGGCAGTACGGTCTTGAGGCGGACGACCTGGAAAGCCTCGGCTGGAATAGATGAATTCTTCGATGCGCACTAATTCCAATGTGGTCACCAATT
>JAUXRH010000024.1 GCA_030682075.1 Nitrosomonas sp.
CTAGGAGTCTGTCGGACTTAAGGTTGATCTACTGCGCAAATGGGACAAGCGGTTCATATTACCCTGATTTTTCGTTGCATAGAATGACTATGCGCCTCAAAATCCGGCCAATCTGTCCCCGCTTTCCCACTTTGCTCGCTACGATCACTTAAGTCCGACAGACTCCTGGCCATTAGACATTGGCTCATGAATTAATCAGTAGTTCCAGGAACTCGGAAAACAAATTTTATAAGTATAGGGTGAAGGAATATTATCAGCGCACGTGACGCAGCAGAAAACTCATTGAATACAAATAAAGATATAAGCCCGAATGGATCTTAACAACGCTCACTTTGTTCATCCCTTGAAATATAAATAGTTTCTGTAATTTATGCAAAAAATACACATCAGGAAATTGGTAGGTCGCTATTCTGTTTATCTCTGAAAAATCGCCATAATTTAAGAACATAACCGGACAAGGCATAAGCTGCAAACAGACAGAATAAAACCAACGGCGGATGGCTTGGGATCAAAACAAAGAAAAACAGCCCCAGCAGTAAGATAACAAAAAAGGGAACTTTTCTACGCAAGTTGATCTCTTTGCCGCTATAGTAAGCCAGATTACTAACCATACTCAGGCCGGCAAACAAAGTAATTGCCCATACCAGCCAATTAATATCTGTTCCCTGAATTTTATAATTCAACATTACCCAAACCAGACCCGCAATAAGTGCAGCCGCCGCTGGGCTGGGTAGCCCCTGAAAAAATCGTTTATCAGCCACTTCAGTATTTGCATTAAACCGCGCCAGTCGTAATGCGGCGCAGGCACAGTATATGAAAGCAGCAATCCAGCCCCATTTGCCCATATCTTTCAAAGCCCATTCATAAACTATTAAAGCGGGCGCGACACCAAAAGAGACCATGTCAGCCAAGCTGTCATATTCTGCACCAAACTCGCTTTGAGTATTCGTCATCCGTGCGACGCGTCCATCCAGCCCATCAAGCACCAAAGCAATAAAAACTGCAATTGCGGAGTATTCAAAATTGCCATTCATTGCCTGAACGATAGCAAAAAAGCCAGCAAATAATGCTGCTGTCGTAAATAAATTAGGCAGTAAATAAATACCCCGTCGTCGCAACCGAGATTTAAGTACGAAACGTGCAGGATGAGAATCAGGCATTATCTTAGTATGAATTCAAATTATAAATAGTTATAGACCAGAGATAAATCACCCAGGAGGCTACCGATCAGGTCTTATACAATCATATCGCTGGAAAAATGTAAAGCCAGGACAGATTGGCCGGATTTTGAGGCGCATTGTCGCTCTACGCAATGAGAAATCCTGGAAACATGAACCGCTTACCCCCTATACCAGATCAGTCTTACATCCAACAGACACTTGGGAAATATCATAAAAGGGCACCTCTAAAAATCCAATTTTGCGAGCAGCCGCTTTGCGGCTTGCCTGCTTACCCCGTTTCGTCGCAACACAGCGTTGCTCATAAAAAATTTCTCTTACCTATCAACCCTATGCTGCGCTCAAATTTTTTCTCGCGCCTTGTCTTGCCTGGGAACTTGAGTTTTTAGAGATGCCCAAAAATGATATTACATTGAGAAAAATAACGATATTCTATTCACGAAATTCGGCCAGAATTGATGTCGTCGCATAAACCTTGTCCCCAATATTGACATTAATCCTGGTGTTGAGTGGCAGATAAACGTCGACTCTCGAACCAAAGCGAATGAAACCAAACCGTTGACCGCGCGTTAAATGTTCGCCTGGCTTTACATGGCAAAGTATCCGTTTTGCAATTAACCCCGCAACCTGTACACACGTCACATCAGCACCATTATCTGTTTTTATCCATAAAGCATTGCGCTCATTTTCCAAGGAAGCTTTAGGCAAATCAGCATTAATAAATTTACCTGGAAAGTACCATTTGTCACAAACTTCACCATCAACTGGACTACGGTTAGAATGAACATTGAATACATTCATGAACACACTTACTTTGATAGCGTCACGCTTGAGATAGGGGTCCGGTATTATCTCTACAGCAACAATTCTGCCATCTGCAGGTGACAAAATTAGATTCTTTCCAAAGGGTATGCTACGTGGTGGATCACGGAAAAACTGCAAAACAAAAATTGCAATTATCCAAAATGGAATTGCCCACACCCAACTAACATAAATATTGACCAACATTGCAATAATTACTGATCCAGCAATAAAAGGCCAACCTTCACGGGCAATCAATGGATGAGGATATGAAGACATAAATAGTATGTGCGCAGTGAGAAGTAAAGCTACTTAATTTGAAAAAAGGTTATCTTTAATTATAAAAGGCCACATTCAATCCAGGGCATCTCTAAAAATCCAGATTTGCGAGCAGCCGCTTTGCGGCTTGCCTGCTTACCCCGTTTCGTCACAACACTTGGTTACTCGCAAAAAATGTTTCCTTACATATCAAACATATGCTGCGTCACCATTTTTTACTCGTGCCTCGTTTTGTTTAGAACTTTGAATTTTTAGAGGCGCCCTCTATTTAATTTTTATTCTGATCAACCAGTTGATTTTTTTTGATCCATGGCATCATATCACGCAGCTTAGAGCCAACCACTTCAATTTGATGTTCAGACGCCAGGCGGCGACTCGATTTAAGCATAGGTGCGCCAGCACGATTTTCCAGAATGAATTCACGCGCATATTCACCTGTCTGAATTTCTCGCAAAATCTTACGCATTTCAGCACGCGTTTCATCCGTAATAATCCGTGGTCCACGAGAAATATCACCATACTCCGCATTGTTTGAGATGGAATAACGCATATTAGCAATCCCACCTTCGTAAATCAGATCTACAATTAATTTTACTTCGTGCAAGCACTCAAAATAAGCCATTTCTGGCGCATACCCTGCTTCAACGAGGGTTTCAAAACCGGCCTGAATCAGTGCTGTAAGCCCTCCACAAAGGACCACCTGTTCACCAAACAAATCTGTTTCGGTTTCTTCACGAAAACTTGTTTCAATTACACCACCTCGGGTACCGCCGTTTGCAGCAGCGTAGGACAATGCCAAATCCCGCGCCTTACCGGACTTATCCTGATGTACTGCGATGAGTGAAGGGACGCCCCCCCCTTGCAGGTAAGTGGAGCGTACCAAATGACCTGGGCCTTTGGGTGCAATCATGATGACATCAAGGTCTTCACGCACCGTTATCTGTCCATAATGAATATTGAAACCATGGGCAAAAGCAAGCGTGGCATTCTTCTTAATGTTTGGTTCAATCTCAGCTTCATAAACAGCAGCAATCTGTTCATCTGGCAGCAGTAACATAATGACATCTGCGCCCTTAACCGACTCTGAGACTCCCTTGACACTCAGACCGGCCTTCTTTGCCTTTTCCCAGGACGCACCGTTTTCACGCAGACCAACGGTAACTTTTACTCCCGATTCGTTCAGATTATTTGCATGCGCATGTCCTTGCGAACCATAACCTACAATGGTTACTTCCTTCCCTTTAATGAGGGATAAATCGGCATCTTTATCGTAATAAACTTTCATCATTTTCCTTTTTCAAAATTTTTCAGCACAAGCACAACAGAATGATCTATTAAAGATACATAACGACTGTTTGTGACCTCAGTTATTTACATTGCTTATGATTAAGGGCACCGCTAAAAATCCATATTTGCGAGCAGCCGCTTTGCGGCTTGCCTGCTTACCCCGTTTCGTCACCATACTTCGTTGCTCACAAAAAATGTTTCCTTACCTATCCATCCTATGCTGCGTCAATATTTTTTATTCGCGCCGGGTCTTGTTTAGAACTCTGAATCTTTAGCGGTGCCCTTAAGCTTTTAATGTCCACTCTCCACGACCGATTCCAGAAGCACCCGTACGTACCGTCTCCAGGATGGCATTCTTGTCAATCGTGTCAAGAAACGCATCTAGCTTAGCGCTAGCGCCTGTCAGCTCAATCGTATAGGATTTATCTGTAACATCAATGATACTGCCACGGAAAATCTCAGCCAGTCGCTTTACTTCTTCCCGATCAACACCAACCGCACGCACTTTAACCAGCATCAGTTCACGTTCAATGTGATCGCCATCATTCAGATCCATTACTTTTACTACTTCAATCAGCTTATTTAACTGTTTCGTAACTTGTTCAACCACATCGTCTGAACCAACCGTAACCAGCGTCATCCGTGACAAAGTCGGATCTTCAGTAGGTGCCACTGAGAGTGACTCTATGTTATAGCCGCGCGCCGAGAATAATCCAGCGACACGAGACAATGCACCGGCTTCATTTTCCATCAACAAGGAGATAATATGTCGCATTTCTTTTATACCAGAATCATTTCAGAAAGACCTTTACCGCCCGGCACCATTGGGAATACGTTCTCGGTTTGATCCGTAATAAAATCCATAAATACGAGTTGGTCTTTGAGTTTAAATGCTTCCTTCAACGCCCCTTCGATATCCTCTGGCTTTTCAATTTTCATACCAACATGACCATAACTTTCAGCAAGCTTTACAAAATCTGGCAGGGCATTCATATAAGACTCAGCATAGCGGTTACCGTGAAAAAACTCCTGCCATTGTCTCACCATACCCATATAGCGATTGTTTAGATTAATGATTTTCAACGGCAGCTTGTATTGCTTACACGTGGACAATTCCTGTATACACATTTGAATACTCGCTTCACCGGTAATACAAGCCACCTTAGCTCCAGGATTGGCAAGTTGAGTACCCATTGCAGCAGGCAAACCAAACCCCATGGTGCCTAAACCACCCGAATTAATCCAGCGGCGCGGTTTGTCAAACTTATAGAACTGTGCAGCCCACATCTGGTGCTGACCAACGTCCGAAGTAACAAAAGCGTCACCTTTAGTAATCTTGTAAAGTTTCTCAATCACCATTTGTGGCTTAATAATCGGGCTATCCTGGTCATACTTAAGACAGTCCCGAGCGCGCCACAATTCGATCTGCTTCCACCACTCCTTCAGCGCTGCCTGATCGGGCGTATGCTTATCCGTCTGAAGTAGATTGATAATCTCATTCAATACTTCAGTCACATCCCCAACGATTGGCACGTCCACCTTGACACGTTTTGAGATGGAGGAAGGGTCAATATCAATATGAATAATTTTACGATTCTCATTGCTGAAATGTTTGGGGTTGCCGATTACCCGATCATCAAAACGAGCGCCGACAGCAACCAATACATCGCAGTATTGCATCGCCATATTGGCTTCATAGGTTCCATGCATACCCAGCATACCCACAAATTGTGGATCCGTAGCAGGATACCCCCCCAGCCCCATCAATGTGTTGGTGCAAGGAAAATTGAGCATCTGAACCAGTTTAGTTAGCTGTTCAGCCGCATTACTTAGAATCACCCCCCCCCCGGCATAAACAATCGGTCGCTTGGCGCTCAGAATCAGTTCCGCCGCTTTCTTGATTTGCCGCATAGGCCCTTTAACAACCGGATCATAAGAACGCAGGGTAATGCTTTCAGGGTAAGAAAACCTGGTTTTCTGCTGGGTCACATCTTTAGGAATATCCACCAATACCGGACCTGGCCGCCCAGTTGATGCAATATAAAATGCTTTCTTGATAGTTGAAGCCAGCTCAGCTACATCCTTAACCAGAAAGTTATGCTTAACACAGGGACGCGTAATTCCAATGGCATCCACTTCCTGAAAAGCATCCAGTCCAATCGCACTGGTTGGAACCTGTCCGCTGATGATAACCATTGGAATCGAATCCATATAGGCGGTCGCAATACCCGTCACAGCATTTGTCACGCCAGGACCCGATGTAACCAACGCAACGCCCACCTTATTACTGGAACGTGCATAACCATCCGCTGCATGTACTGCTGCTTGCTCATGCCGGACCAAAATATGTTTAACTTTATCCTGCTTAAACAATTCATCATAAAGAAACAGCACTGCTCCACCGGGGTAGCCGAAAATACAGTTTATGCCCTCTTCCTGTAAGCAACGCACTGTAATCTCAGCGCCAGTTAATTCCACACTCATGCTTTCTGCATCCCAATATCAATTAACAAGTAAAAATAAAATTTTTAACGGTAATGGCCAGTTGTCTTTTCGTCAACCTCCAGTTCCACCAACGGTTAATCCGTCCACTCGCAAGGTGGGCTGACCCACACCCACCGGCACGCTCTGTCCATCTTTGCCGCAGGTACCCACACCAGGATCAAGCGCCATGTCGTTCCCAATCATGGAAACACGCGTTAATACATCAGGACCGTTTCCAATCAATGTCGCACCTTTCACGGGATAGGTAATTTTCCCATCCTCGATCATATAAGCTTCCGCAGCCGAGAAAACAAATTTCCCGCTGGTAATATCAACCTGGCCACCGCCAAAATTTACCGCATACAAGCCATGCTTTACCGAAGCTATTATTTCTTCTGGATCTTTGTCACCATTAAGCATATACGTATTGGTCATCCGTGGCATCGGAATATGGGCAAATGACTCACGCCGCCCATTCCCCGTCACCGGTAAATTCATCAGTCTTGCATTCAGACTATCCTGCAGATAGCCTTTGAGTATGCCATTTTCTATGAGCACAGTACATTGCGTAGGGTTACCTTCATCATCAATATTTAACGACCCACGTCGTTGTGCAATAGTACCATCATCCACCACCGTTACGCCGGCAGCAGCAACCGACTCCCCTACACGCCCGGAAAATGCAGAACTCCCTTTGCGATTAAAATCGCCCTCCAGTCCATGCCCAATTGCTTCATGTAATAAAATACCGGGCCAACCACTACCCAACACTACCGTCATCGAACCCGCAGGGGCGGATTTCGCATTCAGATTAACTACCGCTTGATGCACTGCTTTTTCAGCATAATCACGTAAGATATCATCCGTAAAATAAGCGTAATCAAAGCGTCCGCCACCACCTGCAACGCCTTGTTCACGGCGGCCTTTTTCTTCAACAATAACCTGCAAAGATAAACGTACCAATGGCCTTACGTCGGCTGCCAGCAGACCATCACTACGGGCAATCAATATGACTTCATATTCGCCGGCAAGTGATGCCATTACCTGAATAACACGCGTATCGAGCGCGCGCGCATAGCTTTCAAGCCGCTCCAGCAATACCACTTTATCCGCATCTTTAAGACTGGCAATCGGGTCTTGTGGCAAATAGAGTTTGTGCGCTTTACTTATTTCATTTCGTCGCGCGATTTGTGTCGACTGCGCACCACCTTGATTCGCAATTGCACGGGTAGCCTGTGCCGCTGAAACGAGCGCTGGCATACTGATATCATCCGAATAAGCAAATGCCGTTTTTTCTCCACTAACCGCACGCACACCGACGCCCTGGTCAATACTGAAGCTTCCAGATTTAACGATACCTTCTTCTAATGCCCAGCCCTCAGAACGGTTATATTGAAAATAAAGATCCGCGTAGTCAATCTTATGTGCCAATATCTGGCCAAAAACCTGCTGCAATCCTGCCTTATCAATATCATAAGGAGCCAACAAGCAACTATCGGCTATGGTATAAAATTCATCAATCTTGTTAGCGCTTTCAATAATCATGATTTTCGGTATTTAATCTCTGGACAATAACAATAAAATAATAAAACCCAACAACGATTGTTTCAGGTTAACAATGATGCAAACAACGATGATCCAATGCCGGCAGATTAGCCCGTAAACTGGCTTGATATGCTGGGTCAAGCGTCGCCAGAACCACGCCTGCTCCACGTGGCAATCGGTTAATGATTGCCCCCCAGGGATCAACAATCATTGTGTCACCATTGGTTTCACGACCATTAACATGGTAACCCCCCTGACCTGGGGCAATAACATAAGCCAAATTCTCAATCGCACGTGAACGAACCAGCGTCTCCCAGTGGGCTTTACCCGTAATTGCCGTGAAAGCAGATGGAGCAAGGATAATGTCTACATTCCCCATCATACGGTACAGCTCAGGAAAACGTAGATCGTAGCATACTGAAAGCCCAATACGACCAAAAGGTGATTCCAGGGTGACTACCTTATCACCCGCTTTTATCGTTTTTTCTTCAGCATAACATTCATTACCAAGCGCCAATCCGAATAAATGGATTTTGTCATACCGTGCCACTTGCTTACCATTATCATCATATACCAGGCAACTGTTATATACTTTACCCGGCTCCGGCGAAGCCAGTGGCACTGTTCCGCCCACCAGCCATATTCCCAGGCGTCTCGATGTTTCACTGAGAAATGACTGAATCAGGCCCTTCTCCGGTTGTTCCTGAGCCGCTAATTTGTCAGTATCCTTGACGCCCATGATACAGAAATATTCCGGAAGGACTACCAGTCTGGCACCCTGCGATACGGCATCTTCTATTAGCCGCAATGCCGCTTCCAAATTAGCCGACACACTTGAACCCGAAGCCATCTGAATAGCGGCAACACGTAAATTACCCGCATGTTCCTTTTTTGGGGTCAACTTACCAGGATTGGATGTGCTGTTTAACATTAATCTTCTTTAAATATCTGAACAATTTATGCGGCCTTACGTTATCTGTTATTCACGCCAGTTGCTTATTAAACTCAGGACAAACAGAGAAACCTGCAAAATTCTGTTCCGTCTCGAACGGGTGATTCTAACATCCCCAGAGATTTCGTCGAAACCAAATCATTCACCGATGATGCCAAAGAAACCCTGAATCGATATATTTAAAAAAATAATTCATAACTTTTAATCAAAACAAGGCGCTAACGCAGATGGGCATCTCTAAAAATTCAAGTTCCCAGGCAAGACAAGGCGCGAGAAAAAAATTTGAGCGCAGCATATAGTTGATATGTAAGAGAAAATTTTTTATGAGTAACGCCGTATTGCGACGAAACGGGGTAAGCAGGCAAGCCGCAAAGCGGCTGCTCGCAAAATTGGATTTTTAGAGGTGCCCAGATGAAAATTATTCAGGAATCCACTGAGTTATTCGTGCCAAATGGATGGTAAGATAAAATCTTACCTGCCAAAGCATAAATCACACCTAAAGGCTATTCAAATCAAAATTTTCAATGATGAGGGCACCTCTAAAAATTCAGAGTTCTAAACAAGACCAGGCGCGAATAAAAAATATTGACGCAGCATATGATTGATATGTAAGGAAATATTTTTTGTGAGCAACGAAGTATTGTGACGAAACGGGGTAAGCAGGCAAGCCG
>JAUXRH010000025.1 GCA_030682075.1 Nitrosomonas sp.
AGCGAGCAAAGTGGGAAAGCGAGGACAGATTGGCCGGATTTTGAGGCGCATAGTCATTCTATGCAACGAAAAATCAGGGTAATATGAACCGCTTGTCCCATTTGCGCAGTAGATCAACCTTAAGTCCGACAGACTCCTGGAGGCGCCCCTAAGACAAAAGCAAGTCGGGCGAAGGCTGTACAACCTCATGCCGATCACGTAGCTTCATCCGCTTTAACCAACAATCAGAGAGGAAAGATCTCATGTTTGCTTTGAAACGTGCAGGGAGAAAAGGGAGTCTTGTTATTGCGGTCCTTTTGTTACTCTGCCTGGTAAATCAGGCGCAGGCGAATCCTCGCTATGCTTCTATCGTAATTGATGCGGACACAGGCAAGGCACTTCACGAGTCTCAGGCAGATGCCAGCCGCTATCCGGCATCTCTGACCAAGATGATGACGCTCTACATGCTGTTCCAGGCGATAGAGCAACGCAAGATGATGATGGACACACGGATGCTGGTGTCACCCCATGCAGCGTCTATGCCACAAACCAATATCAGCCTGCGGTCGGGTGACACCATCAGTGTGCGCGAGGCGATACCGGCGCTGATCGTGCGCTCCGCCAACGACGTTGCGGCGGTTGTGGCCGAGGCGCTGGGCAATACCGAAGCCAACTTTGGCCGCATGATGACCGATAAGGCCCGCAAGCTGGGTATGCATTCCACCACCTTTCGCAATGCCTCCGGCCTGCCCAACAGCGAGCAGAAGACCACGGCACGTGACATGGGGACGCTGTCCGCGCGGTTGATGAAGGATTTTCCCCAGCACTACCATTATTTTTCGACCCAATCGTTCCGTTACAAAGGAACCACCTATAACAGTCACAATCGCATGGTGCGAAATGCTCATGGCGTAGATGGCCTGAAAACCGGTTTTATCCGGGCCTCGGGGTTCAATATCGCCACTTCCGCCAAGCGGGGTAACCGTCGGGTGATCGCGGTGGTGATGGGCGGGCAAACCGCTGCCTCACGCGATCAGCACATAGCCAAGTTGTTGGATCGCACCTTTACCCATACAGTCGCAATCCAGCAGACCGGAAATACCCATGCGGTATCGGCTGCAGCCCTGAGGATCAGCCACCCAGCTCCCGTACCTAAACCCGCATCCTTGCAGGGAAAGGCACCTGCCCCGACCGTGATGACGCAGCAGGCCGCTCAGCCGAAGATCCGTGTTGAGCCGCAGAGAGTGGCCGTAGTAAATAGCGACAGCTGGGAGGTGCAGATAGGTTCATATCTGGCACGCGACCGAGCTCAGGCTCAAGCCCAGGCCGCTACCCGCTGGATCTCGGGCGAGGTGGCGATTACCGAGGTGGAAATCAGCAACCGCAAACTGTATCGAGCCCGACTGGTGGGTATGAAGGAAAACCAGGCCCGTACGGCTTGCCTGAGCTTAGTCCGGCAGGGGATGGAATGCCTGGTGGTCCGATCACAGGGTTAGCCAACAGGCATGACTTTGAATTCATAGCCAAAGAACGGGGATAGGTCGGTAAATTCTATACGCTGATCTGTCCATCCAGAATGCACGCACGCAAATCCCGCAGTGACAAATCCAATCCAACATTTGATGACACCACGCTACCGCAAGCATAAAAAAACAGGTTCTTGAAACTTGAATTATTAAAGGCGTGCTAAAGGCACTGTGTTCATCGCGACTGGCTGAACTGCTCGCGCAGGTTCTGGATGGTGTCGGGCTCGCCGCGAACCCGAAAGAAAGTACCCTCACTGTCTGAGCGTTCCTCCAACACTTGGCAGCTGGCATAGATTCCCCCGCGCAGTTGCTGTGCCGACCAAGGAAGGAAAAGCTCGGCCTCAACCAGACCCTGCTGGAAAAATGCGACGATCTTCTGGTGTAGCTTCGCGACTTGATCAGGTCGGCATGCGCTTATCACGACGCAATCCGGATACTGTGTTCGCAAGGCTGCTTCGCGTTCAGCTTGCGCCGTTGCATCGCCGACGCGGTCGATCTTGTTGAAAACGCGGATGCGCGGCACGACATTCGCACCGATTTCCTCAAGCACTTTATCGGTGACCTCAAGCTGGCGCTCAAACCCGATATCGCTTGCATCAATGACGTGGAGCAGCAGTGAGGCATCAAGCGCCTCATCTAGCGTTGACTTGAACGAGGCGACGAGTCCGTGCGGCAGGTTCTTGATAAAACCAACGGTGTCACTGACGAGTATGCGTGGCACGCTTTCCGGGTGGAGGGCTCGCACGGTGGTATCAAGCGTAGCGAAAAGTTTATTCGCGACCAGTACTTCACTTCCCGTGAGTGCCCGCATCAAGGTGGATTTGCCGGCGTTCGTATAGCCGACGAGCGCTACGCCAGCGAGTCCCTGGCGTCCGTGCCGCCGCGCGCGCTGCGTCTTGCGCTCGGCATCCATTGCGACGATCTCCTGTTGAAGTTCGGCGATACGGTCACGGATCTTGCGTCGATCCAACTCAGTGTGCGATTCGCCGCCTCCCCGGCCACCGACGCCGCTACGCTGCCGCCCTTGCGGCCCTGCGAGCTTCGCCGCTTCGCGCAGGCGTGGCGCCATGTACCCGAGGCGCGCGATTTCCACCTGGGCGCGCGCAGCGCGAGAGCGGGCGTTACGGTGAAAAATTTCGAGGATGACCATGGTGCGATCCATCACCTCGCAGCCGGTCTCTTTTTCAAGGTTGCGCGCCTGCGATGGTGAGATTTCGTGGTCGACCAGGAGGGTGTCGATGCCCCGGTGATCAGGGTTGGCGACTATTTCCTCGTCGGAATCGTTGTTCACGAAGCTGCGTATTTCCTGCCGCTTGCCAAGGCCAAGGTAGGCCGTCGTGTCGAAGCCGGAGCGTTTCTGCACGAACGTACTGACGACCTCATATCCCAGTGTTTTTGCGAGCTCACGTAGTTCGTTCAGCGACGCCTCGAATTCAACGTCGCTCACGTTTGGCAGTTGAACCGCCGCTACGATGGCGTGCCTGGATTTCTCTTTGACTTCAATTGGCATTAGGAGACTGCATCTTTTGAGTGGGTGAAGTCAGATAGTAACTGAAATCCTGAAGAATTTGCCACGATAAGTCGTGCCGTGAGCAAAACTTAATCAACCACTTCAATGGCCGGAAGTCTCGATATCTCCGCCTATGCAGTAAAACGGCGGGCCAATCACAAAATAAGCAATGACATTACTGCCGGATACATCGTTACCGATTGGAGCGACTACGATTGTCTCGCGACAATTAACCTGTCCGGTATGACGACAATTAACTTGGCCAGTCAGAAGCGGCGCGACCCTTAAGGGCACCTCTAAAAACCCATATTTGCGAGCAGCCGCTTTGCGGCTTGCCTGCTTACCCCGTTTCGTCACCATACTTCGTTGCTCACAGAAAATGTTTCCTTACCTATCAATCCTATGCTGCGTCAATATTTTTTATTCGCGCCTGGTCCTGTTTAGAACGCTGAATTTTTAGCGTAGTAATCGGCCGGAGGCGGCAAGGCGTCAGGAAGAAACATGATGAAGTGAGTAAAATAGATCTTTTTTCTTTTTATATTTCTTATAATCAGTAACTTATAATTAGTTCTTGAAAGAGGCGCCCTGCAACTACTGGATCGACCGGGCGACGATGTGTTGTTCGTGCACCAATTGTCGCAGGAGTGTTTTGCCGCACGCGATCTGGCCGAGCGCTTCAATGCGTCAACCGCGCCAGAAGCACGGGCCGCGCTCATCGGCCTGGCTCAGGTTGCGTGGCTGGCAGCGGATATTTCCCCCAGCGTGCCGGAGTGGCTGCAAACCTTGCCAGAATCGGCCGCATTACCCGATCTGCCCACCACCGGCTGGGAGGAAACGTTTATGCTGGCGGCTGCCATGGTGGAGGCGCAGGAGGATTTCTTACGTGCGCTGGCCGGTCGCTGCGCCGCGCAACCAGACGTGTCGGTGTCGGATCATCTGCGCAAGGAATTGCAGCACAGCCTGGTCGAGCGCAGCCGCGATCCAGCCACCGATTTATGCGTGCGCATCAGTGCCGTGCCGGCACTCGACCTTTTGGGCGATCCGCGTTTTGAACCCCGACAAGGCCACCTGGGACGATTTCTGCGGCCACCGATGGTTGCCATGGCGGGGGGTGCTTATGCCATCGGCAGCGATGAGGGTTTGGAAAAAGATGAAGCCCGTCGGCATGAAGTCCAACTGGCGCCCTTTGCTCTGGGTCGGTTTCCGGTCACCAACGCCGAATTCAAATGTTTTGTCGGCGCCGGTGGCTATCAGGATTCGCGCTGGTGGGATACGCCGACAGCGCAGCGTTAGCAACGGGGAGAAGGGACTGGCGAAGGAGGTAGAAAAAACGCATCGAACTTGCGTGACTACTTCAAGGGCGAGGCGGGTTTGCGCTTCAGAGAGCGCGATTTTTGATGCCTTGATACCAGGAATTGACTGCCCTTCAAGTTAACTGAAACTGCAGAGCGGCCAGCTGTGAATATAACGGGCACGATTGCATCAATTCAGCATGGGTGCCCAGGGCTTGCAGACGGCCATGATCAAGCACGGCAATACGATCCGCTGATGTTACCGTCGCCAGCCGATGGGCAATGACCAGCGTGGTGCGATGGGCCATTAATTGTTGCAGGGCTTGCTGGACCCAGAATTCACTTTGTGAGTCCAGGGCGCTGGTGGCCTCATCCAGCAGTAAAATCGGGGCGTCGGCCAGGATAGCGCGGGCAATGGCCAGCCGCTGTTTCTGCCCACCCGACAGGCCCAGCCCCGCATCGCCCAAGAGTGTTTGATAACCTTGCGGTAATTCGCTGATAAATTCATGCGCATAGGCCGCTTTCGCGGCGGCTTCAACGGTGGCATCCGATGCCTCCGGTCGGGCATAGCGTAGATTGTCACGGATGCTGCCATAAAACAAGGCGGGGTTTTGCGACACCAAGGCAAAGCACTGGCGCAAGGCAAAGAGATCCAGTTGCCGGATATCCATTCCTTCCAGTTTGATAGCCCCCGACTGACAGTCAAAGAAACGCAATAACAGATCGAACAGGGTGGATTTACCCGCGCCGGAAGGGCCGACCAAGGCCAAGGTTTCACCGGCGCGAATATGCAGACTCAGGTCATTGATGGCGAGGACATCAGGGCGAGAAGGATAAGCAAAGCATAAGTGCTCAATGTCGATAGTGCCGGATACCGTTGACAGCACGTCGGGTTGCGCGGGTGACTGTATCTGATTGGGCGCCTGCAGGAGTTCCATGGTGCGTTCAGCGGCACCGGCAGCTCGCTGTAGCTCACCAATCACTTCAGAAATAGAGGCGACGGCGGAGCCGACGATGACGCTGTAGAAAACAAAAGCCGCCAATTCGCCCCCGCTGATTCGCCCTTCGATGACATCGATACCGCCCACCCAGAGCATCAAACCGACCGCACCCAAAACCAGCATAATGACCACAGTGACTAATAACGCACGTTGGGTGATGCGGCGTTTGGCAACGGCGAAGGCTTCTTCTACCTGGTCATGGAAGTTGCGCTGGTCAATCGCCTGATGGTTATAGGCCTGCACCGTTTTAATCTGGCCGAGCACTTCGCCGACATAGGCCCCCACCGTCGCAATTGCGTCCTGGCTCTGCCGCGATAATCCCCGCACCCGTCGGCCAAAGATCAGAATGGGCGTTACCACCAGCGGCACGCAGATAATCACAATCGCGGTTAATTTCGCGTTGGTGATAAACAGCCAGATGATGCCGCCCACCATCATGATAAAATTGCGCAAGGCGAATGAAATTGAGGAACCAATGACCGATTGCAGCAAGGTCATGTCGGCGGTCAGGCGTGACTGTATTTCCAGGCTGCGATTTTGTTCAAAGAATCCGGGATGCAGATGAATCAGGTGATTGAATACCTGACGACGTATATCCGCGATCACCCGCTCACCCAGCCAGGTCACCCAGTAATAACGGGTAAACGTGCCGACCGCAAGGGCGATGACCAGGAGTAAAAAGACAGCAACATATTGCGTTAGCAGATCCTTCGATTGGGTTGCAAAACCCTGGTCGATGAGTAAACGGATACCCTGACCGATGGATAATGTGATGGCCGCCGTGAAGAATAAGGCCAGCAGGCTGTAAAACACCTGGCGGTGATAGGGGACAACAAACGTGGCGGCCATTTTAATGGCTTGCCAGCGCGTTCGCTTAGGCTGTGGATGGTTGGACATTGACGATGTTGATGATGATTTCATGACATAAGGAAACGGCCCATAAAAAAAGGAGCTGGCCAGCTCCCTCTGATTCACGTGCCGCTGAATGACGCCATGGGAAAGTGAGCGGTCTTTAATCGCTGCGTTTGGTGACTTCAAGCAGATGAAAGCCGAACTGTGTTTCGACCGGGCCTTGCACTTCACCCACCGGTGCGCTGAATACCACTTCATCAAATTCTTTAACCATCTGTCCCGGGCCGAATTCTCCCAAGTCGCCGCCTTTCTTGCCCGAGGGGCATAAAGAATGTTGTTCGGCCAGATCGCCAAATTCAGCACCCTGCTCAATTTCTTTTTTAAGGCTGTTACACTGTTCTTCAGTTTTTACTAAAATATGACGAGCGCTTGCTTTTGCCATTTTTTTATCTCCAACAAATTATAGATAGGTCGCATTTGCATGTTACATTCAAGGATAAATAAGCGTGTTTATTAACCTGCCACAAAACTCCTTACTTCATTATGCTTGAGTTACGTCATATCAACAAGGCATACGCCGATGGACGCCAGGTGTTGTCCGACTTGTCCTACACCCTGAAGGCCGGAGAGTATGTGGCCATTATGGGTGATTCCGGTGTTGGCAAGTCCACCTTGTTGAATCTAATCGCTGGGCTGGATCTGCCGGATAGCGGTGAGATCTTAATCGACGATGTCGCCATTTCCTCAATGGACGATGATGCGGCGACGCGGTTACGGCGCGAAGCCTTTGGTTTCGTTTTTCAGGCGTTCCATGTTCTGCCGCACCTGACCCTCAGTCAGAATATTGCCCTGCCTTTGTTGCTCAATGGCCTCTCGACAGAACGTGTTGAACACATGCTGACGGATGTGGGTTTACCCGGCAGAGGCCATCATTTTCCACGCCAGCTGTCCGGCGGTGAACTGCAACGGGTCGCGATTGCACGGGCTCTGATTCATCGCCCTAAATTAGTTCTGGCGGATGAGCCGACAGGTAATCTCGATCCCGAAACGGCTCATGAGGTATTGATGCTGATACGCACGGAAATTAAGGCAAACGGTGCATCCGGCATCATCGTGACCCATTCAGATGCAGCGGCGGCAACCGCCGACCGTGTCCTGGTGCTGGCCAGAGATGGGTTGCATCCAGCCGTTGCACATCAAAGCGCATGAAACGTGGCCTGTTATCTCGCTGGCTGTTATTGGGGGAGTGGCGCGCGCATTTTGTCCAGGCGATAGTCGTCATCATCGCCATTGCTCTCGGTGTGGCCCTCGGGTTTTCAATTCACCTGATCAATACCGCCGCTTTCAACGAATTCTCCGCCGCCAGCAAGAATCTTTCCGGGCAATCAGATCTGCAGGTACATGGCAGGCAGGCCATGTTTGATGAATCACTGTACCCATTCCTGGCCACCTATGATGGCGTTGAACTTGCCAATCCGGTACTGGAATTTGAAGTTTCTGTCCCCGGTGAGTTGATTGGCAGGAAAGACAATAAATTAAAAATACTTGCGACGGATATGTTTCGTGCCGCCATGATTTCGCCCGATCTGCTCGGTATGCCAGCCGAAGGCAAGCCGCTGGATGGACTCTCGGATGATGCGATTTTCCTGTCACCTGCGGCCATGGAATGGTTGCAGGTAAAACAAGGGGATTTACTGCCGCTGAATGTCGGCACACAAACCATGACGCTGCGCGTGGCGGGTGGACTGGTACGCGCTCGGGCGGGGCAACGCATTGCGGTGATGGATATTGGCGTGGCGCAGTGGCGCTTCAAGCATGTGGGTTTATTATCCCGCATTGAACTGAAACTGACGCCGGGCATTCATCGCGATACATTTAAAGCCGCACTGAAGCAAGTCCTGGGGGATTCATATCTTGTGCTGGAAATCGCCGACCAGGAAGCGCGGGTTGACCATATGTCACGTGCTTATCGGGTCAATTTAAATATGCTGGCGCTGGTTGCGCTGTTTACCGGGGCATTCCTGGTGTTCTCCACCCAGGCGTTGTCGGTTATCCGGCGTCGCCATCAGTTTGCCTTGCTGCGTGTGCTGGGGCTGACTCGACAGCAACTGTTGCGACAGATTCTGCTGGAAGGCGCCACTTTGGGCGTGGTGGGCTCGTTACTGGGGCTTGTTTCAGGCTATGCCATCGCGGCCATCGCATTGCATTTCTTTGGCGGCGATCTGGGCGGTGGCTTTTTTCCTGGAGTCAAACCGAGCGTTTATTTCAGTCCCTTGGCGGCGGCTACATTTTTTATCATTGGCCTGGGGATTACTTTGCTGGGTAGCGCCGCGCCCGCATGGGAAGCCGCGAGTGCCAGGCCCGCCGTAGCGCTTAAGTCCGGCAGTGAAGATAAGGCCCTCTCGAAGCTGTCTGCACCCTGGCCAGCCCTTATTTGTTTATCACTGGCACTCTTGTTTACCCAGATTCCACCTATTTTTGAGCTGCCCGTCTTTGGTTATCTCGCCATTGCGCTGCTGTTGATTGGCGGTATTGCGCTGATGCCACGGTTCTCCGCTGTGGTTTTCTCCTTTCTATTAAAAGTAATGCGTCGGCATATCACGGGCGCAGTATCGACACTGCTGCTGGCACGATTGGCCAACGCGCCTAATCAGGCTTCTATTGCTTTGGGGGGGGTCCTGGCCAGTTTTAGCCTGATGGTGGCGATGGCGATTATGGTCACCAGTTTCCGGGTATCGGTTGATGACTGGCTGGAACATGTTTTACCCGCCGATCTCTATGTGCGGGCAGCATCGGTTGGTGATCAAGGCGGCTTTCAGTTGGATGAACAAAAGGCGATGGCTTCATTACCGGGCTTTACCCGCGTTGATTTTTTTCGTTCCTTGCCCTTCATACTGGAACCGACGCGACCGGAAATCACCTTGATTGCCCGCCCCATTGACATGACCGACCCCAGCAATACCCTGCCGATGACCGATGACATGATCGCGCCTGTGCGCCTGCCGAAAGACGTCATGCCCATCTGGGTATCAGAAGCCATGGTCGATTTGTATGGCTACACGGTCGGCAAGCGGGTCACTTTACCGTTGGGGACGGCTGAGCAGACGTTTTTCGTTGCCGGTATATGGCGTGATTATGGCCGCCAATTTGGTGCGGTGCAGATGCAATTGGCCGATTATCAAACGCTATCCGGTGATCGGAGTATTAATACCGTCGCCATGTGGTTGCAGGCAGGAACCACGTCGGCACAAGCGCAGACAATCCTGCGCCAATTACCCTTTGGCGATGCGCTGGAGATAACGCCATCCGGTGAAATCCGGGCCTTAAGCCTGGAAATCTTCGATCGCAGCTTTGCGGTGACTTATTTGCTGGAAATGGTTGCCGTGGTCATTGGATTATTTGGCGTGGCCGCCAGTTTTTCAGCGCAAACCCTGGCGCGCGCAAAAGAATTCGGCATGTTGCGTCATATTGGTATGATGCGCCGCCAGATTCTTATCCTGCTGGCAGCAGAAGGGGGGCTATTGACCGCGCTTGGCGTCATTCTGGGTTTTATCCTGGGTTGGAGCCTCAGTCTGGTACTGGTCTTTATTGTGAACCCGCAATCCTTCCACTGGACCCTGCAACTGCATCTGCCGTGGGGATGGCTCACGCTGGTGGCGGGCATCATGCTGGTGTCGGCGGCATTGACTGCGCTGGTGGCAGGACGTCAGGCGGTGTCAGGTCATGCGGTGCGTGCGGTACGGGAGGACTGGTGATGCGAAATTCTCCGTGCGTAGACAAATTCCGACGATTTGTGGTGACCCGCATGCTGGTGCTCTTATTGAGTCTGATGGCGACTGGCAGCGTCGCTGAAGCCCCCGGATTTCCGCTGGTGGTGCCGGATTACAAGCTGACCTTTCCGCATGACTATGGCGCACACCCTGGTTTTCGCATTGAGTGGTGGTATGTCACCGGCTGGTTGGAAACCGCTGATAAAAAGCCGCTGGGTTTTCAGGTTACCTTTTTTCGGTCGGCCACCGGTCACAATCCAGATAATTCGAGCCAGTTTGCACCCAAACAGTTGATCATTGCGCATGTGGCATTGTCTGACCCGGCCGTGGGTAAATTGATGCAGGAAGAAAAGACCGCGCGTGCAGGGTTTGACCTGGTGTACGCGAAGGAAGGCAACACCGATGTGAAGCTGGATAACTGGCGTTTTGTGCGTGAAGCAGATGGCCACTACCGGGTGGACATGCAGGCACGTGACTTTGGTTTGCAACTGGCGCTGACGCCGACGCAAATGATGCTGCTGCAAGGGGACCAAGGTTTTTCACGCAAGGGACCAAAACCGGAACAGGCCAGTTACTATTATAGTGAACCGCACTTAAGCGTGTCTGGCGCCGTCTTCCATCAGGGCAAGCCGGTGACTGTCAATGGTCGTGCGTGGTTGGATCATGAATGGTCATCCGAGATTCTTGACCCGGAGGCCGTCGGATGGGATTGGGTGGGCGCCAGTCTCGACGATGGTTCCGCACTGACGGCCTTCCAGATTCGCCGTAAAGATGGTTCCAGGCTATGGGCCTATGCCGCACTGCGCGATGCATCAGGCCATGTCACCTTGTTCAAGCCAGAACAGGTGGAATTCACCCCCGTACGTACCTGGCGATCACCGCATACAGACGCTGTTTATCCTGTAGCCATGCGCATTCGCACAGATTCAACGGAATGGTTATTGACCCCATTACTTGATGATCAGGAGCTGGATTCGCGCCGATCAACGGGTGCGGTTTACTGGGAAGGCGCGGTGACACTGACACGAGATGGCGAGTCCGCTGGGCAGGGTTATCTTGAGTTGACGGGTTATGTTGCGCCACTGGATTTGTGAATCACTGGACAAGCCAGGCGAATACCGTATGATCTGGCGTACGCAGATTAACCCAAGAGGAGATCAAAGTGACAATCAACGGCATGAATCACTTTACGGTATTAGCCAGTGATCTGGAAAAAAGCAAGGCATTCTATATTGAGGTTCTTGGATTCAGGGAGGGCGATCGTCCGCCGCTCCCGTTACCTGGCGCGTGGCTCTACTGCGGCGACCGGGCGATTTTGCATATTATGGCAGGGCGGCCACTGCCCGCAGAGGCGCAAGGGGTTATTGATCACATGGCTTTTACGGCATCCCATCTGCAAGCGGTCATCGACACACTGAACCAGCACAAGATCAAATTTGATCTGCGTCGGTTACCTGGTTCACAAACGTGGCAACTCTTCTGCCACGACCCCGACGGCGCAAAAGTGGAACTCGATTTTGCGGCAAGCGAGCCGGAACCAAAGCAGGGTTCCAGCGGCGCCAGCTGAAAATCCGGTCAGACTGGGAGTCTGCTTTATTTGAAGAATCAGAACCATCGCCTGGCAATAAAGTCTTTAGGGTACCTCTAAAAATTCAGAGTTCTAAACAAGACCAGGCGCGAATAAAAATATTGACGCAGCATATGATGGATAGGTAAGGAAACTTTTTTTGTGAGCAACGAAGTATGGTGACGAAACGGGGTAAGCAGGCAAGCCACAAAGCGGCTGCTCGCAAATATGGATTTTTAGAGATGCCTTTTAACCTAGGAGTCTGTCGGACTTAAGGTTGATCTACTGCGCAAATGGGACAAGCGGTTCATATTACCCTGATTTTTCGTTGCATAGAATGACTATGCGCCTCAAAATCCGGCCAATCTATCCTCGCTTTCCCACTTTGCTCGCTACG
>JAUXRH010000026.1 GCA_030682075.1 Nitrosomonas sp.
CCTGATTTTTCGTTGCATAGAATGACTATGCGCCTCAAAATCCGGCCAATCTGTCCTCGCTTCCTCACTTTGCTCGCTACGATCATTTAAGTCCGACAGGCTCCCGGATACATGGAATATAAAACTCCGATAAAACAAATGATGCCGCCATAAAGGATTAAAACTTTCATATTGACTGAATTATTGATTTAATCCATTTTATAATTTCCGACATGCTAATATGAATTTATGCTTGAGAATAAAGTAGAGTCACTCTTCCAATAATTAGAATAGGGAGCCACCCATGAGCACTAAGGGGCAGTTATTGCAAGACCCGTTTCTTAATGTACTGCGGAAAGAACATATCCAGGTATCGATCTATTTGGTTAATGGCATTAAACTACAGGGGCACATCGAGTCATTTGATCAATATGTTGTTCTTTTGAAAAATACGGTTACGCAGATGGTATATAAACATGCAATTTCTACTGTGGTTCCTGCGAGAGCTGTAACTATCCCTATAGAGGCACCTGAAAAGCGTGACGCTTGAACATTCGGAAGCAGCTGTTTCCAAGGATGCAAATACTGCAGTATTAATCAGTCTTGACGTTTGTAAGGATACACATGCAGAACGTCTGGAAGAGTTAAAGCAGCTGGTTATTAGTGACAATCTGGTAATTCTTGCCGTGGTTGAAGGTAAATGCTCGCATCCTAACCCTGCTACGTTTGCAGGCAGTGGCAAGGTGGATGAAATCTCATTAGTCTTGGAACAGACGGGAGCCGCACTGGTAATTTTTAATCATGACCTCTCTCCTGCGCAACAAAGAAATTTATCGCAACGACTACAATGTCAGGTAATAGATCGTACCAGCCTCATCCTTGATATTTTTGCTCAACGAGCTAAGAGTCATGAAGGTAAGTTGCAGGTAGAGTTGGCTCAACTTGAGCACCTTGCAACGCGATTAGTTCGTGGGTGGAGTCATCTTGAACGTCAAAAAGGGGGGATAGGTTTACGAGGTCCTGGTGAAACGCAATTAGAAACGGATCGGCGATTAATCGGGAAGCGGATGAAACTACTCAAAGAAAAACTTGAGGCACTTCAACGTCAACGTAAAGTACAGCGACGCTCGAGGCAACGTGCCCACGTAATGTCTGTTTCTATAGTTGGTTACACCAATGCAGGTAAATCAACCTTATTTAATAAATTGTCGCGTGCGCAGGCATATACTGCAGATCAACTATTTGCAACTTTAGATACCACAACACGTAAATTATTTATTCCTGAGCAGGGCACTGTGGTCATTTCTGATACAGTAGGGTTTATACGTGATCTGCCACATACACTTGTTGCCGCATTTCGCGCTACACTCGAAGAGACAGTTCAAGCCGATATCCTCTTGCATGTCGTAGATGTGAGCGGTCCAAATCGTGATGAACAGATAGAGGAAGTAAACAAATTATTAAAGGAAATTGGCGCAGATACTATTCCACAAATTCTAGTTTCAAATAAAATTGACTTGGCTAATTTATCGACAAGTTCAGAGGGTTATGAGCGTGATGAGTATGGTAGAATATCGCGTATACGCTTAAGTGCAAGAACTGGAGAAGGGTTGGCGTTTGTTAGGCTGGCATTGGCGGAAGCAATTGCAAAGGATCCTGAGCGGTTGTGCAAAGATTCTACATATGAAAAGGCAACAAGTGGCTGTGCTACAGCTTATTTATAAACCAACAGAACGGGAATTATTATGGGATTAAATGATCCTCAATGGGGAAAAAAGAAAGGTGATTCTGGTCCGCCTGATTTGGATGACGTGCTACGGAATGTAAACAAAAAAATTAGTGATATTTTTGGAAAAAAAGGTGGCGATGGCAGCGATGGTGGCAAGAAAGGGCCGCGTGGCGATGGCCCCAGGCAATATAGTGGTGGAAGCATCTTCATGATTTTAATGTTGCTTATTGTGGTGTGGCTGGGCAGTGGATTCTATATTGTCAATGAAGGTCAACGTGGCATCGTTTTACAATTTGGCGCGTATCAGGAAACTACCCAAGCGGGCTTGCGTTGGCATATGCCCTACCCGATTGAACAAGTGGAATTTGTTAATGTTAGTAATGTTCGTACTGTTGAAATCGGGTATCGTAACAATGTAAGAAGTAAAGTTTTAAAAGAATCATTAATGATAACGGATGATGAAAATATCGTTGATATTCAGTTTGCTGTGCAATACATCCTGAATAATCCGGAGGATTTTTTATTTAATAATCGGGATCCTGACGAAGCCGTACTTCAGGCAGCAGAAACGGCAATCCGGGAGATGATAGGCAAAAGTGAAATGGACTTTGTTCTTTACGAAGGACGTGAACAAGTTTCTGCAGGTGCAACTGAATTGATGCAGCAGATTCTGAACCGTTACAAGATAGGAATCTCGATCAGTCGAGTCACTATGCAAAATGCACAGCCACCTGAGCAAGTGCAGTCTGCATTTGATGATGCAGTAAAAGCAGGACAAGACAGGGAGAGACAAAAGAATGAAGGTGAAGCCTATGCGAACCAGGTTATCCCAACAGCTTCAGGTAATGCGGCGCGTTTGCTGGAAGAATCGCGAGGCTACAAAGATCGTGTGATTGCAAGTGCTGAGGGTGATGCCAGCCGTTTTGAACAAATCCTGGTTGAATACAGCAAAGCTCCAGATGTGACACGTGAGCGTTTGTATCTGGATGCGATGCAAGAAGTTCTTTCTAGTACAAGTAAGATCGTAATAGATCAAAAGAATGGAAATAATTTACTGTATCTACCATTAGATCGATTGGGTCAAATGAGGGAGTCTTCATCAACACCACCTGTATCCTATATGCAGCCACCTGTTTTACAGGAAATGGCACCTGATACCAGCATACGTACACGCGAGTCATTTCGTGGCCGTGAACGGGAGATAAGATAAATGAAAAATTTTACATCAGTATTATTAGGTATCATCGTTGCATTATTTTTCCTGGGTAGTTCCGCTATCTATATCGTAGATGAGAGACAACAGGCTCTGTTATTTCAATTGGGTGAAGTGGTTGACGTAAAAACTGAACCGGGTTTGTATTTTAAGATTCCTATTGCACAAAATGTGCGCTTTTTTGAAAAACGGATTCTGACGATGGATGCAGAAGAGCCGGAACGTTTCATTACATCAGAGAAGAAAAACGTATTGGTCGATCTGTTTGTTAAATGGCGTATTGTCGATGTTACACAGTACTTTATTAGTGTGCGTGGAGATGAACAGTTAGCGCAGATACGTTTAGCTCAAACCATTAATGCTGGCTTACGTGATGAATTTGGTAATCGTACGGTGCATGATGTGATCTCTGGCGAACGTAATGCCATTATGGAGGTTATGCGTCAGAGAGCGGATGCTGATGCGCGTGGGATTGGTGTGGAAGTTATCGATGTACGTTTGAAGCGCGTAGATTTGCCTCAAGAGGTCAGCGAATCAGTTTATCGTCGGATGGAAGCTGAACGGACACGTGTGGCAAATGAATTGCGTTCAACCGGTGCCGCAGAGTCAGAAAAGATCCGTGCGGATGCGGATCGGCAACGTGAGGTGATCATGGCAAACGCATACCGGGATGCACAGAAAACAATGGGTGATGGCGATAGTCAGGCAGCAGCCATTTATGCTGCGGCCTATGAGAAGAATGCAGAGTTTTATTCTTTCTACCGTAGCTTAGAAGCCTATAAAAAGACATTCAAGGATAAGGGGGATATGATGGTGCTTGAGCCAACATCGGATTTTTTCAAGTACATGAAGGCACCAGTTAGGCAGTAGTCATATCGCGATAAAGACTTCTTATTAAGTCATATATTGGGCTGTTACTTTTATGCTTCTAGTAATATTGGTAAGGATTAAGTAATAGCCCATACTTCTAATTTAGTTTTCTGTATCTTCAAAAAATAAATAATCCCTGAATCCTTTCATTGATTAGCTATAATAAGCCAATATTTTGGAAAGCGTCTTATAATTCCTCTATAAGACTGGATCGGTCTTGAGTAAGACATAGACTGATAGTATTTATCTGGAAGATTCTGTTTTGAACTCAGTCATAACTCATCTCATTGGAGATACGCGGTATGTTGGATACATTTCTGATTGCAATTGCTTTAATGTTGATATTGGAAGGTATGATACCGTTTCTGTCTCCTCACACTTGGCGTCAAGCATTTAAAAAATTAATTGAAATGGAAGATGGTCAGATTCGTTTTGTAGGTCTCAGCTCAATGCTGGTTGGCTTGCTGCTGCTTCTTTTTATTAATTGAGAAATGCTTTGCACGACTGATCAGTAGCTTATAACTCTTAAACATGCGTAATTGGCTTCTTCCTGAATATGTTGAAGATATCTTGCCTACAGAGGCATTACATATCGAGACATTGCGGCGCCGTATTGGTGATTTTCTGTTTGTTCATGGCTATCAATTAGTTAATCCACCTTTGTTGGAATATATTGAATCCTTGCTGTCAGGTAGTGGCAGCGATATGGATCTACATATGTTCAAGGTGATAGACCAACTGAGTGGCAGAATGATGGGTCTGCGTGCAGACATGACCCCACAAGTCGCTCGTATTGATGCACATCTATTGAATTGCAAAGGAATTACACGTCTGTGTTATGCAAGTAGTGTATTGCACACGGTTCCATCAGGATTAACACGCACACGAGAACCTCTTCAGATTGGTGCGGAGCTCTATGGTCATTCTGGTTTAGAGAGCGATATTGAAATACAGCGATTGATGATGGAGTGTTTATCAATTTCCGGGATTAAGAAAGTACATCTGGATTTAGGTCACGTTGCGGTATTTCGTGGACTGATTAAAAACGCAAATATTCCATCCGAATTAGAAACAGAACTTTTCAGTATATTACAAGCTAAAGATATTGCTGGATTAAAAACACTTTGTGCTGAATTAACTCAATGTGTGAGCAAGCACATACTGCAAGCATTATTGTTATTGCCTGAGTTATACGGCGACAGCAAAATCTTGATTCTTGCGCATAAGTTTTTGCCGGATTATCCTGAAATAAGAACAGCGCTGAGTGAACTTGAGATCGTCGGCAAAGACTTAAGATCAGTCGTTGATAGCATCGCATTTGATCTGGCAGATTTACGTGGTTATCACTACCATAGTGGTATGGTATTCTCCGCTTATACAAAAGGCTGCTCTAATGCAATTGCATTAGGTGGGCGTTATGATGAAATTGGAAAGGCGTTTGGAAGAGCGCGACCTGCAACAGGTTTCAGTATGGATTTACGTGAATTATCAAGATTAATAAAGCCAGATCCCTACCCAAAAGGTATCATGGCACCAAATGAAAGAAATAATCAAGCGCTTGAGAAAATAATCAGGCAGCTGCGAGATAATGGTCAGATAGTTATCGTTGTACTTCAAGGGCAGGAATGCAATCAAAGTACGTTAAACTGCGACAGACGGCTTGTTTCGCATAATGGAGACTGGGTTGTGGAAACAATTTGATTTTTAATACTGACACATGAAATTGTAGAGAATTTGAAATATGACTAAAAATGTTGTGGTCATCGGCACTCAATGGGGTGATGAAGGTAAAGGTAAAATTGTTGACTGGTTAACGGATCATGCTCAAGGCGTGGTCCGTTTTCAGGGTGGCCATAATGCGGGACATACATTAGTTATTGGTAATAAAAAAACCGTGTTACATCTTATTCCTTCTGGAATATTGCGTGACGAAGTAATTTGTTACATTGGTAATGGTGTCGTAATATCACCTGAGGCTTTACTGAATGAAATTGACATGTTGGAGCAGGCGGGGGTTGATGTAACTGGAAGACTCCGAATCAGTGATGCTTGTCCCCTCATCCTTCCTTGCCATAACGCACTTGATATTGCACGTGAGGCGGCAAGAGGTGTGGGTAAGATTGGTACGACTGGTCGAGGAATCGGTCCCGCCTATGAGGATAAGGTTGCACGTCGTGCAATACGTTTGCAAGACTTATTTTTCCGAGATCGTTTTGCTGCCAAATTGGGTGAGATGCTTGATTATCATAATTTTGTTTTGAAAAATTATTTTAATGCTCCGATTATAGATTTCCAGAAAACTATGGATGAAGCGCTTTCTCAAGCTGAGAGAATCAAACCCATGGTGGCCGATGTGCCACAACTCTTATTCGATGCAAATAAAGCGGGGAGCAATTTGTTATTTGAAGGTGCGCAGGGTGCATTACTTGATATTGATCATGGTACTTATCCGTTTGTTACATCAAGTAACTGTGTTGCCGGCGCTGCCGCACCAGGCAGCGGGGTAGGGCCGCAAATGTTGCATTATGTATTGGGTATTACTAAAGCATATACCACGCGTGTGGGCGCAGGTCCCTTTCCTACCGAACTGGATGATGAGGTAGGTAAGCATCTCGCTAAACGTGGTAACGAGTTTGGTTCAACCACAGGGCGTCCACGCCGTTGTGGCTGGTTTGACGCCGTTGCACTAAAGCGTTCTATTCAGATAAATGGCGTTTCTGGATTGTGCATGACCAAACTTGATGTACTTGATGGTGTTGAATCGCTTAATCTAGGTATTGGGTATAGAATTGCTGGGAGTGACGACAGAGCAGTTGGAAATATTTTACCAACGGGTGCTGAAGCGCTGGCTAATTGCGAGCCGGTATATGAAGAAATACCTGGGTGGATGGAAAGTACCGCAGGGATTAAAGATTTTACGCAATTACCTAAGGCGGCACAGAATTATTTGCGGCGCATAGAAGAAGCATGTGAAGTGCCTATTGATATGATTTCAACTGGCCCAGATCGGGAAGACACGATCTTATTGCGCCATCCATTTAAGTAAACCTATTAAGACCCAGTTGTTGTCAGAATTTTTGTTTTTTTGAAAGTTTTCATTTAATTGTTCTAAATGCTTATCTTTACCACTCGCATTGCTAACTGGCTTGAAGATGGTCTCCAGTTAAGTGTTGTTCGCGAAGTTGTATTTATTAATGAACAGCAGGTTCCTGTTGAATTAGAGTGGGATGAATTTGACATTGATTGTGTTCATGCCTTGGCAGTCGATTCCGATGGAAAGCCAATTGGTACCGCAAGATGTTTGCCAAATGGTCATATTGGTCGTATGGCGGTATTAAAAGAATGGCGCGGAAAGGGTGTTGGCAGAGCATTGTTATATCGGTTAATTGAAGAGATTCGGAATCAACATACGCAACAGGCGACTCTTAATGCACAAACCTATGCGATTGGATTCTATAGAAAATTCGGATTTCAAGTGGTGGGGAAGGAATTTATGGATGCTGGGATTCCTCATGTACAAATGGTTCTACGCTTGTAGTCGATCAAATCCCCCTTTGTTACCGATCTTTCAGATTTTCCCATGCATTTGAAAGGGCATCAGAGGACTGTTGCCATCTAAGTGTTGCCTGCTTCAGGATAAGATTTGCTGCTGCTGATTTTTTTCTGGCTTCTGTTGCTTCCTGCTGCGCTCTTATTAACCTTTGTTCAATTCTCTGCTGATGTTGTTCAGCATCAGCGGCCACTTTTGCTAGAACGTTAGCTTCACGTTGAGCTTGCGTCATTTGTTCATAGGAAATGCTGGCACGTTGCTGAAGATTCTGTATCTCTTCAGCGGTAACCGTCGGAACGAATGCTAAATTAAGCAGAAAGAATATTGCAGTAAACTTCATATCTTTATCCTTTCTTGCGAAACCCTATATAAGGTTGCGATAAATGATACATAGAATAGATGGGCAAGACATCTATCGAATTTAAGGCTGACTTACTGGATAGATGAGGCGTGGTTAATATTACTCTAGTTTTTAATTGTAGAATAACTATTATTATGTACTTAAGAATAGGATCAATCCGTCCTCACTTTTCCGGTTTTCATATTCAAATCTGATAGACGCTCGTAGAACAAACAACGCTAGGAGCCTGTCGGACTTTGGTCGTCGATAGCGAAAATCAACCCCGCCGAGGTTGTTTTTTGCCGATTTCGCCGCCGCATGGTTGTTCCATGGGGCAAGAAATCGGCAAAAAAGGAGCCGGCGCGGTCGATTTGCAGCCGACGATTCCAAAGTCCGACAGGCTCCTAG
>JAUXRH010000027.1 GCA_030682075.1 Nitrosomonas sp.
AGACCAGGCGCGAATAAAAATATTGACGCAGCATATGATTGATAGGTAAGGAAATATTTTTTGTGAGCAACGAAGTATTGTGACGAAACGGGGTAAGCAGGCAAGCCGCAAAGCGGCTGCTCGCAAATATGGATTTTTAGAAGTGCCCTTTAGGGTATGCAGTCGGTAAGCACCTGGGTCCTGCTAATTCCTACATTTTTGTAAACTGTTCTCAATTTCCAGTGTGGATAATGGTTTGCTGAAATAATAGCCCTGGAAACGAATGCAACCATGTTGTATCAATAAGTCCAGTTGTTCTTTGGTTTCTACCCCTTCGGCGATGACACCGATATCCAGGCTTTTTGCCATGGCAATAATGGCAGCAACAATCGCATTGTCGCTTGAGTTTGTATTAATGTCGCGGACAAATAAACGATCAATTTTTAGTATCGTGATCGGAAAACGTTTGAGATAGCTAAGGCTGGAGTATCCAGTGCCAAAGTCATCAATTGAAATCCCCAGCCCCAAATCATGCAAGCGGTTGAGTGTTTGAACGACACTGTCGACAGTGTCGACAAGCATGCTTTCAGTAATTTCCAATGTTAAGTGTTGTGCTTCCACGCCGCTTTCATCCAGGATACAAACAATATTCTCGACCAATGATTGATCTTTAAATTGTCTTGCAGAGAGATTAATTGCTAAACGGGGCGCGTCATAGCCCTGCTCTTGCCATGCTTTTATTTGTAAGCACGCGGTTTTAAGTACCCAGGCCCCAATGGGTATTATTAATCCGGTATCTTCAGCCAGTGTAATAAATTTAGCTGGGGAGATTAGGCCATGCTTTGGATGCTGCCAGCGTAACAGCACTTCCATACTGTTAAGTTCCTGATTGGGCATATTGATGATGGGTTGGTAAAATAGAACCATTTCATTACGTTCCAATGCATGGTGTAAATCAGTCCCCAAAGTCTGTTTTTCAATAGCTAAATGATTCATTTCCGGCGTGAAGAACTGAAAATTATTTCGCCCAACTGTCTTGGCATGGTACATGGCGACATCACTATTTTTCAGTAACGTGTTCGCATCAGCGCCATTTTCTGGAAATATCGCAATACCGATGCTGCAGCCGACACGTAACTCCTGTTTTCTAATTTGATGGGGTTGTTCTAGTTTAGCCAGTATTTTTTCTGCCACAATTGCTGCATCCCTTGCATCGGTAATACTATGAAGTACGACAATAAACTCGTCGCCTCCTTGACGTGCGACCGTATCTTCGTCGCGCACACAGGATACCAGTCTTACAGCAACTTCATTTAGCAAAAGATCACCAACATCATGCCCCAATGAATCATTGATGGTTTTGAAGTGATCTAAATCGATAAACAGTATCGCTATTTGAGAATGAATTCGACTCCCATGCGCGAGTAACTGTTTGATACGATCCTGGAGTAGACGCCGGTTCGGCAAGCCGGTCAGCGAATCATGGGTTGCCATTGTAATGATGCGTTGTTCAGTTTCCTGACGATCAAACCACCTGGCCAAATCAACCCCAATAATATCGAGAAGAACTTGCTCTTCGGGTAAAAAGGACCTGTCAGTTTTTGTATAAAATACGTGTAACTTACCCTGAACCTGACCGTTAATCGTTATATTTGTACTTAATTTGTGCGAGAGTTTCTCGTCGTATTTGCCAGCAGTTACCACTTTGCCATTTAATTCAATCATGCCCGCGCAAATATCCGGGAATTGCATGGCGGCAATGAGGTGATCAAGAACTCGCTGAGAAATTTCCTTGTCACTGAATTTAAGTGCTAAATCCTGGCGTACGGCATGGAGACAAATACTTTCCTTCAGTCTTTCGTGCAATGCCGAATGTTGCTGTTTGCGTGCGGTGATATCAACCCTGACCGATAAATAGCGAGTGATTCTTCCTGCCTTATCTTCGATTGGCACGATAGTTGAATCAACCCAGTACAGCTTGCCATTCTTGTTACGGTTACAGATTTCATCATGCCAGGTATCTCCACGTGCGATCGTTGACCACATGTCGATAAAAAATGACTTGGGATGTTCTCCAGAATTGAGTATGCGGTGATCCTGACCAAGCAATTCTTCTTCAGAGTAACCACTGATCTCAGAAAACTTTCTGTTTGCTTGAAGAATGCGTCCTTTACGATCAGTAACAGAGAGTAGTGCGAGCATGCCAATTGCGTCAATATAAGCCGCAAGTTCTTCGGAAACATGAGCTGCGTGGTATTCGGCAGTTTGTAGTTTAGTATGGGTTGTTTTTATTTCCTGATCCGACTGACCAATCTTCCGAAGCAACGGCATGATCGCCCAATAGAGTATCAGAACGCCACTAAGTACCAGCAAGGCAAGATAGAAAATGACCAGGCTAATCTGTTTTCTGATGGGGTAAAACAATTCTTCTTCATCAATCTTTAACACGGTACCAAGACCATATGCCACGGGGGAATGGGCTGCAACGACGGATACTTGACGATAATCTTTGATAAATTGAATGCCACGTTGCCCTGCCAAGGCATAATGCATGGGTAATGGTTGATTTGATATGATGCGCGGTAGACGTTTGAACTGATTGCCATCGATGCCACGGAGGTAACAATCCATTTCCAGATTGCTTTCCTTTATGGCGGAACACAGCATAAAGTCGCCTGTTTCACCGATCAGGCTGGATTTAATAAATGTTTCCGTGAGTCTTGGCAGGTATTGCTCTGTCATGAGGCGACCGATACGTTCATTCTTCTGATTAAAGACACTCATGAAGATTCGTAGAATAAATTGACCCTCCCATAACAAAAATGCATCGGTATCTGAGCCTGTTTCCAAGTGAGTCGTTAACGCCGATTTCTGGACAACACTGCCGGCGTTAATCAGTTCATTATCTTCGGCATCATAGATGCCGACACCTGAAAAGTTGGCTCGCAATAACCCTCCCGCACTTTCTTTTAATCCAAGCAACCCTTTGTTCTTGGTTGATGGTATCTGAGCGAGCTGTAGATGTTGAATCAGAAAGAGCCGCGTAGTAGCAGACTGTGTTTCCAACAACCCCTGTTCGATTTGATGCTCAAGTAAATTAACTTTGTTGTCTAATACTATTTCAAGGCTCTTGCTAAGAATGGATTTTGTCTGTTCCTGCATAATGTTAAAAACAGAGAGCCCTGCTGCCAGAGTCAAGATGGTGAATGTCAGCCCGCCAATGAAGCTGATTCTGCGTTCATCATGGGTTAGAAACAAGGAAACTCCTTGAATTAATACTTTTGATGGTATTAATGAGTGGATTAATAGGATGTAAAGTCAAATATTTTTTTGCAGATGCTCCTAATTATCGGTTGCTGAAACGACATACTTGAAGTGGAACAGAGATGTTTTAGCCTGCTATTTTGTGTTGCTGGTTTTTGGGCGCGAGGGGGATCAGGTTAACTCAAATTCACTACGAAACAGAATAGAGGCGCCCTAAAGTGGTTTTGTTTTTTCTTGCTCTTCTGGATAGGGATACATGACATTCAGCGCCACACTTTTTCCCGCAGTTTCAACAATCCGCACATGTTCACGCTGAAACTCACGTGCATGGTATAAGCCACAAGAGTGAGCGATCATATTAATTTCCTTATTTACATTGGTAGCATAATTGGCAACGCGTAAGAATTTTTCTTGAATAACCAGACCACTTTGCAGGCGGGGGTTATGTGTTGTGATTCCAGTCGGGCAAGTATTCATATGACAACGCATTGCTTGAATGCAACCGAGTGAAAACATAAAGCCACGTGCAGTATTAATAAAATCGGCGCCGGCGCACAATGCCCAGGCGCCTTGTGCAGAAGTGACCAACTTGCCGGCTGCAATCACACGGATACGTTTCTTTAAACCGGATTCTATTAATGAATCGATGACCCGAGGTAATGCTTCGGTGATAGGTAGGCTTACATTATCCAACAAGGTTTGGGGGGCGGCGCCACTACCCCCTTCACCACCATCAATGGTCAGAAAGTCGGGTGCATATTCATTACCCCGCCGATTGATCGCTTCACATAGTTCATTGATAAAATGCCAGCCACCAATGGCCGTTTTCACACCGACCGGACATCCGGTAAGATCCCGAATATAATTAATTTTATCCAGTAGTTCATCAATGCTCCCGATATCATTATGGCGATTGGGGCTGATTGAGTCATGATATGCCGGAATCCCGCGAATTCCGGCAATTTCACTCGTTATTTTAGTACCGGGTAACAATCCACCTTTACCTGGTTTTGCGCCTTGGGAAAGTTTAATTTCAAATGCTTTGACGACGTTACTCAATTTCTTTGCGCGTTCGGGTGAGAAATTGCCGTGATTATCACGGATGCCATATTTGGCGGTGCCAATCTGCATAATGAGGTCACATGCGCCTTCCTGGTGGTGGGCCGAAAGTCCGCCTTCTCCGGTATTTAGCCAGCAGCCGGCTTTTGCTGCACCCAGTGACAGCGCACGAATTGCGGGCGCTGAAAGGGCGCCAAAACTCATGCCGCTAATATTGATGATGGACTTGGCTTCAAAAGGATTTTTGCAATAATCTTCACCAATCATAAGTGAGGGTGTTGGTAACTGTTCTTCCTCCTGTATCGGGAAAGTAGCATTAACAAAA
Organism: Nitrosomonas sp.; assembly: GCA_030682075.1. GTDB lineage: Bacteria > Pseudomonadota > Gammaproteobacteria > Burkholderiales > Nitrosomonadaceae > Nitrosomonas. The sequence goes on from JAUXRH010000027.1 coordinate 4,628, forward strand.
ATAATGGCGCCTGGTTCGCGTAAATCATAGGTGGAGCCAAATCCGACAATGCTGCCTTCATTTTTAGAGTGTCTGTAGACCCACCCCCGTGTGGCACGATTAAAGGGCATTTCATCCCTGTCATTGGTAAAGAAATATTGCCTGAAATATTTCCCCTGGTTTTCCAGAATATATCGCATCCGTCCAATAACCGGGTAGTTACGCAATACGGAATGCTTCTTTTGAGTTATGTCCTGGATGAACCAGAGTAAAATTACGCCGATAATGATGAGACCGAGCATGGCCCCAACACTGATAATGGCTAAATCAAAAATGCCAGACATTCGTTCTCCTTAAGTAGGCGAAGTTAACATATACTCTATTTTTAGAGATAGTAAGTGAATTCCATGGATTTAACCGATGAAATTAAAAATAATGTCAGGCTGGCACTCGCAGAAGACATCGGTGCATGCGATTACACGGCATTATTGATTGCGGAAGAAAAGAAAATTATTGCCGACGTTATCTGCCGGGATGACGCAGTATTGTGCGGCACTCATTGGTTTGATGCCTGTTTTCAGCAACTTTCATCAGCTACTTTAGTTCGGTGGTATTGCAAAGATGGTGACGTGCTTTCTGCAGGCCAGAAAATATGTGAAGTAGAAGGGCACGCACGGGCATTACTCACGGCAGAACGTACGGCATTAAATTTTCTGCAAACTTTATCAGCAACCGCTACAAAAACTCGATGCTACGTTGACAGGGTCTCGGGGACGGGCGCGAAAATTGTAGACACGCGTAAGACACTGCCTGGATTACGCCTTGCTCAGAAATATGCTGTTAAATGTGGAGGCGGTGTTAACCATCGTTTGGGTTTGTATGATGGCATTCTCATTAAAGAAAATCATGTCATTGCGACAGGGGGTATTGAACAGGCTTTGCATAAAGCGAACGCGATCGCCCCATCCGGTGTGTTTATTCAAGTCGAAGTAGAAACGATGGATGAATTGCGCCTCGCACTGAGTGCCGGTGCGAAAATGGTGTTGTTGGATAATTTCAGCCTTGATCAACTGCGTGCAGCGGTTATTTTAACTCAGCAGCTTGTAGGCAAACCGACCCTGCTGGAAGCATCGGGAAATATTTCATTAAAAAATGTTAAAGCAGTGGCAGAAACGGGTGTGGACAGGATCTCCATAGGCAGTCTTACTAAAGATGTGATGGCCGTCGATTTGTCCATGCGATTTCAACTATTTTAACTGCGTAAAATAAATATTTTTCTGGCTTATCGTTTTAGGGCATCTCTAAAAATTCAAGTTCCTAGGAGTCTGTCGGACTTAAGGCTAATCTACTGCGCCAATGGGACAATGGCTCATATTTCCTCAATTTCTCGTTGCATAGTCTCGCTATGCGCCTCAAAATTGAGGAAATCTGCTCTCATTCTCCCACTTGGCTCGCTACGATTGCTTAAGTCCGACAGACTCCTAGGCAAGACAAGGCGCGAGAAAAAAATTTGAGCGCAGCATATGATTGATATGTAAGGAAACATTTTTTATTCGCGCCTGGTCTTGTTTAGAATTCTGAATTTTTAGAGGTGCCCAAATCTCTTTGCTGTATTGTTTCCACTCCTTCAGCAATGACTTTCAGACCTGACATATTAACAGAGGCGCCCTAAAGGCATTTACTTCATATTCACTGATTAATTTATCGTAAAAGGCTTCAAGTCTGTTGCTTTTGGTTTTTGTACTGCGTGCGGGTTCTCAACGTAAAACACCCCGTCGTAACAGTTGCCACATGACCTTGTAACCCCAAAGTACAGGGTGTCGGCGTAGCATGGGTGTAATTTCAACGTGGACGCCGGTATGTCGTTCTATCTTCCACGCGGCATAATCCAGACAATCCCGAAAAGTAATGGTTGCTTTAGTCAGTCGCAAGATTGAGAGAATGCGCCCTTGCCAACGACGGAGACGCCATCGGCGTAATGCACGTCGACGGTCAGCAGTACTGGGCAAACATTGATAATGGCCATTGGGTAATGCTTCAAGTATTCCAGCCAATGCCGACCTGGCAGTGGTTGTCAGTTGCGTATAGTCATCCAGATTGCTTTGTGCCAGATGGCGCGCGCGTGTTTTCTGTTCAGTCCTTAGTTCTGCCGCGTAGGTAAGCATCAGACCGCTGGCCCATATTTCTTCCACATTGGCTTCAACAGGACCTAATGCCTCAATACTGGATCTAAGAAAGGTCACCACTGCATGCGCGATGGCTTCATACATGCGCTGCTGGTTGGCTTCATCACGGACATAAAGGATGCGTGCCGGTTGAGCAAAACGCGCCCAAATATAAGGATGAAACCAGTCTCTGGCCCCTTTCTCAAAATCTGCCAGAGAAATAACCGCATACTTTGCACGTAATGTTTTTCCCTGTTTGGAGACTTCAAGGTAAAACACATTGGGTGGTAACCAGGCATTAAGCAAGGCTAAATGATGTTGTGAATAAGCATCGCGGTAATTATCGACCACGGCGTAAAGATCCGCGATACCTTCATCAAGACTGCACGAATGAAGACAAGAGCCATATAGAATCACTGCATCAAGGGATGGGCCAAACCGGTCAATCAATGCTTCAGACAGTGTCAGGAAATCTTCGGACACCGCATTGCGACACTGTGATGCGACGGTAGCGATCAGTTCGGATGGGAGTTGCTGAGTTGATGTGCGGTTTTGTTCTATCATTGTTATCTGGGCACCTCTAAAAATCCAATTTTGCGAGCAGCCGCTTTGCGGCTTGCCTGCTTACCCCGTTTCGTCGCAATACGGCGTTACCCGTAAAAAATTTTCTCTTACATATCAACCATATGCTGCGCTCAAATTTTTTCTCGCGCCTTGTCTTGCCTGGGAACTTGAATTTTTAGAGATGCCCATCTGTCTATAGCACCAAAAATGTCACCGGCTCTGTTGCCGAGATGCGTAAGGGTCCATTCAGGCTGGTTGCCTGATACAATTCGCCATCAACTATGTATTCATCATCCATAAGCAATTCCAATGTATGGATATTACAACTATGGTAACCATCCTGTTCTTTAAGACGGTGGCCCTGTCCTGAAAATAGCGCCCATAGAGAACGCCAGAGATGTTTGCATTGCTGGTCTACTGTCGTCACATGAAGGGGTGCCTGCGCTTTCCCCCAGTACGGACGTATGCCTAATAACAAGCGATCCAATACACTGACGAGTGCAAACAGATAGGTTCCTTTATGTGTTTCCCCATTTGCTTCCGTTATTGATAGCTCAGCAGGCGCCCATTCCGTTTGATGTCGTCCCAGTATCATGCCTGCGAGTGAACGTAACATAATGAGAATAGTGAAAATGCTGCCCGTAATACCCAGTTGCTTGACACTGCTTCGAGAAAACTTTACGCCACGTGCAACGAGTCCGACCGCAAAGAACATGCCATGAATTTTTTCAGATCCTGTTTGTTCAACACGCAAAACAGCGCGCTGTACCAATACAGATTCCGATGGTTTCAGCAGGTAATTACATAATCGCTGTAGTACTTGTTCCGGTTTGCCACGAACACCCAGATCCAGCGAGGTCATGTTGGTTGTGCCACCCGGAACAAGCGCCAGTACAGGCCATTTTGCAGGTGGCAGGGTTGCGAACAGATGGCTAAGCGTGGCGTGTATCGTGCCATCTCCGCCAATAATGACCAGCAGATCAATGTCGGCTTGTAACAGGCAATCTATTGATGTCTTAAACTCACGGGCATTCGTTGCTTCATGGATGATGACACGAGGAATTTCAGTGAGTATTTGTCTTATGGCAAGTTCACGTTTACGCGCTTGACCGCCCAGAGGGTTGAAAAGTAACCCGATCCTGGGCGCACCTGTTTCCAGCCGGTCAATCTTTAATTGTTCTGCCATTTATTTTAATCTGGAAACTGTGACTAGGAGCCTGTCGGACTTTGGAATCGTCGGCTGCAAATCGACCGCGCCGGCTCCTTTTTTGCCGATTTCTTGCCCCATGGAACAACCATGCGGCGGCGAAATCGGCAAAAAACGACCTCGGCGGGGTCGATTTTCGCTATCG
>JAUXRH010000037.1 GCA_030682075.1 Nitrosomonas sp.
TGATTCATCGCGGTCTCCTGAGTTGTTTTGGCTGTTTGCAAGACAACCATTATTATACTCCTTGTGAGACCGACTTTCTTATTCTAATCAAATAATTAAGTTTCTTTTATGGAGTTTTTGAACTCCGAAACTTTAGTTTAATAGATAGTGTTTGACTTTTGTGAGTACATATAGGTCGGTGGACTTCCAGACATTGGGATGTGACAGTTACCTGATACATTCCAGGCGCAAGGTTTGTTGTGTCAAACTTAAACTTAAACTGACCATGAGAATCACTTGAAAAAGACTGCTGATTCGCAATAGCGCCATCTGGCCCGAGCACCTTGAAGTCTAAAAGAACATCCGCAGTGGGTTGATGATTATAGTTGACCCACCCATCCAGCACTATTTTTTCTCCAATAAAATATTCAGTTTGTGATTTAGAGAAAACAGGCTTTGAAATATGGGTTGCATTCGCGTTTTGAGCCAAGCCGCATAGTAAGAAAACAAGAACAAACGAGGTAAAATATTTTGTTTTTAATCGCATAGTATATGAATTGAGATTCAATTGCTTTGATGTATTAATTTACGGAAAGTCCCATAAATTGTCAATTCCTGTCGCAGAAGCGTCGATTTATTTTGAGTCCGTTTGCTCATGAATTAATTGGCTGTTCTTTAAACCTAAGGTTTAACCTGAGAAACCGTTGTTACATTTGGCTTGAGGCATGATAGTATTTCCGGCGATTGACAGCATATTATTTTTAATATTTATTAATGGAGTAATCAATGGAAAAGTTATTTAAATCACTCATCATCGTATCTATTTTATTTTTTCTCTCTACTCAAACAGCGTTGGCTCAAAGTTATCAAAATACGGCCGGCGAAAAAGTGGCGACGGGTATTGCCAACATGGTAACTGGTTTTATTGAACTTCCCAAAAATATAATATTAGATTCTGAAAAAGAGGGCATTCCCTACGGTCTGACGGTTGGTGTTATTTCAGGGGTCATGCACACAGTTGGTCGAACAGTAGTCGGTGCATTTGATGTAATAACGTTCATGATACCCACGGGACCATCGGTTTATCCGCACTATGTCTGGGAGAACTTTTCCAGAGAAACTACATATGGTAATTAGCTTTTGAGTGGTAATTTTTTAAGGGCACCTCTAAAAATCCAATTTTGCGAGTAGCCGCTTTGCGGCTTGCCTGCTTACCCGGTTTCGTCGCAATACGGCGTTGCCCATAAAAAATTTTCTCTTACATATCAACCATATGCTGCGCTCAAATGTTTTTCTCGCGCCTCGCCTTGCCTGAAAACTTGAGTTTTTAGAGATGCCCTTAATAAAGGTTCATGGCTATTATCAATGCCAGGCACCTGCCGCAAGCAAGGTGAAGAAGTCAGGGTGGAAGAGTCATACCTTTATCTTGCGCAGTATGCCAGCCCTATATCTCACAGATGCCGAGACGTTAAGAATGAGATCCCAGTATATGGCATATCTATTTGTGGGATACGAATTAAACTATGCAGCCAATTGTACTGATTAATCATCACCGAAATACGGCACTCATGGTAGCTGTCAGTGGAAAGAAACGACTCGTGATTAAATTGGGTAAAGGTAAATTAACCGTGTCATCACTTTCAGCAAAGGAAATAGAAACGCAAGGGTATGCCGTTAGCAATTATCCGCCTGGACAGGCGGCAAAGTCCTATTTATGTCATGGTGCAGGGGTAAGTAAGCGGGCTCAGCGGTATCTTGAAAATATCGCGGATGGTGAATTCTCTGATGTATTGTTATTTGCCCAGGAGTCTGTCGGACTTAAGTGATCGTAGCGAGCAAAGTGGGAAAGCGAGGATAGATTGGCCGGATTTTGAGGCGCATAGTCATTCTATGCAACGAAAAATCAGGGTAATATGAACCGCTTGTCCCATTTGCGCAGTAG